>NZ_AYYU01000001.1 GCF_001436455.1 Lactobacillus jensenii DSM 20557
ATCTATTTACACAAAAAATTTGACAGTTTCTATTAAACTGATGATAGGTCGTGATATAAGTGAATCTCTACATTAAATTAATTATATTGTGTATGTTTTTGCAATGTTTATGGCACATAGTTAGATCATTGATAATTTTTAAAAAGATAAAACATTATTCTATAAATAATATTAATTTTAAAAAATTTGATGGACTACTATATATAGTTATTCCCTGCTTATTGGAACAAAGAATTATCAGTAATACAATTGATAATTTTGTAAAAGCAATTGAGGAAAGTAAAATTAAAGCCCAATTATTGATTGTAACAACTAATAAAGAGAAGAAATTAATTGATTCAGATGATACAACTTATGAAGTGGTAAAAAAGAAACTTGCTACTTCTTCAAAATACAAAAATGTAAAATTATTGAACTATCCTGCATATTCTGGAATGATGGCACATCAATTAAATTTTGCTTTGCAGGCAATAATAAAAAACAATAAAAATGTCGATAAAAAAAGCTATTTTGCTGTTTACAACGCTGATAGCAATATTACAAAACAAACTTTAATAAATATGTGTAAATTATGTCAGACAAAATCATTTCCACTAATTATGCAGGAATATGCTGCATTTTTTAAAAATTTAAAGTCGTTATCTCCTTTGATGAAAGGCTTTGCAATTTTCCAAACGAATTTTGAATTTACAAATGGGTTTACAAATGGGTTTACAAATGGAATTCTTTTTTCTAAATTTCTTAGAAATCATGTGGTTGGTCATGGCTTATTTATAAGGTTAGATTATTTACAGAAAATACGAGGATTTACAACAGATTACTGGTGTGAAGATATTTATTTGAGTTTTTTTCTTAGAAGCCATGATGTTAAGATTTATCCTATTTTTGCTGTGGAATATGGAGAATCGCCCAAAAATTTAAAAATACTAATGAAACAAAATGCCACATGGTTTAAAACACTATTTGAAAATGGAAAAATATATTCTGATCTGGTCAAAAAGCATATTGATAGGACTTCTGCTTTTTCATATTTGATTAATCAATATAGAGGAGCATTTGCATGGCTTTTTTTGCCAACTTTATATTTAGCTATAATATTTTATTTGTTTTTACTAGGAAATTGGCAGTTAGGTATTATTTTTTTATTTAGTTATATTGCAACAACAACTATTCGGTATTGGCTAAGTAATAGAATTGTAGAATTACTATCTCATAATACTATGCAATCTAAATTGTATTTAGCTTTTTTAGCTAGTTTTGCATACTTGATTTCTAATATAGGACCTTTATATTCATTGCTAAATCCTAAAAGAAAAAAATATAAAACTGAAAGGTGATTAAAATGATTTTTTTAAAAGAATTAACAAATCGTCTAGGAAAAGAACCTAATAAAGTAGCTATAAGTTCCAGAGATGGAAATTTAACTTTTTTACAGATTGAAAATCTAAGTAATCAACTTGCTCAAGGCTTATTGCATTTTAATAAACAAAACATTGTTCCTTTTTACTTACAAAATACGCGTTTCGTTCTTCCTGTAATTTTAGGAATCTGGAAAGCAGGAAAAATCCCAATGCCACTTGTTTCAGCTTTATCTCTTAATGAAGCACTAAAGCGTGTTAAAGAAGTGGAATGGAATTCCTTGGTAACTGATTTTGTGGTAACTGATTATGATTTTACTAATATAAATGTTGAGGAATTTGACCCAGATAAAAATATAAGCTTTAATTATCAAGCTTCTAGTCCTAAATATGCTTATATTCTTGCAACATCAGGTAGTACTGGGGTACCGAAGAAAGTTTTTTTGACTGAAGAAAATATTAAATGGTTATTATCTGAATTATATCCATTAATTCACGTTAATAGTGAAACGCGCTTCCTTTTCTCAACACCATATTCTTTTGATGTTTCATTAACTGAGATTCTTTCACCAATTTTGACCGGGGCAGAGCTTGTCTGTTTGCCTACTAGTCCATCAAAAAGTGAAAGTATTCGCTTAATTCCTAAATTGATTAACGAAGAAAAAATTACTCATTTATCTTTATCTCCTTCATTTGCCGATGCTTTGTTAACAATCGGAGGGCCCGATGTTTTTAAAAAATTAAAATTTTTAATGGTTGCTGGAGAAGCTTTTCCAATTGACTTAGCGAAAAAACTTAAAGCAAGTTTGAAGAGTGGATGTCGAGTCTTTAACTTATATGGACCAACCGAAACAACGATTTATGCTACTTATCACGAAGTGACCCTTAATGAAAATAATTATGTTCCAATTGGAAAACCTTTTTCTGGTGCAATTGTTAAGTTAGTCAATCAAGAGGGGAATAAAGGAGAACTTTATATTGGTGGCAAAGGTGTAACTCAAGGCTATGTGTTAGATCCTGTGAAAAGGCGAGAAAAGTTTATTTCTGAAGCAGGAATTAATTACTATAAAACAGGTGATATTGTTGAGCAATTAGATAATGGCGAATTGGTATTTTTAGAGCGAATGGATGATCAAGTTCAAGTTAATGGTATTAGAATTGAACTTGGTGAAGTGAAAACTATTGCGAGTGAAGTAATGGGAGTAAAATCTGCAGTTGCCAAATATCAAAATGGTCGAATTTATATTTTTTATCTAGCTGACAATGATAAAACGGCTGAAATTAATCATAAACTTCCGCGGTATTTAAATCCGATAATTATTCGAGTACCTGAGTTTCTATATACTTATAATCGAAAAATTGATGCAAAAAAGATGATTGAAAAATATTATCTTAAAAAGCAATACTTGCGTAATGATACCAAGGATATTGAGCAGGAACTTGAAAAATTGCTTGCGAAATTTAATGTATCAGCTTTAAAAGATTTGGATTCATTAGATTTGGTCCGTTTTATAATTGAAGTTGAAAGTGCATTTAAAATCGAAATAGAGGATGCAGAACTTAACCAAATTAATAATCTGTCACAACTAGATCAATTAGTTGTGAAAAAGCTAACTGGTAATAATGAAGTCAAAGGTGCATTTGCTAGTGAAGTTGACCTAGATAATTTAAAGTTATTGTTTGATAATTTTAGTGCTGAATATGGATCTGAGCCAATCATTGCCTCTCCAACAGCACAGAGTCTTTTCTCACAAGGTAAAACTTCTTTTTCGATATTAGAGTTTGATTTAAAAGAAGCCAGCTATACAGAAATTAGGAGAATCTATCAATTGTTAACTGAATTAGCTAATAAAGTTGATTTATTAAACTATGCTTGGTTTATTAATGACAAAAAATTAGAGTTTAGGCCAATATTAAACTCTTCAATTCCATTTTTGGTTGCAACAGGGGAAATTAAACGTTCTGATTTAGAAAAAATAATGTATCAAAAGCCAGGTCGACCAATTTTTATAGCCCTAGTTGATTTATCTTCTTCAAAATTAAGATTAATTTTTTCTCATCATAGTTTAGATGCTGCTTCTGAAACTTTATTAAAAAAGAGGTTTAGTAATTTATATCAGGGGGATGAACTAGCTTCAGCACTTCCAGTTAGTTCTTTTGCTTCATATTCTAAATTCTTAAAAAAGCAAAATGAACAAGTTGATTTAGCAAAAGCAATTGAAGAAATCCCAGAAACAAGCGAGAATTTAAATTTATCTAAGGATAAAAAGCTTCTACATGTAATTTCTTTCCCAGCCAAGGTAAAAGATGTAGATACTGCTTATATTCAAGGTATTTATACTTTAGCTAAGGCAGTTATTAGCGAAAGACATCTTAGTCAAGTTACAGGTAAACTTGCGCTTAATATTCGTAAGTTCAAGGAGTTTGATGCCCAAAATGTGCTTGGTGATCTGCATGCAACGCTCCCTTGGGAAGTTAAAGCAACTGATAGTTTAGCTGATTTTAAACAAAGATATTTTGTAACTAAGCAACTTTATCAAACTGGTATTGACTATCGTTATTGTTTATTTAATAAACTGGGGAAAGATCTTGAATTTTTACCAGTTTTAGAAAAGAAATGGAAAGCAATGAATCTTTCACCAAATTATTTGGGTGAGGTGAAGTCAGTACAGGCAGTTATTGATGAAATTTGGCAACTTCCTTTCAAAGCTAACTATATTACCATGGTTTCTTGTCATGGAAAGATGTATGCAATTTTATATGGCGATTTATTGAAAGAGAAAAATATTAAGATTTGTCTAGATGGAAAAGATTTTGTAGTGCAAACGCAAATTTTAGAAAATAAATAAACAAAGACGTAATTGAACACAGCGTTCAGTTACGNATCTTATCTTTGCTCAATTAAATTCTTGATTGCTTCATCACCCATTTTTTCATTTTGTTTAATCAAAATTCCGGCACAAGCTTCACTGTCACTTAAAGCATTATGGTGATGCCAGAGTTCAACATCCAATGCTTCAGAAACAGTATTAAGTTTATGATTTGGCAAATCAGGTTCAAATAAGCGACTGGTTTTTAAGGTATCAATCACTAGGTAATGTGGCTCTGCGATGTCATATCTGGCTAATGACATTTTTAAAACATTGGCATCAAATTTGGCGTTATGAGCCGCAACAAGCATGCCTGGCTGGTATAAATCTTTTATTTTGGGCCAAACTTCTGCCATTGTAGGAGCATCTTTTACGTCGCTGGGTGTGATTTGATGAACACTAATGTTGCGCCCATCAAAAGGCATTTGTGGATTGATTACCGTATAAAAGCGATCTGCTATTTTGTTGTTTCTAACCATTACTAAGGCTAGTGAACATGCACTTTCAGGATGACGATTGGCGGTTTCAAAGTCCATAGCAATAAAATTCATCTTAAAATTCTCCTTAAATGTAAACAATTTCAGTATAGCATACTACTGCGTAATAACGCGCTTTGCGGTAAAATAAAAAGGATGAAAAAATTGGAGGCTCCTAAATGAAAATAGATTCTTTAATTAAGCAAAATTATAATATTTCAAAGCAGATACCTTTGAGTCGGTATACTTTTACTAAAACCGGTGGAGAGGCAGAATATTTGGCTTTTCCAAAGAATCTGGAGCAGCTGCAGATGCTAGTTGCTGCAGCAAATGAAGATGGCTTAGATATTACTGTTATTGGTAATGCATCAAATTTAATCATATCTGATAAAGGGATTGCTGGTTTAGTAATTATTTTAACAGATATGAATGAAATTAAGCTTGATGGAGATACAGTTGAAGCACAAGCTGGTGCAACAATTGTTAAAACAGCTTTTTTTGCTGCTAATCATGGACTATCAGGTTTAGAATTCGCTGCTGGAATTCCTGGTAGTGTTGGTGGAGCAGTCTTTATGAATGCTGGAGCATATGGTGGAGAAAGTGAGCAGGCAATTTCTGAAGTTACCGTTTTAACTAGATCAGGTGAAATTAAGCATTATAGCCATGATGAAATGCATTTTAGTTATCGCCATTCATTGGTTCAGGAAACTGGAGATATTGTAGTTAGTGCTCGCTTTAAGCTGGAACAAGGTGATAAGCTTAAGATTTTGGATGAAATGAATTATCTCAATGCCTTAAGAGCATATAAGCAACCACTTGAATATCCATCTTGTGGGAGTGTCTTTAAACGTCCAACAGGTCATTTTGTCGGCCCAATGTTGATTAAGGCTGGTTTGCAAGGAAAGCAAATTGGTGGAGCACAAGTATCAACTAAGCATGCAGGATTTATTGTTAACAAGGGCGGGGCAACAGCTACAGATTATTTAAATCTGATTCATTACATTCAAAAAACAATTAAAGAGCAACGCGGAATTGATTTGCATACTGAAGTTAGAATAATTGGTCGTGATATTGAGGGGGAGAGTAAGTGAACATCATTGAATTAAAGAATGTAACTAAGCGTTATGATGATGGCTTTGTGGCTTTAAAAGATATTAACTTAGAGATTGAATCGGGTAAATTTTATTCTTTGCTTGGTCCAAGTGGTAGTGGAAAAACAACCATTTTAAGAATTATTGCGGGTTTTACAGAGGCTACTAGTGGTCAAATTTTGTTTGATGGTCAAGATATTACTAATTTAGATGCTTCTAAAAGACATTTAAATACCGTCTTTCAAAATTATGCCTTGTTTCCACATTTAGATGTCTACGAAAATGTTGCTTTTGCTTTAAAGCTAAAAAAACGACCAGAATCTGAAATTAAACAAGCTGTTAAAGAGGCGTTGCATACTGTTCGCCTAGATGGGTATGCTAATCGTGAAATATCTGAATTGTCGGGTGGGCAGCAACAAAGGGTTGCTATTGCCCGGGCAATTATTAATAAACCCAAAGTTCTATTACTCGATGAATCCTTGTCTGCCTTAGATAAGCGTCTGCGTAAAGAAATGCAGTTTGAATTGCGGGCTATTCAAAAGAAGCTGGGAATTACTTTTATATTTGTTACTCATGATCAAGAAGAAGCTTTAGCAATGAGTGATGAAATCTTCGTTTTAAACGAGGGCAAAATTCAACAATCTGGTACACCAGTAGATATTTATGATGAGCCAGTTAATGATTTTGTAGCACGCTTTATTGGAGATTCTAATATTGTTCCTGGACGGATGGTTCAAGATTATGAAGTAGAGTTTGTTAATAAGCATTTTGAATGTGCTGATGCTGGTATCAATCCGAGAGAAAAAGTTGAAGTGGTTTTAAGACCAGAAGACTTGGATATTGTAGAACCTGATAAGGGAAAATTATTAGTTACAGTTGAAAGTCAGCTATTTTTAGGTGATCACTTTGAAATTAAGGCTCATGATGCTGATGAAAATGAGTGGCTAATTCATTCAACTAATCCAACTGAAGTTGGAAAAGAAGTAGGCATTTTCTTCGACCCAGAAGATATCCATGTTATGCGATTTGGTGAAAGTGAAGAAGAATTTGATGCACGATTAGAAAAATACGAAGGTGAGGATGATAATGAAGAATAAACATTGGTTCTTTTTATTACCTTACAGTCTTTGGATTGGCTTATTTGTTGTTCTGCCGTTATTGCTGATTTTTTGGACTTCATTAACTGGTAATGGTTCAATTAGTTTAGAAAATTTTAGCAACTTCTTTACAAATGCTACTTTTTTGAGAATGACACTAAATTCATTTTGGTATGCATTACTTATTACTCTATTTACTTTGTTAGTATCATATCCAGTAGCTTATATTTTAACTAAACTAAAAAATCAACAATTTTGGTTACTTTTGATAATTTTGCCAACTTGGATTAATTTGCTTTTAAAAGCCTATGCATTTATTGGGATTTTTGGTAAGAGTGGATTAGTAAATAACTTCTTGCATCTATTTGGAATTGGTCCGGTAAATATTTTGTTTACCAATTTTGCCTTTATTTTTGTAGCAACTTACATCGAAATTCCTTTTATGATTTTACCCATATATAATGCGATCAAGGAAATTGATCCTGCGTTGATAAATGCAGCTAATGACTTGGGTGCAAGTAAGTGGCAGAGTTTTCGTTATATAATTTGGCCATTATCACTTCCTGGTGTTGAAAGTGGTGTTCAAGCAATTTTTATTCCATCATTATCACTTTTCATGTTGACTAGATTAATTGGTGGTAACCGAGTTATTACATTGGGAACTGCGATTGAGGAATACTTTACAACAACAATGAACTGGAGTATGGGTTCAACTATCGGTGTAATACTGATTGTAATGATGGTAGCTGTAATGGTTTTGACAGGAGAAAAGAATAAGCGCAAAAAGGAGGTAAAACTATGAAAAAAGTTTGGGGAAGACTATATTTAGCTTTAGTTTTATTTATTCTTTATTTGCCAATTTTTTATCTAATCGTTTTTTCTTTTTCAAATGGGAAAAATATGGATGTCTTTCATGGCTTCACATTAACGCACTATAAAGATTTATTTGCTGACGGTCGACTTTTAGCAATCTTCTTAGATACGATTATGTTGGCTCTACTTTCAAGCTTAATTGCAACGATTATTGGTACTATGGGGGCAATTGCAATTGATGGTACTAAGAATAAGAAGAAAAAAACGGTATTACTATCATTAAATAATGTGCTAATGGTGTCGCCTGATGTAATTATTGGGGCAAGTTTTTTAGTGTTTTTTACTGCATTAGGACTTAGTTTGGGCTTTGGCTCCGTTTTACTTAGTCATATTGCTTTTTCAATTCCAATTGTTGTCTTAATGGTATTGCCCCGCCTTAAAGAAATGGATAAGTCTTTGATTGATGCTGCTCGAGATCTTGGCGCAAATAATTGGCAGGTATACAGTAAAGTATTGATACCAGCAATTACACCAGGAATACTATCTGGTTTGTTCATGGCTTTGACTTATTCATTAGATGATTTTGCTGTTACCTTTTTTGTAACAGGGAATGGCTTCACAACTTTATCGGTAGAAATATATTCACGTGCACGCCAAGGAATTGATCTAGAGATTAATGCTTTATCAACTTTAATGTTTTTAATTGTTCTTGTATTAGTCGGTGGATATTATCTCTTAACTACCCGTCATAGCCATAAGGGTAATAAGCCAGAGATTGGGGGCCTTATTAAGTGAAAAAATTAATTTGGGGTGCAGTAATTATTTTAGCCCTTTGTTTGGGACTTAGTTTAGCTGCCAATAAGTTAGATTCTTCATCAGCTACTTCCTCCAAAAAAACTTTGATTATATATAATTGGGGAGATTATATTGACCCAAGTTTGATTACTAAATTTGAAAAACAAACGGGTTATAAAGTCATTTATGAAACTTTTGACTCAAATGAAGCAATGTTTACCAAAGTGAAACAAGGTGGGACGAGCTATGACTTGGCAGTTCCATCAGACTATATGATTACTAAGATGAAAAAAGCCAATTTACTGGATAAGATAGATACAAATAAGCTATCTAACTTTAAAAATCTTAATCCGCAGTTTTTACATCAGTCTTTTGATAAGCATAATCAATATTCTATTCCTTATTTCTGGGGAACTTTAGGTATTATCTATAATGATAAGTATGTTAAATCTGATGAGGTTCAGCACTGGAATGATTTGTGGAATCCAAAATGGAAAAATAAAATTTTATTAGTTGATTCGGCCCGTGATATTATGGGATTCTCGTTAGTTTCACTAGGTTATTCGATGAATACGACCAATTCAGTTGAATTAAAACTAGCCAAAACTAAGTTAGATAGTTTAGGAACAAATGTTAAAGCAATAATTTCTGATGAAATTAAAATGTACATGATTCAAAATGAAGCCGCTCTTGCTGTTACTTGGTCTGGTGAAGCAAGTGAGATGTTAGATAATAATTCCCATCTTCATTATGTAGTTCCTGAAGAAGGCTCTAATTTATGGTTTGATAATATGGTCATTCCTAAAACTGCTAAAAATAAAAAAGCTGCTTATGCATTTATTAATTTCATGTTAGATGCCCAAAATGCTACTCAAAATGCAGAATATGTGGGATATGCAACGCCAAACAAGGCAGCGATGAAGTATTTGCCAAAATCTATTCGGGATGACAAGCAATTTTATCCAGATAAAAACACCATTAATCATTTACAAGTTTATAAGGACTTACCTCCTAAAAAAGTGCAAGAATATAATGATTTATTCTTAGAATTTAAGATGTATTCTCGCTAAAAAGGTATAATAAAATTTAATGATAGGAGGGTTTAAATGTCTTTTAATTTTACTAATTTCTTTACTTGGCAGAATTTATCAATTCTAATAGATATTTTAGTAGTTTGGTATATTTTGTATTTATTGTTAATGCTTATTAAGGGAACAAAAGCAGTTCAGCTAGCAAAAGGATTAGTCATCATATGGGTGGCTAGACAAGTTGCTGGATGGATTGGCCTTAATACTTTTGCATATATTGTTGATCAACTCCTATCTTGGTCGGTTATTGGGGTTATAGTCATTTTCCAACCGGAAATTCGGCGTGGACTTGAACATCTGGGAAGAATGCCATTTTTTAATGGTAATGCCAAAACAGAACGACAAATGTCTGAAAAATTTGTCGCTGAACTAGATAAGGCGATTCAATATATGAGTAAAAGACGTATTGGGGCTTTGATAACAATTCAACGTAATACAGGTCTTGATGATTATATTGAAACAGGAATAGGATTAGATGCAGAAGTTACAGGTGCATTATTAATTAATATTTTTATTCCTAATACCCCACTTCATGATGGAGCAGTTATTATTAGAAATGGTCGAATCGCTGTTGCTGCGGCTTATTTACCATTATCAGATAATAGTATGATTCCTAAAAAATTAGGTACACGGCACCGTGCTGCTGTCGGAATTTCTGAAGTTACCGATGCGATAACTATTGTAGTTTCTGAAGAGACAGGTGGAGTTACAATTACTAAAAATAGTCAATTTATGTTAGACATGACTAGAGACGAATATATGAAGTATTTAACTAGTGAGTTGGTACCTCAAGATGAGGTAAAGCAGACACTTTTCCAAAAAGTATTAGGTAGATTATGGAATTGGGGTGCAGACCGATGAACAAATTCTTCGATAAACCTTGGTTTTATAAGATAATTGCCTTACTTGCTGCAACTTTATTAGTAATCTATATTGATACAACTCAACATGGTTATTTCACTCAAGGAGAGCAAACAACCAGTCAACAAACTGCAACTAAAAAAGTTACAATTAGTGTTCCGTTACAGGTGTCCGTAAATACAGATCGCTATTATGTAACTGGCTATCCTGAAAAAGTTAAGATGACATTGTCTGGTGCCAGTGCTTTGGTTACATCAACACAAAATACTCAAAATTTCCGAGTGTACATTGATTTAACTAAATTAAGTGTAGGTAAACATACAATTAAAGTTAAAGTAACAAATTTGAATAAGCAATTAGCTTACTCAATTAATCCGAAAAAAATAACAGTTAATATTCAAAGACGAAAATCTCGTTCGCTTCCTGTTCAAATAGAGTATAATAAAAATGTTGTGCCGGATGCATATACAATTGGAACCGCAAAAGCAGATCCTTCAGTAGTTAGTGTTACTGGTGCAAAAAGTGAAGTAAACCAAATTAACAAGATTATTGCCAAAGTCGTTTTGCCAACTAATACAACAAAAACTTTTGAACAACAAGTTATGTTAGTGGCAGAAGATAAGAAGGGTTCACAGCTAAATGTTGTTATTAATCCTTTAGCAGTAAATGTAAAGATTCCTATTACATTACCGAAAAAGACTGTTAAAATTAAGCTAAACCCGAAGAATGAATCTAGTGATAAGGTTTATTCATTGACTGCGGAAACCACTAGTGTGACTATTTATGGCAAGAGCAGTGCTTTGAAGAAGATTAAGGAACTTGACACAGATGTTGACTTGAAGAATGTTTCTAGTTCACAGACTAAAAAGATAAAGCTAAAATTGCCTAATGGGGTAATTAAGGCAAGCGAAGATGTAGTAGCTGTGAGGATAACAGTTGCCAATTCAACACAGTCAGGTTCATAAGAAAGGTAGTTTATTGTAATGTTAAAATATTTTGGTACTGATGGCGTTCGTGGAATTGCTAATGAAGTTTTGACTCCTGAAATGGCTTTTAAGTTAGGACGTATGGGTGGTTATGTTTTAACTAAACACAAGAAAGATGGCGAAAAAGCAAAGGTTTTAGTTTCTAGAGATACTCGTATTTCTGGACAAATGCTTGAATATGCACTTATTTCAGGACTTTTGTCAGTAGGAATTGAAGTATTGGAATTGGGGGTTATTACCACTCCAGGATTGTCATACTTAGTTCGTGCTCAAGGTGCAGATGCTGGTGTTCAAATTTCAGCATCACATAATCCGGTTCAAGACAATGGTATTAAGTTCTTTGGTAGTGATGGTCTTAAATTATCTGATTCTAAAGAAGAAGAAATTGAACAATTAATTGATGCCCCAGAAGATACTTTACCTCGCCCATCAGCATTAGGTTTAGGTACAGTAACTGATTATCATGAAGGTGCATCAAAGTACTTACAATTTATTGAACAAACTATTCCAGAAGATTTAGATGGTATTAAAGTTGTGGTTGATGGCGCAAATGGGGCTTCAAGTCATTTGATTTCACGTTTGTTTGCTGATTTAAACATTGATTTTACTACTATTGCAACTCATCCAGATGGCTTAAACATTAATGACCATGTAGGTGCAACTCATACTAAGAAGTTACAAGAAGAAGTTGTTAAGCAAGGTGCTGATCTTGGTTTAGCCTTTGATGGCGATGCAGATAGATGTATCGCTGTTGACGAAAATGGTAACGAAGTTGATGGGGACCACATTATGTACGTAATTGGTACTTACTTAGCTGAACATGGTCGTCTTAAGAAAGATACAATTGTAACTACTGTTATGAGTAACCTTGGCTTTACAAAAGCTTTAGAGCGTGCAGGATTAAAGAATATCCGGACTCAAGTTGGTGACCGTTATGTATCAGAAGAAATGCGTGCTAACGGTTACAATCTCGGTGGTGAACAATCTGGTCACGTTATTATCAGTGATTACCACAATACTGGTGACGGAATGCTTACTGGACTTCACTTAATGCTTGTAATGAAGAAGACAGGCAAGAAGTTAACTGAACTTTTGAAGGACTTCAAAGAATACCCACAACGCTTAATCAATGTTCCAGTTAAGGACAAGAAGGCATGGAAGCAAAATGAAAAGGTAATGGCTGTTATTAAAGAAGTAGAAGATGAAATGAATGGTGATGGTCGTGTTCTTGTAAGACCATCAGGTACACAAGAATTACTTCGGGTAATGGCTGAAGGCCCAACTCAAGAACAAACTGATGCTTATGTAAATAAGATTGTTGAAGTTGTAAAAGCTGAAATGGGCGAATAATTTCATTAATTGATGGATAAAAAGACTGCAGATAGCAGTCTTTTTTTGTACAATAAAATATATATTTTAGAAAGTAATTTTGGGAGGACTAAAATGACAATAAAAATGCTTGCTGTTGACTTAGATGGTACTCTGTTGACGTCACATAATACAATTGCTGCTGAAACGCAAAGAATGCTTACTTTAGCAAGAAAACAAGGATTAAAAGTTGTTTTAGCTTCTGGACGACCACTATCAGGTATTTTGCCATATGCAGCACAATTAGGACTTGAAGGGGATCAACAATTCGCGACTGTTTTTAATGGTGGGGTTGCTCAATCTTATAGTGGAAAAGTTCTTTTTAGTCATGAACAAAATTTGCATGATGTTGAAACGATGAAACATTTACAGAGATTAGCTCATGTCAATATGCACTTTGAAACAACTGAAGCTTTTTATACTTTTGATCGGATAATTAATGTTCAGATGGGGATTAATGCAAGTACCACAAATAATGAAATCCATGTTTGTGATTTGAAAGATTTGAAAAAAGATTTTACTTATATTAAATGTGAATTTACAGGTTCTGTAGATGAAATCGCACGTTTTAGAAATCGTTTGCCAGATTGGGTATTTGATCAATATAATGTTGTTAGAAGTGCTGAAACTATTGTTGAATTTAATAATCCAGCAGCTTCAAAAGGCCTAGCATTAGCTGAATTAGCAAGCCGGCTGGGCTTTGAAGAAGATGAAGTAATGATTTTTGGAGATGAAGGTAATGATATCTCAATGTTTTCAAACCCAAATTTCAAAAAAATTGCGATGGGTAATGCAATTGATGAAATAAAGAATTTAGCTGATTATGTTACTGACGACAATAACCACAATGGAATTGCCAAAGCACTTAAAAAATTTGTTTTGTGAGGATAGAAATGGCAATAAAAATGATTGCAACTGATCTGGATGGAACATTGCTAACTTCAGATCATAGAATAAGTCCAAAAACTAAAAAAGCTTTACAGCGTGCAGATAAAATGGGAATAAAAGTTGTTCCTGCTTCAGGTCGACCATTACCAGGAGTTCTTCCATATTTAAAAGAACTTAATATCTCAGGACATGATAATTATGCAATTTTGTTTAATGGTGGAGTAGTACAACGCCTTACAGGGGAGAAATTAATAAGTAATGACTTATCATATGCTGATTTGAAAGAATTTCTTCATTACCAAAAGTTAGGTAAGGTTAATTTGCATTTTATGACAGAAAATCATTACTACACGATGGATCGGAATCTATCAATTATCATGGCTGCTGCCTCAGCACTAAATAATATGAAAATTCGGGTACGTGATTTAGAGCAAGTACCCGAAGACTTTCACTTTATTAAAGCAGAATTCAGTGGACCGGCAAATGAAATTAAAGCCTTTAAACAAAATTTGCCTGAAGTCTTTTTTGATAAATGGAATGCTTCAAGTAGTGGCATTTCTTCACTGGGAACAGATACAATTGAAGTTAATAATTTAGTAGCCTCAAAGGGTTTGGCAATTCATCAATTAGCACATCGGTTAGGTATTCATGAAAATGAAGTGGTTGTTTTTGGTGATCAAGGTAATGATTTGTCAATGTTTGAAAATAATAACTTTTATAAAGTTGCTATGGGCAATGCCATTAGTGCTTTAAAGGAACGTGCAGATTTTGTCACTAAAGATCATGATGACGATGGGATTGCTTATGCATTAAATAAAATTTTAGCTAGCCAAGTTTAATTACTTGGCTTTTTTATTGACAAAAAGTAAGTATCGACTTAATATATGTTTACAAATGTAAACAATGGAGGTGAAGATATGGTAGACAAAATTTTAAAAATGAATATTTCTGATGCTGAGTGGGAAGTTATGAGGATAATTTGGACACTCGATGAAGTAAAAAGCAGTGAAATAATAGATCAATTGAGTGAAAAAATGTCTTGGACTGAATCTACTATCAAAACTTTAATTAGAAGGCTAGTTGATAAGGGATTAGTTAAGATAAAAAAAGAAGGGCGTGCTTATATTTATAGTGCAACCGTTTCTGAAAATGAGATGATGTATCAAGTGACTAAGGATATGTTTTCTCATATGTGTGATATGCATAAGGGAAGTTTGTTAATTCGATTGATAAAAGAAATACCTTTATCTAAATCTGCGATAAAGGAAATACAGAGAGAACTCAATATTATGGAACAGTCAGCACCAGATACCATTCCATGTGATTGCTTACATAGTAAGAGAAACCATCAATGTTAAAAAAGGAGATAAATATGCGAATTATTTCAATTTTAATTGCTATTCTGATTATTGGATTTATTATTTGGTGGTTCTTTATCAGAAAGGTCAACGATATCGAAGCTGCCAAGACAAGTAAAAATAAACAAAAAGCGCAAATTATCATTCAAGGTGGATATAGTCCTTCTACTTTGGTATTACAGAAAGGAATTCCGGCAGAAGTAGAATTCGTCCAAAAGGATTCAACTGCATGTTTAGCTGAAATAAAGTCAGGTGATTTAGCACTAGATAAAAAACTTGCACCAGGTGAAAAGGTGTCAATAAAAGTTCCGACAGATCAGATTGGTGAATATAATTATAGTTGTGGAATGAATATGTTTCATGGAAAGGTAGTTGTTAAATAATGACAATAAGTGCAAGAAAAAAGGTAATAATTACTTTGCTTTTGTCATCACCATTACTTTTTCAAATGGTGCTTATGCCTTTTCATATTGTGTTCCCATATTATAATGAGCTAGCCTTAGTTTTGACGACATTAATTCTGGTAATAGCGGCTAAGGACTATTATATTAGTGCTTGGGCTGCCTTTAAAAAAGGACAAGCTAATATGAATACATTAGTAACTATTGGCACTTTAGTTGCCTATTTTTATAGCATTTATGCAATGACTCTGGGGCATGAAGTATATTTTGAAAGTGCTGCAGTTATTATCTTATTTATCTTACTCGGTGATAGTCTGGAAGAAGGCATGCGTAAGCGGGCTAATGGAGCATTAAAAAGTCTTTTAAAATTACAGGCTAAAGATGCCATCCTTTTAAAAAATGGGCAGGAAATCAAGATACCAGTCGAAAAAATAAAAGTTGGCGATGTTCTGGTTGTTAAACCAGCGATGAAGTTTGCTGCTGATGGGCAAGTTGTCAAAGGAACAAGCCATGTTGATGAATCTATGATTACTGGTGAAAGTTTACCAGTTAAAAAAAGCATTGGCGACAATGTAGTCGGGGCAACTATTAATTACGATGGTATCATTTATTACCAAGTTACTAAGTTAGGTCAGGATTCTTTACTTAGTCAGATTGTTGAATTTGTAAAGAGAGCACAGACTTCAAAAGCACCTATTCAAAGATTGACTGATAGATTTTCTCAATTTTTTGTTCCAATTGTTTTAATTATTGCAATCATAACTTTTGAAATGTGGTATGTGGTATTTTCTGCACCTTTTGATCATAGCTTAATTTTTGCTGTTAATGTCTTAGTTATCGCCTGCCCATGTGCTTTAGGATTGGCAATTCCAACCGCATTAATGGTGGGGACTAATTTAAGTGCCAAGCATGGAATTTTAATAAAAAATGGTCAAGCTCTTGAAGAAATTAACCAAATTTCAACTGTTGTTTTTGACAAGACAGGAACAATTACTAAGGGTGAACCAGTAGTAACAGATATCGTTGGAGATGTAAAGCAAGTTCTTACTCTTGCTAAGAATCTAGAGCAAAATAGTGAGCATCCACTTGCTAAGGCGTTTTTGAATGAAGCGGCTAAATATGACTTACCAAGTTATGAGGTATCTAATTTTAAAGTTCATAAAGGTGAGGGGATTTCTGGCCTGATTAATGGCCAAGAAATTTTTATTGGAAATGAAAAGATGGCAACTAATTTAAGCCAAAAGTTATTAGATGCTGCAAAAAAGTTAGAGCAGCAGGCAAAAACTTGTGCTTATGTCGGAATTGCTGGTGAGGCAATTGGAGTAGTGGCTATGCAAGATATTCCAAGAGATAATGCAGCTTTTGTAATTTCCGAACTTAAAAAAATGGGTAAGAAAAGTGTTATCCTCACTGGTGATAATCAAAATGTAGCTAATGAAATCGGTAAAAATATTGGAGTTAATCAAGTCATTAGTGAGGTTTTACCAAATGAAAAGGCAAATGAGGTTAAAAAACTACAAAAAGATGCTAAAGTAGCTTTTGTTGGGGATGGAATAAATGATGCTCCAGCGCTTTCAACTGCTGATGTCGGGGTGGCGATGGCAAGTGGAACTGATATTGCGATTGAAAGTGGAGATCTGGTTTTAATGCAAGATGATTTGAATAATTTACTTAAGGCCTTACAGATTTCTAAAAAAATATTTAATCGAATTAAAATTAATCTTTTTTGGGCATTTATCTATAATGCAATTGGTATTCCAATAGCTGCGGGAGTTTTTGTTAACCAAGGATTAGTTTTAAGTCCTGAATTAGCTGGTTTAGCAATGGCTTTTAGTTCCATTTCAGTTGTTGCTAGCTCTTTACTTTTAAATAGAACCAAATTTAATTAATATTTCATCAAAAAAGTTCTCAAAGCTTAGCTTTGAGAGCTTTTTATGCTTTATTTAAAGCGTTTTTTGCGGTAAACTTACAATTGTTCTGGAGATGAAAATATGAATAAAATAAGAGTCTATTTAAGTGTAGCAGTTTTTGGCTTTTTGGGTGGTATTTGTCGTTATTTCTTATCAGGAGCCTATCAAGCCATGGGAACTGTAATTTGTAATTTATTGGGATGCTTTTTACTTTCATTTCTCACTTATTTTGTTATTGAAAGTAAAAGATTACCAGAGTGGCTAAATACTGGTTTAGGTACTGGCTTTATTGGGGCATTTACAACTTTTTCCAGTTTTGAACTTGATAGTTTAAAGTTTATTAATTCTAGTCAAAGTTTTATGGCTGTAACTTATTTCTTACTTTCGATTATATTTGGCTTTTTATGTGCATTATTAGGTATGAAAGTCGGTGTTTTTCTAGGAAAGAGAGGAATAAGTGAGTGATTTTTGCAGGCTTGGGAGCAGCACTCGGTGCAGCTCTTCGTTATTTCTTAACAGTAAATATAAAAACAAATCATTTATGGCCAAGAGCTACTTTTTTAATCAATATGACTGGCGCATTTTGTCTTGGATTAATATTTGCCCTTGGATTAGATAAGAATATATATACTTTTTTAGGTACAGGTGTTTTAGGGGGTTATACAACTTTTTCAACATTGAATAAAGAGTTAGTTGGCTTACGCAAAGATAAAATTGGATTATTTTATGCACTTAGTTCATATTTATTGGGATTATTATTAGTTTATGTTGGATTTTACCTGGGAAAGATGATGTAAATGAAAAAAATTACTTATTTAGTCACTAAAATTGTTGTGTCACTGGCGTTTGCGTTTTCATTATTACTTTTATTAACAAGCTCAATTAACATGAAAAGTAATAATAATCGTTTGTACGCTAAACAATTAATTACAAACGTTGCTAATGATGCTGGTTTCGGTAACTTATCTAGTTTATTTGCTTCAAGTGGATTAGAAGATGAAATGTTGAGTCATTTACCAAAAAAGAGTGAAGTAAGTATTACTCCTCTTGAAGTTTATAACTTAAGCAGTACTTACAAAAAGCAGGGAAAATTCTCAAGTAAGGACTTAAAATTACCAAGTAAAACTAGTGGTGAAAAGTTTATTAGTAAATATATAACGGTTGGAATTAATGCTGGTTTAAAACGAAATAATGAAGATGTAAAAAATGCTTTGAATTTATATCAACTTGTATATTATGCCTTGCTTTTATGCTTTGCTATTAGTATTATTTTGGTACTACTTGGTAAACGATTTGCTGGGATTACAGCAGTTTTGTCATCAGCGGGGATGTTAGTAGGATTATTATTTGCTAGTGAAAAGGCTACTACTATTCTTGATGAAATTCTATATTCTGGCATGAAAGTAACAATTTCTCCTAATTTCCTGACAGCAGTAATTGTTGTGGTTATAGCAAGTATCGTTTGGGAAGTAGTTTGCCATAATTATAGAAAGACACAAAGATAAGATGAAAAGAGTTTTATTTGTATGCCATGGAAACATTTGTAGATCACCCATGGCTGAGTTTATTGCTCGAAATTTAGCCCAAAAAGCCGGCTTGAGTGATGTAGAATTTGATTCAAAAGCAACAACGCGAGATGAAATTAATGCTAGCGGGATTGGCCATGATATGGATCGTCGCGCCAAAAGTAAATTAGATGAAAAAGGCATCCCTTATACTTATCATGAAGCTAGTCAAGTAACTAGAGAAGATTATCAAAAGTATGATTATTTATTCTGTATGGATGAAGAGAACTTTCTCGATTTAAATAGGATTACTGGCGGAGATCCGGATGGAAAAGAGAAAAAATTACTAACTTTATTGGGCTCACATAAGGATATTGATGATCCATGGTTTACTGGAGATTTTGAAACAAGTTATCGCCAAATTAAGCAAGCTTGTGAAGTTTTAATTGAAAATCTAAAAAATGAATAAGAAAAAAGCTTATTGGGATTTTTCCCAATAAGCTTTTTTAATGAAGATTAATCTTCATCAGCAGCTGCAGTATAAACATTTGAAACATCATCATCGTCTTCTAAGGCATCAATTAAGTGTTCAAATTGTTCTTTCTTATCAGCTGGAACTGGAGTAGTGTTTTGAGGAATCATGGTAAGTTCAGCATCTGCTAACTTGTAACCAGCTTTTTCCAATGCATCACGTACGCCAGTAAATTCTTTAGCATCAGTATAGATTTCGTATGCATCATCACTTGTTTGTAAGTCATCTGCACCGGCATCCATTACATCCATTAACATTTGATCTTCATCAGCATCAGTAGTTGAACGATCAATTACAATATAACCTTTACGGTCAAACATGTAGGCAACTGAACCAGTTGAACCCATACTACCACCATTACGAGTAAAGGCAGTACGTACACTAGTAGCTGTTCTATTTTTGTTGTCAGTCAAAGCTTCAACTAAAACAGCAACACCACCTGGTGCGTAACCTTCGTATGTAATTTCGTCGTAATGTTCGTCAGAGCCACCTTCAGCCTTTTTAATTGCACGTTGGATATTATCCTTAGGCATATTAGCTGCACGAGCTTTGTCCATAACTAACCGCAATGCTGGATTCCCTGAAGGGTCAGGACCACCACTCTTTGCAGCCATATAAATTTCACGAGATAACTTTTGGAAAATCTTACCTCTTTTTGCGTCTTGTGCATTCTTGCGGCCTTGGATATTGTGCCATTTTGAATGTCCTGACATATAAGAATCCTTCTTTCTGTATTTAATAGTTAACCTTTATAATCTTACCGCTAAAGCCTAGTAAATTCAATTTATATTAAGCTTTTATTGTCTTTTTTCGTGGATTTTTTTAATAAATAAGCGATATAGCAAAAATAATAGAATTCCACATAATGCTCCAGCACTATCAAGTACTACATCATGTACGCTTGGTGTACGATCACCAGTTAGATATTGATGATATTCATCAAGTACTGCCAGGCTAATTATAACTGGCCAGACAAAAATGAAAGCATAAACTTTATTTAGAAAGAATCGTTTAATTCCGGCGAATAAGCCTAAGCCTAATAAGAAATAACTTGAAAAATGGGCTAATTTTCTAACAAAAAATTGCGTAAAGTTAGTTAGTCCATCTTTACTTGCACTGTGAATTTGTCCACCGTAATTAATTGATATATGTGATAAAATGGGTTCAAGAAAACCAAAGTAAGTTTTAATTGTCGTTGAACTCATCTTTTGCTCATGATAGGTCATCGAGCTGGAAATAAAAAGACTTATAAAAACGACTAACGCAAGAATTAGACTGAGTTTTTCTTTCTTGCTGAACTTAAATTTTTGCATTTTATTGCACCACCTTGACAAAAATGATAATTAAGTATACTCTACTATGATTTACATTTATAAGAAAGGAAATCGAATGAAAATCAAAAAAATATTTACAATTATGGCTTTAGCATTAGCCAGTTTAACCTTAGTTACAGCTTGTTCACAAAGAAAGAGCGAAAAGAGTAATGGTATAAAAATTGTTACTTCAACTAATGTTTATGCCGACATTGCCAAGGATATCGTAGGTAAATATGGTAGTAGTGAAGCAATAATTTCTAATGGGGATATTGATCCACACGATTTTGAACCAACTACTAAGTCTGCTACAACAATTAATAGCGCTAATATTGTGATTGCTAATGGTATGGGGTACGACAATTGGATGAGCAAATTAGCTAAATCTAATGGCAAGACAGCTGTTAAAGTTGGCGAAGATATCATGAAGCTAAAGAGTAGTGATAATCCACATATTTGGTATAACTTAGATATGCCAGAAGATTATGTTAACTACTTGGTTAAGAAATTATCCAAATTAGATGCAAAACATGCTTCTTATTTTAAAAAGAATGGTGAAAATTATTTAGCACAAATTGCTGAAATTAAGGCTATCGCTAAAACTATTGATGGGAAAAATTCTAAACCAGTTTATGTAAGTGAACCAGTATTTGATTACGCTTTGAAGGCAGCTAACTTTAAGATTGGTAATAAGGATTTTGAAGAAGCTATTGAAAATGAAACGGATCCAAGTGCAAAGATTATTGAAAAAATGAATAAGGCAATTAGTCGTAATGAAATTGCTTTCTTTGTAAATAATACTCAAGCAAGTAGTGCGACAGTTAAAGCTTTGGTGAAGAAATGTAAAGCTGCTGGTATTCCAATAATTGAAGTGCGCGAAACTATGCCTAATGGGGTAAGTTATCTTAAATGGATGACACAAAACTATGAAAAGTTAAAAGATGTATCTAAATAATATTTCAATATTGTAAATCACAAAAAAGTCTCGATTATGAGGCTTTTTTTGTGGAAATCTTTATTTAGGATATAGAAATTACAAGAAGTAAACAGTAAAATAGTAAACGTTACAATAAATTTGGAGATGAAAAATGAATTCGAAGTTGAAAAATAAATCACCTGTTTTATTACCAGGTAGATAAAATAGATAGTTTAAATATTTTTTTACGGGGTAATAAAATTGGATGATTTGATAAAAGATAAGAAATATATTTCCTGGCCTACCTTAACATTAATGGCGTTTGTTACGGTTATTGGCTTGGATGACATCATGTATAACTTCCAAAACCAAGGTATGACTGTTATGACGTCTTGGGTTTTGATGTTATTTTTATATGTTATTCCATATGCTTTAATGGTTGGTCAATTAGGATCAATCTTTAATAAAGGTGGTGGTGGTCTGTCATCTTGGGTTCGTGGAACTGATGGAGAATTTTTAGGCTACTTTACTGCTTGGACTTACTGGGCGGCTTCAATTCCTTATGTTGTTGATTCAGCAAATGAAATTATTGTTGATGTGGGATGGGCTTTTACTGGTTCAGAAAAATTCCAAGACAATATTTCTAACGCACAATTTACACTTTTGACTTTCTTGATGTTTATTATTTTTATTTTTATTGAAAGAAAGTTTGCTAATTCAATGGAAGTCTTGTCAACAATTGGCGGGGCAATGATGTTTATCATGACTATGCTTTTTGTCTTTTTAGCTTTTGTTGGTTTGGCAAAATCTGGTGGTCATATGGCGACGCAGCCATTTACTTGGAAGACGATGATTCCAAAGTTTGATTTGAAATATTGGACTACAGTTGGGATGCTGATTTATGCAGTTAATGGATCAGAGTTAGTTGCGCCATATGTAACTAGAATGAAAAAGCCTAAGACTGATTTCCCTAAAGCTATGATTGCTTTAGCAATAATGACAGCATTTTTAACTATCTTTGGCTCATTTGCTTTGGGAATTTATTTCGATGCATATCATATGCCAAATGATTTAAAGATGAATGGTTCTTACTATGTCTTTGAAGCTGTTGGACAGCAATTTGGTATGGGTCATACATTGCTATATGTATATGCCTGGACTTCTGTATTTTATAATGCTGCCTTATTAGCAGTTTTATTAGATGCAATGACTAGAATGCTTATTTCTGATACTGGTGATAAGTATATGCCAGAATTTTTACGTAAGACAACTAAGGATGGCTTGCCAATTAATGGTTATATTTTAACTGTTTCTCTTTCAGCATTTATAATGCTTTTAGGTGTCTTTTTACCTGATATGAATGATATTTTTAACTGGTTGTTAAACTTAAATGGTATTATTTCTCCAGGTGTAACTTGTTGGATTTTCTATTCATTTATGCGTGTAAGAAAAGATTCCCAAAAATATCCTTCTGAATATGTTTACATTAAAAATGATAAATTAGCTTATTTAGCTGGATTAGCATTATTGGTTGTTACAGCAGTTGCAACTATTTTGGGAATAGCTCCTCAAGATGTAAAGCAGTTTAGTGATATTTGGTGGTATGAATTAATCATTAATATTATTGCAGTTGTTGTTTTGATTGGATTAGGAACGATTCTACCAGGGATTAGAAGACGTGAAGTTGAATATGGTATTGCCTTTTCTAAGAAGCAATGGATTATTATGCTTGCTTTGATTATAGGTTCAATTGTTTTAGATGTTTACTTGGGTGGTACCAAGTTAGCTTTACGAGGATTGTATATCTTTATTGAAGCATGTCTTGCTTTACTTATTTGCTGGGTAGTTGGTCGCAAAAAGCCAATTGAAAATTAAAATAGATAATAAATTGACTTGAACTAATTTAGTTCAAGTCTTTTTTTAGAAAAAAATAAGCTGATTTTGTGTATTTATTGATTAGAAAGGAGGATACATATGGAAGTAAAACGTTGGGCTGAAGATTTAATAATTTCTGCGAAAGAACTAGGTACAAGTGATATTTTTATTTCTGGAAAACAGGATTTTTATGAAGTTAACTTTCGAACTAGTAAAGGTTTAATAAAACAAGAAAAGTTGAGTTTAGAGTTTGGTCAAGAAGTTATTAATTATTTTAAATTTATTGCACAGATGGATATTTCAGAGCATCGCCGTCCACAAGTTGGTAGTTACATTTTCAAAAAAGATAAAGAATCAATATTTTTACGTTTTTCTGTTTTAGGAGAATTTTCTGGTAAGGAGTCACTAGTTATTCGGTTAATTACCGAAATTAATAGTAATCATTATTTCTTTATTGAACAGCTTGATATTTTAATGGGTGCTGCAATTAAAAGAGGGTTGATATTAACAAGTGGGCCAACCGGCTCAGGAAAAACTTCAACTATGTATTATTTAGCTAAAAAATTGGCTAATAACAAAGTGGTGATGACAATTGAAGATCCTGTTGAAGTGTTTGAACCAGCATTTTTACAAACTCAAGTAAATCATGAAGCTGGAATTGATTATCAGAGTTTGTTAAAGGCTGCCTTGCGTCAGCGACCAGATATTTTAATTATTGGTGAAATTCGTGACAAAGTAACAGCAAGGTTAGCGGTTGATGCGGCTCTTAGTGGGCATTTAGTTTTGGCAACGGTTCATGCTAGGTCTACTTTACAAACAATAGCTAGATTAAAGGGATTAGGAATAGATTCAGTTGAATTAGCTAATTGTCTAAATTGTGTAAGTTATCAACGATTAATTCAAACAAAAAATGGAAGAAATGCCTGCTTATTGGATATTGTAAGTGGAGAAAAATTGAAAAAAGAAATTAATAAAGCTGAGCCTGGTGACTTTATTAATTGGCAAGAAAAGTTAGCAGAACTGCTGAAGGAGGAAAGAATTAGTGTCGATAGTTTTACCAATTTTCAGGAAGGATAAGTTAACTGCTCAGGAGCAATTGGAATTTTTAGAATATTTGGCCATGTCTTTAAAGAATGGTTTATCTTTAGCAGAGAGTTTACAAGTTATGCCAGCTTTATGGTCAAAAAAGCAAATGTTATTGAAAAAAATAACATATTTGATGAAACAAGGGGTTAACTTTAGCCAAATTTTACAGCAAATGGGCTTTGGTAAAACCATTGCCAGTCAAGTTGACTTAGCGATGATGCAGGGAAATCTAAATGAATGTCTCAGTCAATTAGTTATTATTAATCGTTTAAAAGAACAACAGGTAAAAAAGCTAAAAGCCGAATTATCTTATCCAATAACTTTGTTTGTTTTAATGATTTTTATGTTGCTATTTATGCAAAACTTCTTGAGTAGTCAATTAGGACAAGAAGATGGAACTGCAAATTTAGTTTTTGCGAGTCTTATTATTATGGCTCTCGGAATAAGTGGAGCTATAGCTAGAATTGCTATTTTACTAAAAAAGCAGGATTATAATGCCTTAAAGAAATTGCAACATTATCCAATTATTGGAAAAATAACGAGATTATACGTTTTTTATATGTTAAGTTCTGAATTTGGAATGATGTTAGGTGCAGGCTTTACTTTCCCAGAAATTTGTAAGTTGTTTGCTAGACAAGAAGAAGGCTCATTACAGGAATATTTAGGAAGAAAAATGCTTGCGCAATTTGAAGCAGGTAAAAGTATGACAGAGATTATTCGAAATGAAGTTTTTTTGCCAGATAATTTGCTTTTGTTTGTAGAAACCGGTGCTAATAAAAAAGAACTAGGCTTAAAATGCACAATTTTGGCTAAAGGCTTTTTCCGTGATTTGACGCAAGGTTTAGAACGAATGATTGTTAATGTACAACCAATTTGTTTTATTTTTATTGGAATTTGCATAATTGGGATGTATTTGAAGATGTTACTACCAATGTATGCATTGATGCAAAATATGTAGGAGGAATATGATGAAAAAGTTTAAGGATTTAGTAAAAAAGTTAAAAATGCAAACTGTTAAAGGATTTACTTTAATTGAAATGGTAATTGTAGTTGCGATTATTGCAATTTTATTAATCTTAGTAGTACCTAATTTAACTAACCAAAAAAGTAATGCAGAAGCCAAGACGGATGAGGCATTTCAGACTACCTTGCAGTCACAAGTGACTTTGGCAGAAGAAGATGGTAAAAAAATAACTTCTTGGGATCAATTATTAGAAGCTAAATATATTTCAGAGAAACAAGCTAAAAAGGCACAAGAAAAATTTGTGATTACAAATGGTGAAGTTGTTAAGAAATAAGATTAAGGCTTTTACCCTTATTGAAACGGTTATTACATTAGGAATTGTTTCAATGATTCTCACGATTGGCTGGTTAAATTTTTCTACTATTAAAGAAAAAATGCTAATTGATAATACTAGTATGCAAGTTAAAGTTATTCTTAATCAGGTATTACGTCAGGCTAGTATTACTAATAGGCTTTATATGATTGATTATTATAGGTCGGATAACTTATTAATTGTTAAAGAACCAAATGGAAAAATAAAAAAATATTCTTTGCCTGAAGAGGTAAAGATATATAATTTGGCAAAAACTAATATTGAGCAAACGGGTTATATTGCGCCAAAAACAATAACCTTTCAAACTGAACACTATAAAAAGCAACTTCGGATTCAATTAAAGTGGGGAAAAATCAATGAAACAAGTTAAAGGCTTTCTATTGATTGAAGCAGCAATTAGTCTAATTATTTTATTGTTGTGTCTAAATTTGTTTGTTTATTGCCTTACTGAAACAAGAAAAATTGAAGCCAATTCGCAAATAAAGAGTGATCGAGCATACGCTCATTATATATTGAGAAAATATCATTTACATAAAATTAAAGTTCATGGAATTGAATATGAAGATTAAACAAGTTAAAGGCTTTTTATTAGTAGAAGCAATAATAAGCATAGCAATTACCTTACTTTGTTTAATGATGCTAACTAATTTATTGGGGTTATTTAAACAGTATCGACAAGTTGAACACTATGGTAATGAATTGGTTTTAAGCTATGTTCAATTAAATAACTTTATTGAAACGAGCGATTATATTGAGATTGATCAAAAAGAAAGTAATTCAAAAAAGGTAATATTTAAGCGAGAAGAAGCAGGAAAAGTAACTAATTATGTTCTTGAGTATTACAACAAATCAATGTTGCGTTTAACCGCAAGTCAAGGTGGACATATACCTTTATTAATGAAAGTGAAACAAAGCGATTTTGATATAGATGGTCAGAAATTAAAAGTAAGAATTACTGAGTGGAAAAACGGAGAGAGTGAGTGGTTTTTTGATCTTTCTAGTAAAAATAAACCAGCTGATGAAAAAATGGAACAAGATGATAAAAGTCAGGATAAACGGTAGTATATTGATTAGTACGATTCTCTTGTTATTAGCTATTTTGCTTTTTTTGCAATATTATCAATTTATTTTCGTAAAGACTGTTGAAAATAACCAACTTTTAGTCAAATACTTTGAAAGTAAGTGAGTTCCCTTGCATGTCATAACCTCTTTCTTTTAAAATGTTATAGAAGAAAAAGGGGTTTGATTAAATGAAAAATATTGAAGCAATTTTTGCACAATTTTTAGAAGTAGTTCAAATTTTACAAAAAAACTTAAATGTCCCATTTGCCGGTGCTGTAACTGAAACTTTTGATAATTTAGAAAATGGCAAGATAAAAGTAGAAATGGGTGCACCTGATAAAGAAGCTGTAGCTTTGCTATCTAAAAAATATCAGGAATTAAATTATGATAAACTTCCAAGTACTCAAAAATACTTGGTATTTACTTTATTGACTCTAAAAGCAATGAAAGAAGATGGCCGAAACTATTCTCAAATGCCAACTCCGCCAGTTTTGGCAACAGTAGTTGCAATGGTCTGGGATAAGTTAATTACTAAAACAGAATTATCTGTTGTTGATCCAGCAATTGGAACGGGGAGTTTGCTATATACGGTTATTGATCAACTTGTGCAAAGCCACCATTCTCAAAACCAATATCGTTTAGCAGGAATAGATAATGATGAATCAATGCTCGATTTAGCAGATGTTGGTGCACATTTAAACAATTATAAGA
The DNA here is from genome assembly GCF_001436455.1 of Lactobacillus jensenii DSM 20557. GTDB lineage: Bacteria > Bacillota > Bacilli > Lactobacillales > Lactobacillaceae > Lactobacillus > Lactobacillus jensenii. The sequence continues at coordinate 27,698 of NZ_AYYU01000001.1, forward strand.
TTGACTTGTATTGCCAAGATTCATTAGAAAATTGGTTAATTGAAAAACCAGATGTAATAGTATCCGATCTACCTGTTGGTTATTATCCAATTGATAAAAATGCCAAGAATTTTGCTACTCAAGCCAAAGAAGGACATTCGTTAGCCCATGAATTACTAGTTGAACAAACAATTAAAAACTTAGCTCCTGCTGGTTATGCATTTTTATTAGTCCCAAATAGTCTTTTAGGTGGAAAACTAGGAGCTGAATTTATGCCATGGCTTGCTAAGAAAGTATATTTACAAGCAGTAGTTCAGTTGCCAAACGATTTATTCCAAAATCCATTGAATCAAAAGTCTTTGTTAGTTTTCCAAAATCATGGTGAAAATGCGCAAAGTAGGGATGTATTATTAGCTAAACTTGGTTCACTTAAAGAAGAAAAATCTTTAGTTGACTTCAACCAAAAATTAAACGAGTGGTATACTAAAAAAAGATAGTTTGTGAAATTAAATTAAAGGAGTATCACTCTATGAAAAAAGTTTTAGCGATTAATTCAGGTAGTTCATCGTTTAAATATAAATTATTTGGCTTACCTGATGAAACTGTTCTAGCAGAAGGTCTTGGTGATCGAATTGGGCTTGCTGGTTCTACTTTTGAAATGAAGTTTGGAAATGGTCAAAAGTATTGCGAAGAAGTTGCATTACCAGATCAAGAAACAGCTGTGAAAATCTTACTTGATTGGCTGAAAAAGTATGATGTAGTTAATGATTTAACAGAAATTGTAGGTGTTGGTCATAGAATTGTTAGTGGTGGTGAAGAGTTTACTGATTCTGCCATTATTGATGAAAAAAACTTACAAAAAATTTTTGATTTAACTGATTATGCACCATTACATAATCCTGCAGAAGGTCGTGGGATAAAAGCTTTCATGAACTTGCTTCCAGGAGTTCCTCAAGTTGGTGTTTTTGATACTTCTTTCCACCAGACAATGGATGAAGTTCACTACCTTTATTCTGTACCTTTTGAATATTATGAAAAATATAAGGCACGTAAATATGGAGCTCATGGTACTAGTGTAAGATATGTTGCGAATAGAACAGCTGAACTTTTACATAGAGATTTATCCGATCTCAAGATGATTATTTGTCACTTAGGATCTGGGGCTTCAATTACTGCTGTAAAAGATGGTAAGTCATTTGACACTTCAATGGGCTTTTCACCATTAGCAGGTGTTACAATGGGAACTCGCTCCGGAGATGTTGACGCATCCTTAATCCAATTCATTATGGATAAAGAAGGGATTAAGAACATTGATGATATGATTGATATTTTGAATCATAAGTCAGGACTTCTTGGTATTAGTGGCATATCTTCAGATATGAGAGACCTTGAAAGTAGTGACACAAAGCGTGCAAAATTAGCTCGTGACATTTTTGTTAACCGTGTAATTCGTTATGCTGGTTCATATGCAGTTGAAATGGGTGGTATCGATGCTCTTGTCTTTACTGCTGGAATTGGGGAACATGATGCCAATATTCGTGCAGGAATTATGAAATTATTTGAATGCATGGGTCTTGATCCAGACTTTGAAGCTAATAAGACAAATGGTGAAAAGTTAATTTCTAAAAAGGGTTCTAAGATTGCAGCATTAATTGTTCCAACTGATGAAGAATTGATGATTGAACGTGATGTTGTTCGTTTAGCACACTTAGATTAAGCAAAATACTTGAGGATATAGTAATTTATCGTTATAATTACTATGTCCTTTTTTATGGGGATGTTTTGGGATTCGACAGGCGTAGATCTGCTCTGACTGCGATTCGTAGGTTACGTCTACGTAAAAACGTTATCAGTTAAATATAACTGCAAAAAACAATAATTCTTACGCATTAGCTGCTTAGTCAGCGTGTGTTGCCTCTTAGCGATTCACCTATGGTTGCTAATTGGTATCAACTCTAATAGGTTACGCTTAGTTTTGCCACCTGAGAGAATAAGAAGAGAATTTGCAGGTTAGTTAGGTTCTACTAGCCCTGATATATGGCGTTTGAACCTAATGAAATTCAAATAATATCTCTATGATCGTAGAGGTTAGTGATGGAATGCGTTTGGACAGGGGTTCAACTCCCCTCATCTCCACCCAGAAGAATAAAAAGCCCGGTATATCAATATACTTGGGCTTTTTTGGTTGAAAATAACCAACTTTTAACCAACTTGAGCAAAAATAAAAATATAAAAAGCAACTAGACCAATTTTAGATAAAAATAAAAAGCCAACAATAATTGCTGGCTTAAATATTTAAATCATTTATCGATTGAGCAACTTTTTTCTTGCTCTGATTGGTAACGTGAGTATATATATTGAGAGTCATCTCTACAGTTTCGTGTCCCAGTATTGCCTGAACATCTGATGGTTTGATATACGGATTAGACTCAATGAGTAGTGAGGCAAAGGAGCGATTTCAAGTAATCGCTCTTTTATTTATCCCAAAGACACAGAACTTACTGGTAATGATTTAATTGAGTTTATCAATTACAACGATAGCCATCTCAAGCCTCATTATCGCACTAATATGGACTATTACTTAGGACACCACCCAGTGCTTGAACAACCAGCTAAGCAGACTGGTGCAGACAACCGACTAGTGGTTAATCTGCCTAAGTACTTAGTAGATACATATAACGGTTTCTTCTCAGGAATTGCACCTAAAATTTCACTCGATGATGATAAGGAAAACCAAAAACTCCAAGACTGGAACAACACGAATAGTTTTGTGGACAAGCTGAACGAAATATCCAAGCAAGCCGATATTTATGGCAAGTCCTATGCTTTCGTTTATCAAGATGAGGATAGTCAGACTAGAGTTACATACTGCAGTCCAAGCCATGCTTTTATGGTCTATGATGACACAGTCAATCGTGAGCCATTGGCATTTGTACGCTATCACTATGACAATTCAAGTGACGCAACCGCTAAAGGGACTATCTATTATGCTGACGCTAGTTATGACTTTGTAGGACCAGCAATTAATCCTGAGCCTACTCCTAATTTATATAAGCTAGTTCCAGCTGTTGAGTTCTATGAGAATGAGGAAAGACAAGGTGTGTTTGATGGTTGTATCACCCTTATCAACGAATTAGACCGTGCGCTTAGTCAGAAGGCAAACCAGGTTGAATACTTCGACAATGCTTACTTATACATGCTCGGTATTCAATTAGAAAAGGATAGAGATACAGGACAACCTATGCTTGATTTGAAGAACGATCGTTTCATTTATGCTCCAGCTGATACAGCAGTTAACGGCAAGATTGGCTTCGTATCTAAGCCAGATGGCGACAACATGCAAGAGAACCTTATCAATAGACTGACCGAATGGATATTCCAAACTGCGATGATTCCTAACATGAACGACCAGGCTTTCAGCGGTAACAGTTCAGGTGTTGCACTCCAGTATAAGCTCCTCCCAATGAAGAATCGTGCTTCAAACAAGGAACGGAAATTCGTTCATTCATTAAGACACCTGTATCAGATTATCTTTAGTGTTGGGACTGTACTTCCTGATAGTTCAAAAAATAAATGGCAAGACTTATCATTCCAGTTCACTAGAAATATGCCAGCTAATATTGCTGATGAAGTTAATAGTGCAGTTAATGCTTCGGGAATTGTATCTAAAGAAACAGCTCTCTCTCTACTTAGCTTTATTGATGATCCTAAGTCTGAAATTAATCGTATGGAAAAAGAAAAAGACGAGGAAATGAAGCGAGTTAGTCAGCTAAGCCCTGCTGCAATGGACTTCCAGAAGGTAAATAGCGATGACGAGAAGTGATTATTGGAAGAACAGGGATGAACTAGAAAAAGAAGCCAATCAAAAATATATTAATCAGGATTCTGCTTATCTTAAAGAGCTAGAAGCTCATTACAACTTAATGCTGGATAATATCAATAAGCAGATTGATGCTGAATATTCATCTTTAGCAAATCGCAATCATGTTTCAATCGATTTGGCAATGCAACAAGTTAGTCAAATGGACGTAAGCATATATTCAACTAAGGCCAAACAAATAGTTGAAAAAGCAGCTAAGATAAAAAATAAGGTTAGCTATAGTGATTATCCTGACGCTGTAAATCAAGAATTACGTGTTTATAATGCAACAATGAGAATTAATAGGCTGGAGCTGTTAAAAGCTAATGTTGGCCTAGAAATTCAAAAGGTTGGACTAGAAATCTACAATGAGGCAAGTAATAGATTAGCACAAAGATATAAAACTGAATCTAAACGGCAAGCAGGTATCTTAGGCTTAAATGAACCAGCTGACAGGCTATATGCTAGTCCAGATATGCGGAATGTTATTAATGCAACTGTAAAAGGGGCTACTTGGTCGCAAAGGCTGTGGGCTAATCAACAGGGATTGAGATATGCAGTTAACCAGTTATTAACGACTGGAGCAACTAATTCTAATAGGCAGAAATTGAAAGAATTGTTGCAGACTACAGTCAATAACTGGCGATATGTAACCCAGAGATTGATTAATACAGAGCTTGCCAGAGTTCAATATAAAGCCCAGAAAGATTCAATAACTAAGGCAGACTACAAGTATGTTAAATGGATAGCTGAACCCAAAGCATGTAGTACTTGTAATAGGATAGCTAGAACTGATAACGGTTGGGGCAAAGGGGTATGGGAACTTGAAAAAGTACCAGATATACCGCAAGATACACATCCCAACTGTAGGTGTGCAATTAGTGCTCACTGGGTTAGTGAGAATAAAGAGGAAGCCAGAACAACAGATCAAAGTCCATTAACATCTGAAGAAATGGAGAAGATTATAGGCTTTGACAAAGTTGCAGCATTGAAACAGTACATGAGTGCGGAATCTTATTTATTAAATGACTGCCTTAGAAATGATGTTAAATTAAGTGATGACCAACAAAAATTAGTTAATAATCTTGACGAGGCATTGGCTAAACTACCAAAATATAGATCTGATAAACCAGTTTCAAGAGATTTCTCTCAATCCATGTCCATGTATGATATTGAAGACGCAAAAGAAATTGTTAAATCATGGAAAGAACAAGGATATTATCAAGATAAAGCTTATATTTCAACAAGCAAAGGTCATTATGCGGAAGGCGAAGAATTGATTCATATGATAATTAAAAAGCAACATAGTGGTGTTGATTTAAGTCATATAGATGCATCAATTGGCGCAAATGACAAAGAAAGTGAAGTGCTTTTTCCTAGAAATACACGATTCAAGTTTATTAATTGGCACTATGATAAAATTGATAAAAAATATGTTGTATTTGTGGAGGAAACTAATAATGAGTGATAAAGAAGATTATTCACATCGATTCACCGAAGATTTCGAATTTGCTACTAAAGACTTAGAAAAAGTCTGGCCTAAGAAAGTAGAAGGTGCACTCCGCTTCTGGAAGCGAAAGCATGATGCAGGAAGAGTTCCTGATGATTATTATGAAAAAACAAGAGAAGCCTTGCTTAAATCATTAGATGATTGGAAAAAAAGACACGGTAAATCTTAATATTATTATCAATTTATCTAAGAACTAACAACACGTTAGTTCTTTTTTTATGCCTTTTTCCGTGCGTTGTAGGCGTTAAAGAACAACCTGAGTGTCTCCCACGACGGTAAATGCGAGTTTAGAAAGGACAATGAATATGCCTAACGAAGAACAACCAAATGTAACTAACAATGGCCAAGAAGTTAAGCCAGAACAAGCTGGTAATGCTGAACCAAAGCCAGAAAAGCAAGATGACGGTAAGGATTATGACAAACTTACCTCAGAACTTGAAAAGTTGAAGAATCGAATCGGCAAGGAACAGCATGAAAAGCATGTTGCAAATGATCGTATTAAGGAACTTCAAGCTGAGCTGGATAAGTACAAGCAAGAACAGGTGGATAAAAACCCTGAGAAGAAGCAAGATGAAACAGCTAAGCAATTAGAAGAACTTAAAAAGAAGAATGAAGAACTCAATTTTTGAGGTTTAATTTTTTAATAAAGTTAAGCTTTTCAATATACAAGATATTGAAAGATTATGAATATATATTTGAATTATCCCCAATATGTTGTATGCTTATATTTATAACAACACATTTTTTAGTCGAATGGGAGAAAATAATGTCAACCTTAGAAGTAAAAGATTTATATGTTTCAGTTCAAGACAACAATGAAGAAAAGCAAATTTTAAAAGGTCTTAACCTTAAAATGAGTACTGGTGAAATCCATGCAATCATGGGACCTAATGGTACCGGTAAATCAACTTTATCTTCAACAATTATGGGGGATGCAAAATATCACATTAATAGTGGGGATATCTTATTAAATGGTGAGAGTATCTTAGATTGGCCAGTTGATCAAAGAGCGCGGGCTGGACTTTTTTTAGCAATGCAATATCCTGCAGAAATTCCTGGGGTAACTAATGCTGAATTTGTCAAAGCAGCTGTTAATGCACGTCGTCCTAAGAATGATCCCGTTCCTATGGGCGAATTTATGAAAGAACTTCAATCTACTTTGAAAACTTTAGATATGACTATGGAAATGGCAGGACGCTATTTGAATCAAGGCTTTTCTGGTGGTGAAAAGAAGCGGAATGAAATTATGCAAATGATGATGATTAAACCATCTTTTGCAATCTTAGATGAAATTGACTCTGGGCTTGACATTGACGCTTTAAAGGTTGTCTCACGTGGTGTTAACTTGATGCGTGGCGATAACTTTGGTGCTTTGCTTATTACCCACTACCAACGTTTACTTAACTATATTGAACCTGACTTTGTTCATGTGATGATGGGCGGAAAAATTGTTAAAACAGGGGATGCAAGTCTTGCAAAACGTCTTGAAAATGAAGGCTATGCAAAACTTCGTGATGAATTAGGATTAGATATTAAATTAGTTGATGAAGACGCATAGGAGGCTGAAGAATGGAATCTGTAGAAACTTTAGCTAAAAAGCGTTTGGAGCCAACTTGGTTTGAAGAAATTCGCGAAAAAGCTAGTCAACTTATTGGAAAAACTCCATATCCTGATTTTAAAAAATTAAAATACAAAGATTGGGACTTACACTTAACTGGGAATTTTGTTTCAACTGAGACTTTTACGGCTAATGCCAATGTCGCGCAAGCAGGCGAAAATTTAGCTCAAATTAACCTCCCTGATGAATATCGCAAAAAAGGGGTAATTGTGGCTGATTTTCATGAAGCTTTACAAAATTACCCTAAGTTAGTACAAAAATATTTTATGACTAAGGGCTTAAAAGCTAGTGATGATGAGTTTTTAGCTGAACATGTTGCTTATTTACAAAGTGGATTATTTATTTATGTCCCTAAAGATGTGCAAGTTGAAATACCGCTGACTTGTGAATATTTGCAAAAGGCTGCATTAGCATCTGAATACGTTCACCATGTATTATTAATCGTTGATGAAGGAAGTAGTTTCTCATATATTGAAAAGCTTACCAGTCAAGGCAATGAAAAAAGTAAAGTTAACTTTGTTTGTGAAGTAATTGCGAAGAAAAATAGTCATGTTCACTTTACAAGTATTGATAACTTGGCGGAAAATGTTACTTCTTATTTGAATCGTCGGGGTTATTTAGAAAAAGATGCCAAAGTTGATTGGGCCATGGCCTTGATGAATGATGGCCGAACTTTGGGTGATTTTAATAGTGATTTAGTTGGTGATGGTAGTCACGCTGAATTAAAGGCAGTAGGTATTTCGACTAATAGCCAGATTCAAGGAATCAATACCCGCGTTACAAATTATGGCAATAATACTATTGGTCACATTTTGCAACATGGTGTTAGCTTAGATAAATCAACTTTGATTTTTAATGCAGTTGGTCACATTATGAAAGGCTCAAAAGGCAGTGACGCTGAACAAGAAAGTCGTATCTTAATGCTGAGTCAAGGTGCACGTGGGGATGCAAATCCCATCTTACTAATTGATGATAACGACGTTATGGCGGGTCACGCAGCAAGTATTGGCCGAGTAAATCCAGAACAGCTCTATTACTTGATGAGCCGCGGCCTTGATAAAAAGATGGCAGAACGCGTTGTGATTCGCGGCTTTTTATCGCCAGTACTTGAAGAGATTCCAACTGCTGATTTAAAACAAGTGTTTAGTGATTTAATTGAGAGAAAGATCAGTGAAAAATAACTATAAAGCAGACTTTCCACTATTGGCCAATTCTGACTTAATTTATTTAGATAGTGCAGCAACTAGTCAAAAACCGCAATGTGTAATTGATGCTCTAACTAATTATTATCAAACTCAAAATGCCAATGTTCATCGGGCTTTGTATGGTTTAGGAGAAGCTGCTACGGCAGAGTATGAGCAGGCAAGAAAAAAAGTCGCAGGCTTTATTAATTCTGAAGCAGATGAAGTGATTTTTACCAAAGGGACGACTCAAGGGCTTAACTGGATTGCTAATGGTTTTGCCGAGCAAGTCTTAAAGCCAGGTGATGAAATTTTAATTTCGATTGAAGAACATCATTCTAATTTGGTTCCTTGGCAAATTATTGCTCAAAAAACTGGAGCTAAGCTAGTTTATGTCTATTTAACTGCTGATCTAAACTTTGATTATGCAGACTTTGAAGTAAAGTTAAATTCAAAGACAAAAATTGTTGCCTTACACCATATGTCAAATGTTTTGGGAAATATTCTTGATATAAGTAAACTTGCTGAATTAACTCATAATTTTGGTGCATATTTGGTAGTTGATGGCGCCCAAGCAGCTGCTCATACAGTACTTGATATGAAAAAGTTTGATTGTGATTTTTATGCTTTTTCAGGTCATAAAATGTTTGGCCCAATGGGAATTGGGGTGCTTTTTGGTAAAAGAGAGTTGCTAGCTAAAATGCAACCTGTTGAATATGGCGGAGAAATGATTAATGAAGTTAGTGAACAAAGTGCTGACTTTAAAGCTGCTCCACTTAAATTTGAAGCTGGAACTCAAAATGTTGCTGGTGCGATTGGCTTAGGAGTGGCAATTGATTATTTGAAGCAAGTAGGGATTACCAATATTGAAAAGGTCGATTTGGACTTAAGTAAATATGCTAAAAATAAACTGGAAGAAATTGATGGTATTACCATCTACGGCCATAACCATGGCATAATTTCGTTTAACTTAGATGGCGTTCATCCCCATGATGTAGCTAGCTTTCTTGATGCAGATGACCTGTGCCTACGTGCTGGGCATCACTGTGCTGAACCACTAATGAATTATTTGAAAATTCCAGCATGCTTGCGAGCAAGTTTTAGTATTTATAATGATTATTCAGATGTAGATGCTTTAGCTAATTCACTAAAAAAGATAAAGGAGTTTTTTGGAAAATGAGCTTTAATTTGACTGATTTATACCGTGAAAGCATTGTTGAAGCAGCTCAAGCTCCTAGACACCATGGCCAATTAACTAAGAAAAATGCAAGCGTTGAACTTCATAATCCTTCTTGTGGGGATGTTTTAGTTTTAGATGGCTATTTTAAAGATAATAAGTTAGTTGATGTCGCCTTTTCTGGTTATGGCTGCACGATTAGCCAAGCTAGTGCTAGTTTAATGACTGATCATGTTTTAGGACAAGAAATTTCTAAAATAAAAAATGAAGTAATACTCTTTTCAAGCCTGATTACTGAAGAACTTAGCCAAGCTCAAAAAGATCAACTAGGTGACTGCATCATGCTTGAAGGTGTAAAAGAATTTCCAGCCAGAATTAAATGTGCAACGTTAGCATGGAAGGCAATTTATCAATTAATTGAAAATTATGAAGGACAAAAATAATGACTGATGAAGCAATAAAAAATCTAGGTGGTCAATATCAATATGGATTTAAGGATGATATTGAACCGATTTATACGACTGGTGAAGGTTTAAGCGAAGAAGTTGTTAGAAAAATTTCAGCAGCTAAAAATGAACCTAAGTGGATGCTCGACATTCGTTTAGCTGCTTATGAAACCTATAAAAAGTTATCTTTACCAACTTTTGGGCCAGACTTAACCAAGCTTGATTATGAACACATTAACTATTTCAGACGTGACAGTGACTTTGTTGCTCGTAAATGGGAAGATGTGCCAGAAGATATTAAAAAGACTTTTGATAAATTAGGTGTGCCCCAAGCTGAACGAAAATATTTAGCTGGTTCCAGTGCCCAATATGAATCAGAAGTTGTTTATCACAATATGCGCAAGCAATTTGAAGATATGGGAATTATCTTCATGGATACTGATACAGCAGTACAAAAGCATCCTGATTTAGTTAAGAAATATTTTGGAAAGTTAGTTCCAGCTAGTGACAATAAGTTAGCTGCTTTAAACACAGCAGTTTGGTCGGGTGGTACTTTTATTTATGTACCTAAAGGCGTTAGTTGTCCAACACCAATTCAAAGTTATTTCAGAATTAATGCGGGAAATTCTGGGCAATTTGAAAGAACTTTAATTATTGTTGATGAAGGCGCACACGTGAACTATGTTGAAGGTTGTACTGCTCCAAATTATTCAGCTGATTCACTTCACGCTGCAGTTGTTGAAGTGAATGTCTTAAAAGATGCATATTGTCGCTACACTACGATTCAAAACTGGTCGAACAATGTCTATAGTTTAGAGACTAAAAGAGCTCAGGCTTTAGAAAATGCAACTATGGAATGGGTCGATGGTAACTTGGGTTCAAAGGTAACGATGAAGTACCCAAGTATCTACTTAAATGGACAAGGTGCCCATGGAAATATGTTATCCATTGCCTTTGCCGGTAAAAATATTGATTCTGATACTGGTGCTACGATGGTTCATAACGCTAAAAATACTTATTCAAGTACTGTTTCCAAGTCCCTATGTAAAGATGGCGGTATTGCCGATTACCGTGGCCATATTCGTTTTAACGAGCATTGTGATGGTTCATTTGCCCATGTTGAATGTGACACAATCATTATGGATGATAAGTCTTCAAGTGATACTATTCCATTCAATGAAGTCTTGAATTCAAATGTATCAATGGAGCACGAGGCGAAAGTTTCGAAGATTTCCGAAGAGCAGCTTTATTATTTAATGAGTCGTGGAATTAGTGAAGAAAAGGCAACAGAAATGATTGTCATGGGCTTTGTTGAGCCGTTTACGAAAGAATTACCAATGGAATATGCAGTAGAACTTAACCGACTCATACAGCTCAACATGTCTGGCGGTATTGGATAATAAAAAAAGCCGTTTACACATGATTTCCACATGATAATGTCTAAAATAAATTATTTAGATATTTGTTTGATTGATAGACCAATTTTAGGAGAATAAACTTTGAAAAGAGCTTTTACATTTAGTCGCTTTATAAAAATAAAATCACAATGTTTTTGGGATAAACTAAATATCATTAGAGCAGGAATTTTAGGTGCTAATGATGGTATTATCTCAGTTTCAGGAATTGTATTGGGAGCAAGTGGTGCTAATTTAGACAGTAAGACCCTATTAATTGCGGGTCTTTCAGGAATGCTAGCCGGAGCTTGCTCAATGGCAGGTGGAGAATGGATGTCTGTTTCTACCCAAAGAGATATCTTGATGAAGAAGTTAGAAAAACAGACTATTGATGAGGATTTAAAACTGAAAAAAACAGATGGCTTAACTCCTATTAGTGCGGCTTTAAGTTCTTTTTGTTCTTTTATTGCTGGAGCCATTATCCCCCTATGCGCCATGACTTTATCACCAATGAATTTACGAATTCCAATAACGCTTTTTGCAATGATAATATCTTTAGCGCTTAATGCATTTATTAGTACTCTTAATAGTGAAGCATCTGTCAAAAAAGCAATTTTTAGAAATATTTTTACTGGTGTTTTAACAGGCGTCATAACTTTTACCTTGGGAAGTGCTGTATAAAATAATTTTGTTAGTTAAATAATAGAGTTTTTCCTTGTAAAACAAGTGTCAGGGTAGTAAACTAAAGTAGTTGTATTTGTGAAACCTCACATCTGCAACCGCACATGCTAGGTCACAAGTCTTTCATGTGAAGGCACCTGGCTTGGCGAGTCTAAGTATTTTTTATGGAGGTGTACAAATGTACGCAGTAATTAAGACCGGTGGTAAGCAATACAAGGTTGCTAAGGGCGACAGTGTTTTTGTAGAAAAGCTTGATGTTGAAGCTGGCGAAAAGGTAACTTTTGATCAAGTAATTCTTGTTTCTGATGGTAAAGACGTTAAAGTTGGTACTCCATTAGTTGAAGATGCAAAAGTTGTGGCTACTGTTGAAAAGCAAGGTAAGGAAAAGAAGGTTGTAACTTTCAAGTACAAGCCTAAGAAGCACTCACACAGTAAATATGGTCACCGTCAACCTTACACTAAGGTAACTATCGAAAGCATTGAAGCTTAATAAGAGGTGAATAATATTATGATGATGAATAACTTTTCAACTATGAACTTATTTGCCCACCACAAGGGTGGTGGTTCAACTGCCAATGGTCGTAACTCAGCTGGTCGTCGTCTTGGCGCAAAGCGTGCTGACGGTCAAGCAGTAAACGCTGGTTCAATTATCTACCGTCAACGTGGTACTAAGATCCACCCAGGTAAGAACGTTGGTATCGGTGGTGACGACACTTTATTTGCTTTAGTAAATGGTGTTGTTAAGTTTGAACGTCTTGGTAAAACTAGAAAGCAAGTTTCTGTTTACCCAGTTGAAGAAGCAAAATAAGACTATTTTTTGCAGACTGAAGGCATAATGTCTTCGGTCTTTTTTAATATTTGAGGTATAGCTTATGACTGACTCTTTACTTTTGACATTGACACAAGCAAGGATTAACAAAGTTCTTGAATTAATGAAGCAATATAATGCAGATGCCTTCTTAATTTTTAATCAAGCTAACTATCGTTATTTAACAAATTTTACAGGTGAAGAAGCTCAATTAATTTTGACAAATAGTGGTGATCGCTATTTATTATCAGATTCTAGATTTGCCGGTCAAATCAAGGCTCAAGCAAGTGGAGAATTGACCGCAATTATGAAGCAAACTAGCGAAGTAAATGAAATTAGTCGAGTTTTAAAAAAGCTAGCAGTAAAGAAACTAATTGTTGAAGGTGAATTTATTTCAGCAACTGAGTTTTCTGAACTTGAAGAGGCTAATCCAGATTGTCAATTTGTCCTTGTAGAAGAACTTGTTGAACAAGTTAGAAATGTTAAAGATGAGTTGGAGTTACAAGCTCTACAAAAGGCTATTTCCATTTCACTAGAAAGCTTTAAAGAAATTTTACCGATGATTAAACCTGGAGCAGTTGAAAGAGACATCGCTGCAAAGCTAGATTATCTATTTAAACTTAATGGTGGTGATGGGCCTTCATTTGAAACAATTATTGCTTCAGGTGTGCGTTCTAGTTGGGCTCATGGTGTTGCCAGTGATAAGGTAATTGAACAAGGAGATTTAGTAGTCTGTGATTTTGGTAGCTTTTATGATGGCTATACTGCTGATATTACTAGAACTGTTGCAGTTGGTAATGTAGATGTTGAATTAGAGAAAATATATAAGATTGTTCATGAGGCTCAAAGAAGAGGAATTGAAGCTGCAGTAGTTGGTAATACTGGGTCAGATGTAGATAAGGCGGCCAGAGATTATATCTCAGAGCAAGGATATGGTAAATATTTTGGTCATGGGATAGGCCATGGAATTGGTTTAGAAATCCATGAATTGTGTATGCCAGCCTTACCTTTCAAAAAGCAAAAATTAGTTAATAATATGGCTATCACTGTTGAACCGGGAATATATCTTCCTGAAAAAGGCGGTGTTAGAATTGAAGATGATATTTTAGTTAATGGAGAAAGTCCAGAAACTATGTCATCGTTTAAAAAAGATGAACTAATTCACTTATAAATTAGTAAGAGTATGGAAATCTTTACCTATAATTGGTAAGATATTTAAGTAGAAATGAGGGATTACTTATGACAATGATCTCAGTTAATGAGTTCAAAAACGGATTAACCATTGAACATAATAATGATTTATGGAGAATTATCGAATTCCAACATGTTAAGCCTGGTAAGGGTAGTGCTTTTGTTCGTTCAAAATTAAAGAGTTTAAGAACAGGCGCAGTTCAAGACTACACTTTCCGCTCAACTGAAAAAGTTAACACAGCTGATATCCAAACTAAGCCAATGCAATACTTATACAACGATGGCTCAAGTTATGTATTTATGGATATGAACACTTACGAACAACTTGAAATTCCAAATGCTGAAGTTGATCGTGAATCTAAGTTTTTAAAGGAAAACATGGAAGTTAATGTTATCATGCATGGTAGCGAAACTTTGGGAATTGATTTACCAAATACTGTTGACCTTGAAGTTGCTGAAACAGAACCAGGTATTCGTGGTGATACTTCTTCCGGTGGTGGTAAGCCAGCTACAATGGAAACTGGTTTAGTAGTAAATGTTCCATTCTTTATTAATGCTGGTGATATTTTAACTATTAACACTGCTGATGGTAGTTATGTATCACGTGCTAATAAGTAGTATTAATATTACGAGGTAAGAAAAATGGCTGATAGTTCAACAATTCTTTTGACCAGTAATCAAGCTGGTGACGAAATCAAGATTGATTTAAGCGTTTTGGAAGTGATTTTAGCAATCGCTGCTGAAAAAGTTGATGGTGTTGCTGCGATGCGTGGTAGTTTAAAGTCTGGGTTGAACTGGGTCTTAGGACGCCAAGATCGTGGTAAAGGTGTAGCTGTTTCAGTTAATCAAGATCACAAGATAGTAGCTGATGTCTATGCCTACTTTGATGCAGGTGTTAATGTTCCTAAGGTTGCTGCCAAAATCCAAGAAAAGTTGGCTGGGCAACTTTCTCAAATGACGGATCTAACCTTAACTACGGTTAATGTACATGTAGTTGGCCTTATTTTCCCAGATGAAAAAGCACATGTTACTAAAGTAGAAGAAGACAAGAAGGAATTATTTCCTGAGTCAGAAAAGGATGGGGAATAATGTCGCAACACGATAGTCGTAGAATTGCAATGCAAGCAATTTTTCTCGCTAATGGCGAACCAGATCTGACTATTGAACAGGTGGAAACAAAAGTTGCTAAAAGTTTAGATTTAAAAGAAATCCCTGCTTATGCTCATGAAATTATTGCTGGTGTTTTAGCTAAGAGACCTGAGATTGAAGCTGATATTAGCAAGTATCTTAAAAAGGGCTGGCGTTTAGAACGGGTAAATCGAATTTCTGTAGCAATCATGGAAGTCGCAATCTTCGAAATTAGTCAAAGTGATGCAATTTCAGCTCCAGCAGCTGTAAATGAAGCTTTAATTTTGTGTGAAGAATTTGATGATCCAAAATCTAAATCATTTATCAACGGAATTTTGGCAAATTTTATGCCAAGCAAGTAATTAATGCCGGCTTTTGCCGGCATTTTTTGTTAAGGAGATGTAGTTGATGGGAGAAATACTAGATGGTAAGGCATTAGCTAACGTTTTATCTGAAGAAATTAAAGAAAAAGTTAAGGTAATGACTGCTAGCGGAATTAAGCCACACTTTTGTGTAATTAATATTGGTGATGATCCAGCGAGCAAAGTATATGTCAGAGCGAAAAAAAGACGTGCTGAGAAATTAGGAATTGATCAAGAAATTTTTCAATTACCTGCAGAAACTACTGAAGAAGAAGCTTTGACCCTAATCCAAAAATTGAATAAAGATCCCCAAATTAATGGTGTAATGGTTCAACTTCCTGTACCAAGTCAAATTAATTCAGATCATTTAATTGAAGCAATTAATCCAGAAAAAGATGTCGATGCCTTAACTGCAACTAATGTGGGTCGTCTATGGCAAGGAACACATTTTGTTAAACCTGCTACAGCCTGTGGCATTATTGATTTATTAGATCATTATAAGATTTCAATTGATGGTAAAAAGGCTGTTATCATTGGTAGAAGCAATATTGTTGGTAAGCCATTAGCTGCATTATTGCTTGAAAGAAATGCTACCGTAACGTTAGCACATTCACATACTAAGAATTTAGTGGAATTAACAAAGCAAGCTGACATTTTAGTGGCTGCTGTTGGAAAGGCAAAGCTTGTCACCGAAGATATGGTAAAAGAAGGAGCA
Source organism: Lactobacillus jensenii DSM 20557 (assembly GCF_001436455.1). Classification (GTDB taxonomy): domain Bacteria; phylum Bacillota; class Bacilli; order Lactobacillales; family Lactobacillaceae; genus Lactobacillus; species Lactobacillus jensenii. Next base: position 43,747 of record NZ_AYYU01000001.1, read on the forward strand.
GTTGTAATTGACGTCGGTATAAATCGAATCGACGGTCATTTGGTTGGAGATGTTGATTTCGAAAATGTTAAAAAGAAAGCAAGTTATATTACTCCAGTTCCAGGTGGGGTTGGCCCATTGACTGTTGAGAGTTTAATGCAACAAGTTGTTGCCTTGACAAGGAGACAAAATGGAAAGTCATGATAAATATTTATCTGTTTCTGATTTAAATTATTACATCAATTTAAAATTTAAAAACGATCCATATTTGCATCAAGTATTTTTAAAAGGTGAATTATCTAATTTTCGCTATCGTAGAAATTCCCATCAATATTTTTCATTAAAAGATGAAAAAGCCAAAATTAATGTAGTAATGTTTCGATCAGCCTTTGAAAAGTTAAAATTTAAACCAGAAGAGGGTATGAAAGTCTATGTAAGTGGTTATATTGGCGTTTATCCACCACAAGGCTCATATCAATTTTATGCTCAAACGATGGAGCCAGCTGGTTTGGGTGAGCTGTATGAAAGATTGCGTCAATTGCAAGAAAAGTTATCTAAAGAAGGGCTTTTTGCTGCCGAACATAAGAAAAGATTACCAAGATTTCCAGATAAGATTGCTGTTGTAACTAGCGCATCAGGTGCTGTTATCCATGATATTATGGTAACCGCTAACCGGCGCTTTCCGCACGCTGAAATAGATCTGTTCCCTGCTCAAGTTCAAGGTGAAACAGCAGCTGCAAGTTTGGTAAATGCTATGGAGCAAATCAAAGAGCGTGCTGATGAATATGATGTAATGATTATTGGACGAGGCGGAGGATCACTGGAAGATTTATGGCCATTTAATGAAGAAGAAGTGGTTCGTTCCGTGTATAGTATGCCTATGCCTGTCATTAGTTCGGTAGGCCATGAAACTGATACGACCTTGTGTGATTTAGTTGCTGACGCTCGAGCAGCTACTCCGACAGCAGCAGCAGAGTATGCAACACCTAATTTGAGCGATGAATTAGCAGGATTGCATCAGTTGCAAAGCAGACTCTTAACAAGTATGCAATCATGCATTCGGGAACGTAAACAGGCACTTCAAAGAATTCAAAACTCTCCTATTATGCGTGAACCAATGCGTCTTTATGATCAACAAGCACAAAGTGTCGATCAACTAGCCGGAAGACTGATGCAGATTATCAAAGTTATTTTGCAGAATAATCGTCAAAATTTAAAAATTAGTGAGCAAAAGTTATTAGCGCAAAGTCCCAAAAGATTGCTTGAACGAACTAAACAAAGTAATGATTATTTAAATCAGCGATTATTCAGTGCAATGAAAACTTTTTTGAAAGATAAAAGAACTCTTTTTCAACAACAAGTCCAAACCCTTGAAGATATCAGTCCTCTTAAAGTGTTAGGTCGGGGATATATATATACAAGTAACCAAGCTGGAGAGACGGTTATGTCAGTTAAAAATATAGCCAAGGATGAGGTCTTAAATTTACATTTTGCAGATGGTAATGCTGAAGCTAAGATTTTAGAAGTAGAGGATAATGAAAATGCCAAGTAAAAAAAATAATTTTGAAGAACAATTAGCAGATCTTGAGAAAATAGTTAATAATCTTGAAAATGGTAATGTTCCATTGGATGAAGCTTTGGAACAATTTCAAGCTGGAGTGAAAATTAGCCGAGATTTAGAGAAAAAGTTAACAGCAGCAGAAGAAACAGTTGCTAAATTAATTGATAAAGACGGCTCTGAACATGAATTAGATCCACAAAATGCAGCTGCACCAGAGGAATAAAATGACAGAATTTACCAACTTTTATAAAAAATACCAACCAATTATTGATCATTACCTTGAACAACATTTAGCTAGTGAAATTGAAGATAAGAAGTTTAGCCAAATTATGGCTTACTCAGTTATGGCAGGTGGTAAAAGACTTCGACCATTACTTTTTTTGGCAACATTAATTTCTCTAGGAAAAGAAATTAATGAAAAAGAAATACGAGTTGCTTGTGGAATTGAATTAATTCATACGTATTCCCTAATTCATGATGACTTACCAGCGATGGATAATGATGATTATCGACGTGGAATGCTTACTAGTCATAAAAAATGGGGCGAAGCGGAGGCAATTTTGGCAGGTGACGCATTATTACCTATGGGGCTTGAATGGATTGCTAGTGCTAAAAATGCTGAAATGGTGGCTGTAATGGCAAATGCAATTGGCCCCAATGGCATGGCTGGCGGACAATATTTAGATATTGATTCAACTAATAATGAAGCTGTTAAAGAAGATAATAATTTTATTAATCGAATGGAATGGCTTAAAACTGGTTGCCTTATTAAAGCTAGTGTTGAACTTGCAACAATTTATGCTAATGCAAATGATCTTTTGCGTAAGAACTTAGTTGATTTTAGTGCTAATTTTGGGCGAGCTTATCAAATTTATGATGATTTAGTTGATGTTATTCAGACTAGCCAAGAAGCTGGCAAAGCAACTCATAAGGACGAAGAAGAAGGTAAAAATAATACTTTAACTTTGCTAGGGATTGATCAAAGTCGAGAAGAATTAAAAGAATTGATTTCGGCAGCAAAATCTAATTTAGATGGATTAAATAGTGAAGTATTGTTAGGATTCTTAGACCTATATAAAAAGGTGTTGTAATGGCTAAAGAACGTGCAGATGTAATTTTATTTAAACAAGGACTCTTTCATTCCCGTTCTCAAGCACAAAGAGCAATTATGGCGGGTTTAGTTACAGATCATTTACATCAAAGAATTGATAAGGCTGGGGAAAAATTCCCAGAAGATGAACATTTTTATATTAAAGATGATGGTCAAAAATATGTATCTAGAGGTGGCTTTAAATTAGAAAAGGCACTAAAAGTTTTTGACATTGATTTAACTGACAAATTATGTTTAGACATTGGTGCATCAACTGGTGGATTTACTGATGTTGCATTGCAAAATGGGGCCAAAAAAGTTTACGCTCTTGATGTAGGCTATAATCAACTGGCTTGGCAGCTCAGAGATGATTCAAGAGTAGTTGTGATGGAAAGACAAAACTTTAGATATTCTAAATCAGCAGATTTTACAGATGGTTTACCTGATTTTGCAATGACTGATGTTTCTTTTATTTCATTAGATTTAATCATGCCACCTATGTTTGAAATACTAAAAGATCAGTGTGATGCTGTTTGTTTAATTAAACCACAATTTGAAGCTGGACCTGAGCATGTAGGGAAAAATGGTATTGTTCGCGATCACAGTGTACATGAAGCAGTTATCAAACATACCATTGAAAAGGCATTAGAAATCGGTTTTGATGTCTTGGGAATTGATTATTCTCCTATTAAAGGCGGAAAAGGTAATATTGAGTTTTTAATTCATCTTCGTAAAAATCTTGCAGATCCTAGTCAGCTACTATGGGATGGCGATATTAAATCTGTAATTGATGCTGCTGTAAATCAGCTTTAAAGGAGAAAGAACAATGTTAGTTGAATTAGACATTCAGAATTTTGCAATTATTAAAAATCTGAAAATCAAATTCAAGAAGAACATGACTGTCTTGATTGGTGAAACTGGGGCAGGGAAATCAATTTTAATTGATGCACTCTCTCTACTTTTGGGTCATCGTGCCCAAAGTGAAATGATTCGTTCAGGTGAAAAAAAGGCAATTGTAACGGGTCTTTTTACACTTAATGAAACTCAAAAACAAATTGTTGAGAATTTATGTGATGAATATGGATTACCTTTAGATGGTGATGATCTGATTATCAGTAGAGAATTATCAAATAAAGGGCGAAATGTAATCAGAATTAATGGTCAATTAACGACAATTACAGTTTTAGCACAAATAGGACAATATTTAGTTGATATCCATGGACAAAGTGATCAACAAATATTAATGAATCAAGATAGGCAAATTGACTTAGTCGATGAATACGCAGGTCAAGATTTTAAAGTTGAGCTTGAGAATTATCAGACACTTTTTAAAAAATGGATAGAATTAACAAATAAATTAAAGCATTTACAAAAAGGTGCTCAGGAATTAGCTCAACGGCATGATATCCTTCAATTTCAAAAAGATGAACTTGATTCTGCTGATTTAACAGATATTGACGAAGATGAAAAGCTAGAACAAGAATATGCAAAACTCAATAATTATCAAAAAATCGCAGAAACTGCTAATTATTTAGTGCAGTTATTTGATGATGATGAGCAAGGGCTAACAACTTTATTAGGTAATGCACAAAATGCTGCAGATGAGCTAGCCGAATATGGATCTGATTTTAAGAATATGGCCCAGTCATTATCAGATGGGGTATATTCATTATCAGATAGTCGAAGTGAATTAGGTAATATAATGGATAATTTAGATTTTGATGAAGAAAGATTCCAATATGTTACTAATCGACTAGATACCTTGAATAACTTAAAAAAGAAGTATGGCCCAGATTTATCAGATGTATTTGATTTTTATCAAAAGATTTCAAAAGAGCTTAGTCAATTTGAAATGGGTGGTCTAGATGAAGATAAACTTCAAAAGGAAATAGGCCAACTAGAAGATAAAATGTCTGTATCAGCTCAAAAGCTTCATCAATTAAGAGAAAAAACTAGCTCACAACTTGAACAAGAAATTAAGTCTGAATTAGCAGATTTATTTATGGAAAAAGCTAGATTTTCTATCAGATTTGTTCAATCAAAAACTTTTAATGAACTAGGAACTGATGAAGTGGCATTTTACATAGCTCCTAACCCTGGTGAAGAGTTGATGCCACTTGTCAAAATTGTTTCTGGTGGTGAACAATCCCGTTTGATTTTGGCCTTAAAAACTATTTTTTCAAAGGTTGAACCTGTTGGAACAATGGTCTTTGATGAAATTGATACTGGGGTTTCTGGTCGAGTGTCAGCAGCCATCGGAAAGAAAATGCATTCAATTGGACAGCAAAAGCAAGTTATTGCAATTACGCACTCTGTTCAAGTAGCGGCAAGTAGTGATTGGCGTTATAAAATTGAAAAGCATGTTGAAGATGGCAATACTTACACTCAGGTTCATATGCTTAGTGATCAAGATAGTGTAAAAGCCATTGCACAAATGATGGCCGGAATTAATATAACATCAGCTGCAGAACAAAATGCTGCAGATTTAATTAAAAGAAGTCATGAAAAGTAAATAAAAAGCTGAGAAGTAACGCTATTATGCGAAACTTTTCAGCTTTTTGTTTTATTACGCAATATCTGTTCGAAAAATATCAGGAATATTGACGATATTAATTGCATCGGTATCAATATTTTTTATGATAATTTTATTATTAGGGCCGACCTTAATAATTTTCCCAATAATATTGGTATTATCTTTAAGTGTAAGTAAAATATAACTGCGATGTAATAAAGCATAGCTAAGGTTAGTTAAAATGTAATGTTGTTTTTGTCCAACAATAGAAAGTTGATCTTGATCATAAGCAAAAATATCTTCAAACAAGTTAAAAGTTTTAGTTACTAAGTTTTTTCCAATAAGCTGTAAATTCTTCATACTCTCAATCTCCTAAACGCACTTTTAAATCCTAAATCAATCTCGAACAGCTGTTTGATTAAATTATACGAACAAGCGTTTAAAATGCAAGCAAAATTCGAAAATATGTTTGGAAAAATTGGAATTTAATTATGAGAAAAAAGTAGTGAAACTTGAAAAATCTGCTAGTTTAGTGCAATATAGAATTATTAATGATTTTTAGGAGCAATCATGGCAAGTAAAGGTTTATTATTGGTTCTATCAGGACCTTCTGGTGTTGGTAAAGGTACAGTAAAAAGCGCAATTGTTGAAACTAAGGCTTTTCCATTTGAATATTCAGTTTCAATGACTACTAGAAAACCTCGACCTGGTGAAGTAGATGGAAAAGATTATTACTTTGTAAGTGTTGATCGTTTCAAAGAAGCTATTAACCAAGGTGAGCTTATTGAATATAATCAATATGTAGGCAATTACTACGGTACACCGTTAGCTCCAGTAAAAAAGATGTTGAGCGAAGGTAAGGATGTTTTGCTTGAGATTGATGTTAATGGTGCACAAAAAGTTCGTCAGCAAATGCCAGATGGTGTTTTTATCTTTTTAACGCCACCGGATTTGCACGAATTAAAGCATCGCTTAGTTCATCGAGGAACAGATTCAGAAACTGTAATTCAAAATCGGATGAAGCAAGCGCGTAATGAAATTATGATGATGTCTGATTATGATTATGCAGTAGTTAATGATACTGTCGCAAATGCAGTTAGTCACATTAAGGCAATTGTTGAGGCAGAACATGTTAGTGTTAAGCGCGTAATTGATTCATATCGGAAAATGGTTGAGGAGGACTAATATATGAAAATCACATATCCATCAATTGACAAATTATTAGATAGAGTTGATTCAAGATACTCTTTATCAGTTTTAGCTTCAAAAAGAGCTCATGAGCTTGAAGCAGGTAGCCCAGCAGCACTTGAAAAATTTAAATCATCTAAGTCAGTTGGTCAAGCATTAGAAGAAATTGCTGCAGGTAAGGTAATTATTGACCCAGATCATAAGACTAATATTGATTAGTTAGTTAGACCTTCATCGCTAAGATGAGGGTCTTTTTAGCAGGTGAAAAATATGATAGCGCAAGTAATTGTAGATGTTGCGGCTAAGCAAACAGATCGAATTTTTGAGTATAATATTCCAAAGCAAATTTCCGATTTAACAATTGGAGCGCGCGTAGTTGTTCCTTTTGGTCCAAGGAAGGTACAGGGATTTGTTGTTGGCTTAACAAAAACTAGTCAGTATCAAGGAAAGCTAAAAAATTTACTGTTAGTAGTTGATGAACAAGCTCCATTGACTCCAGAATTGGTCCAATTATCAGAATATTTAGCAAAAACAATTTTTTCTTATCGTATTTCAATTTTGCAAACTATGCTACCTAGTGTCATGAGAGCAAAGTATCGTAAAATATTAGTTCCAGCAACTAGAGAAGCAGAAGACTTGCCAATTTTTAAAGAAAAAAGTATTGATTTGGCTAAAGTTACTAATTTAGAAGAAATTGCCCAAATTAATCAATTATTGAAAAAAGATTTGGCTAAAATTGAATATGCAGTTGAAAATAAAGCAAAAGAAAAGACCAAAAAAGTTTATTATCTTACATCTACTTTAGAAAATTATCAAACAATTAAGCAAAGTCTACGTTCAAATGCCGTAAAACAAGCAGAACTATTCCAGTTTATAATTGAACATTTTCAGCAATTCCCATTTGATTATGAACAATTAAAAAAATATAATTTATCATTTTCAGCAATTAATACTTTAGTCAAAAAAGGCTTGCTTCGAGTTAAAGAAAAAGAACAGTATCGAAACCCTTTGACTGATTTTTCCAAAAGAACTAAGCCAAAAAGTATTACATTAAATCAGCAACAAACTGCTGCGTTGCAACAAATAAATGAAAGTATTGAAAGGTCTGAGTCAAAAACTTACTTACTTGAAGGAATAACTGGAAGTGGAAAAACTGAAGTATATTTACATGCTATTAGTAATGCATTACAAAGGGGAAAAAATGCATTAATGCTTGTTCCAGAAATTTCTTTAACACCACAAATGGTTAGCCAAGTTAATGCACGTTTCGGAAAAGAAGTGGCGGTTTTACATAGTGGCTTATCAGAGGGAGAAAAATATGATGAATGGCGTCGAATTCGACGTGGTGAAGCTCGGGTAGTTGTTGGAGCTAGAAGCGCTATTTTTGCACCTTTAAGTAATATTGGCCTAATTATTATTGATGAAGAACATGAAGCATCATATAAACAAGAAGATACACCGCGATATCATGCAAGAAATGTAGCCATTTGGAGAAGTAAATTTCATAATGCACCCTTGGTCTTAGGAAGTGCTACCCCATCTCTTGATAGTCGCGCACGAGCACAAAAAGGTGTTTATAAGTTATTGCGGTTAACTAAAAGAGCTAATCAAAAAGCACTTCCAGAAGTTAAGATTATTGATTTGAAATCTGTCGAATTTGCTGGAAGTCAATTTGATTTATCAACGGATTTAGTTAAGGCTATCAAAGAAAAACTGCTAAAAAATGAGCAAATAATTTTGCTACTTAATCGCCGTGGATTTGCTAGCTTTATGCTCTGTCGAGATTGTGGTTTTGTATTACAATGTCCTAATTGTGATTTATCTTTAACCATGCACAAAGATACAAGGCAGATGATTTGCCACTATTGTGGCTTTCATCAACCAATTCCAAATCGCTGTCCTAATTGTCAAAGTAGTAAGATTCGCTTCTTAGGAACTGGAACACAGAAAGTTGAAGAAGAATTAACAGAATTACTTCCTGGTGCTAGAGTTTTAAGAATGGATGTTGATACAACAAGGCGTAAAGGTAGCTATAAAGAAATTTTAGATAAATTTGGTGCAGGAAACGCCGATATTTTACTTGGTACCCAAATGATTGCTAAAGGTCTTGACTTTCCAAATGTAACTTTGGTTGGAGTAATTAATGCCGATACAGCACTTTATTTGCCAGATTATAATGCAAGTGAAAAGACTTTTGAATTATTAACACAAGTTGCTGGGCGAGCAGGACGAGCAGAAAAAAGCGGGCAAGTTATGATTCAAACTTATAATCCTGATCATTATGCAATAAAACTTGCTCAAAAACAGGATTATGAAACTTTTTACCAAACTGAAATGAAGGTTAGATATCAAGGAAATTATCCACCTTTTTTCTTTACAAATTTAATTTCAGTAGCTTCAAAAAATGAGCAAAATGCAGCTAAAGAAGCTTTTGCTATCAAGAGAATATTAATGCGCAACTTGCATGCTCCAACAATCATTTTAGGGCCTACTCCAAGTGCTATTTCCAAAATAAATAATCAATATTATTATCAAATACTGGTAAAATATAAACGTGAACCTAAATTGAATGAATTGCTTCACCAAATTCAAGACTTGGCTCAAGAGAAGCAAAAATATGGCTTAAATATATATATAGATACTCAGCCGGGAAGAATATTTTAATGAAAGAGGGATGAATATGACATCAGTTATTTTCTTAGGAACACCAAATTTTGGTGCAACAGTTTTAGAGGGATTAATAAAGAACAGTTATCAAGTTTTAGCTGTAGTAACACAACCCGATAAAAAAGTGGGCCGAAAGCAAAAATTAACTCCTTCTCCTGTTAAGGAAATGGCTCAAAAATATGATTTGCCAATTTATCAACCTGCACGTTTACCTAGAAGTGAAGAACTTGATACTTTGATTAATTTACATGCTGATTTAATTATTACAGCAGCTTATGGACAATTTTTGCCAACTAAGTTTTTGAAGAGTGCTAAGATTGCGGCTGTCAATGTCCATGGCTCGCTTCTTCCAAAGTACCGTGGTGGTGCACCAATTCAATATTCTTTGATTAATGGTGATAAGGAAACAGGTGTAACCATTATGGAAATGGTTAAAGAAATGGATGCTGGTGATATGTATGCTCAAGAAAAGTTATCAATTGAACCAGATGATACTGCTGGCAGCCTGTTTGAAAAAATGGCAATTTTGGGACGAGATTTACTTCTTAAAACTTTACCAAGTATTATTGATGGTAGCTGTGATAAAAAGCCGCAAGATACTTCTAAGGTAGTCTTCTCTCCAAATATCAGTAAAGAACAAGAAAGAATAACTAAAGATATGACTGCAAGTCAAGTTCACAACTTGATCCGTGGCTTAAACCCTGATCCAGGTGCTTATTTAATAATTAATGGTCAAAGAATGAAGGTTTGGGCTTCAGAAGTAACAAATGAAACTACTCAATTTCCGGCAGGTGCTTTAGTAGATAATCATAAACGATTTGCGGTAAGTTTTGCTGATAATACTGTTCTTAATCTTACTGAAATTCAGCCAACTGGAAAAAAGAGAATGGCTGGTCGTGATTATATGAATGGTAAAGGATCAAGTTTGAAGCTAGGAGAAGTAATTATTGATGACTAATTCAGCGCGTGCTGTAGCATTAGCTACTTTGATAAAAGTATTTAAGCAAAAAAGCTACTCAAACTTAAGTCTAAGCCATGCTTTAAATGAAAATAATTTATCTCAAAAAGATCAAGCCTTTGTTACTCAATTAGTTTACGGAACGATTCAATATCAATTGTTTTTGGAATATCAACTAAAAGACTTATTAAGAACAAAATTAAAAGAAGATTATCTCAAGCCTCTTTTGTTAATGTCTGTTTATCAATTAATTTTTTTAAATAGGGTACCTAATCGAGCAGTTCTTGATGAGGCCAATAAGCTTGCTAAAGACTTTGGTAAAAAGAATTCTTCCGGCTTTCGGCTTGTAAATGGAATTTTGCGTTCATTTTTAAGACGTGGGCAAGTGTTGCCCAGTCCTAAAGATCCTGTCCATTTTTTGAGTATAAAAGAAAGTATGCCAGAATGGTTAGTTCAATATTTTGTTAAGAACTGGGGCTTAAAGCGGACAGAAAAACTATTGATAAGTTTAAATGAGCGAGCAGAAAATAGTATTAGAGTTGCTAAGGGGCTAGATCACTCTAAAATAGTCAATAGCCTTCAGAAACAGGGCTTTTCAGTAAATGAATCAACTTTAGCAGACAATTGCTTTATAGTAGATCATAGTATTGTTAATACTAATGAATTTAAGTCAGGGCAGATAACAATTCAGGATGAAGCTGCTAGTTTAGTAGTTGATTGTTTTGATTTACGTGAAAATGATCATGTTTTGGATACTTGTGCAGCCCCTGGTGGAAAAACGACCCAACTAGCAGAAAATTTGTCGCATGGAAAAGTGACAAGTTTAGATATTCATAAAAAGAAGTTAAATCTAATCAAAAAATATGCGCAAAGAATGCATGTTGATGACCGGGTTGAAACGCTTGCTTTAGATGCTAGAAAGGCAGCAGAACATTTCTCTGATACAAAATTTAATAAAATACTAGTTGATGCGCCATGTTCTGGCTTGGGTTTACTAAGAAGAAAACCAGAAATTCGCTATGATAAAACTATAAAAGATGTTCATAATTTAGCAAGAATTCAATTGGCTATTTTGGATAATGTTGCACAGTTATTAAAGAAAAATGGTGAATTGGTTTATTCAACTTGTTCAATTACGATTGAAGAAAATGAGCAAGTGATAGCAGAGTTTTTAAAGAAGCATCCAGAATTTGAGTTAATGCCGATAACTTTATCTAAAGTTCAAAGTAAGAGTAGTTTAAAGATTCTTCCAGATACTTATGGTAGTGATGGATTCTTTATTGCAAAAATGAAATTAAGAGGTTAAATAATTTGATTGAAACAGCTTTTGCATCAAGTATTGGTCGCGTTAGAAAGACTAATCAAGACTTTGTTCAAGTATATGAAAATCAAAAAAAGATAAAAATGGCAGTCGTCTGTGATGGAATGGGTGGCCACCAAGGTGGGGATGTCGCTTCTACTATGGCAGTGAGTCATTTAGGACATGATTTTGCTAAGACAGATTTTGAAACAGCAGAAATGGCAAAAAAATGGTTGCAAGTTCAATTAAAACTGGAGAATGAAACTATTTTGCGCGCTGCTGATCGCTTCCCAGATTTAAATGGAATGGGAACCACAGTGGTTTTAGCAATTTGCTTTGAAAAAAATGCATTAATTGCCCATTTAGGTGACTCGAGAGCATATCTATATTCAGGTGAAAAGTTTATTCAATTGACTGAGGATCATTCATTAGTGAATGAACTTGTAAAAATGGGACAAATTACTAAAGAACAAGCAAGAAATCATCCACAAAAGAATATTATTACCCAAGCTTTGGGCGTCTCAAGTACTATTAATCCTGAGTTTAATCGCCCTATTATCCAAGAAAATGACGTTATTTTGCTTTGTACTGATGGATTGACTAACTCATTAGAAGATGATCAAATTCATCAAATCTTGGCAACTAAGTCATTATCATTAAATGAACGCTGCAAAAAATTGATTACTGAGGCAAATCGGTTAGGTGGCGGAGATAACATAACAGTTTGCCTGCTTTTATGCAAGGCAGGTGAAGAAAAATGATAACGCAAGGTTATTTATTAGGTGAACGTTATAAAATTCTGGATACCTTAGGCGAAGGTGGAATGGCTAATGTTTATTTAGCCGAAGATATCATTTTACAAAGAAAAGTAGCTGTTAAAGTTTTAAGACTCGACTTGCAACGTGATCCACAAACTCTGAAGCGCTTTACGCGTGAAGCGATGTCAACTAGTGAATTAAGTCATCCAAATATTGTTTCAGTGCTTGATGTTGATACTGATCAAGGCCTTCCGTATATGGTAATGGAATATATAAAAGGACCAGATTTACATCAATATTTGCATGATAATTATCCATTACCTTTTACGGAAATTATCAGAATTATGGATCAAATCTTGAGCGCGGTTGCTCTAGCTCACAAGCATAATATAATTCACCGTGATTTGAAGCCAGAAAACATTTTGATTGATAAAGATACTGGAAAAATTAAAATTGCTGATTTCGGAATTGCAGTTGCTTTAAATCAGAGTACAATTACACAAACTAACTCTACAATGGGGTCTGTTCATTATATGTCACCAGAGCAGACTAAAGGTGGTTTAGTTACTAAGCAATCAGACATTTATTCATTGGGAATTATTTTATATGAGCTTTTAGCAGGAAAAGTACCTTTTGGTGGAGAAACAGCAATTTCAATTGCTTTAAAGCACTTGAAAGAGCCACTTCCAGATTTGAAGAAAGTTGTTCCTAATTTACCTCAGTCACTTGAGAATGTCGTTCTTTGTGCTACTGCCAAGGACCCTAGAGATCGGTATGAATCAGTTTTGGCAATGAAGGCTGACTTAGATACTGCTCTTAATCCCGAAAGAGCTAATGAACCTGTCTTTAAACCATCACACAATCCCGCTTTAGAGGAAACTAGAGTTATTCCAACAGTTATTCCTAATGAAGATGCTGCCTTAAAAAATATTAAAGAAGAGAAAAAACAAGAGTCCAAGCCGGCTAAGAAGAAGTTTTGGAAAACCTTTAAGGAACATAAGATTTGGCTAATTAGCTCAATTTTTGCAATTCTTGTCGTTTTGTTTTGTCTTATTTTGGCTTTAAGTAAAACTAATCAAACGACGGTTCCTGATGTAAGTAATTTTAACGAGGAACAAGCTAAGCAAGCACTTCAAGCAGCAGGTCTTAAAGTAGGAGAAATTGAATATCAGCATTCAGATACGGTTGCAAAAGACAAAATTATAAAGACCTTACCAGATAAGGGACTTTCAATTGAAAAAGGTAAGAGTGTTGATTTAGTTGTTTCTAAAGGTGCAGGTTTAACAACGGTTCCAGATTTAGTTGGTGTTGCATATACACAAGCTAAAAAACGTTTAGAAAAATTAGGCTTTAAAGTAGAAAAACAAACCGATTATTCTTTTGAAATTAGCCGTAATTATGTTATGAGTCAGAGTGTTGAAGCTGGCGAGCGAGTAAATGCAGCTAAAACAACAATTATCTTGGTTGTTTCTAAGGGAAAATATAAAAAAAATAAGCCTAAGCAATTTAAGGTTAAAGATTTAACAGGATATTCATTAAAGAAAGTCCAAGACTATGCTGAAGATAATGGCTTAACACTAAAGATTGATGAGCATTATTCAGATTCAGTCGAAAAAGGTCTAATTATTTCACAAAATCCAACAGTTGGAACAACAATGAACCGTGGTGATACTTTAGAAGTTGTTGTATCTAAAGGAAAACAAGAAAGTTCTTCTGCTTCAAGTAATTCATCTTCTTCGGGTAGCTCAAGTGATTCTAGCTCCGTTAATAAGAGTGTTTCAATTAGTTATGACTCAAGTAAGACAAATAACGGTAATGGAAATCATATTCAAATTTATATTGCTGATGATAATCATCAAATAAGCAATATTTATCGTGATTTTTATATTACTCATGATACAACTTTGAATATACCTTTTAGTGTGAAAAATAGCTCAGGAACTTTGATTGTTGTTAATGATGGAACTACAGTAACAAATGAAAGGGTAACTAAATGATTACGGAAGGAATTGTAATCAGTTTAATTGCTGGATATTATGATGTAATGACGCCAAACGGTCTAGTGCGAACTAGGGCGCGTGGCGTTTTTCGCAAAAGACAAGAAAAGCCACAAGTTGGCGATTTGGTAAAAGTCCAACTTGATGAACATGGGACCAATTACTTGATTGAGGTTTTTGAAAGGAAAAATCGAATTGGTCGGCCGGCTGTTTCTAACGTAAGTCATGTTTTGCTTGTTATTTCCGCAGTTGAACCAGATTTTAGTGTAAATCTTTTAGATAGATTTTTAACTTTTTTTGAATGGCAAAAAGTACCAGTGACAATTTACCTTTCAAAATCTGATTTAGCTACTAAAGAGCAACTTGAAGCTATAAAAAGTGCTTTATCTTATTATGAAGAAATCGGCTACAGTGTCTTTAGTAATAAGAAAAAATTAGAAAAAGCATTGTTATCCTTGATTAAGGACAACGAGATTTGGACTTTAGCAGGGCAATCAGGGGCTGGAAAATCAACTTTGCTAAACTTCTTGAAAGAAGATGCAGGCCAAGATACGGGAGAGATTTCTAAGAGCTTGAATCGAGGTAAACATACAACACGAAGTGTACAATTATTTACTTATTCTGGAGGATTTATTGCTGATACTCCCGGATTTTCAGCAATTGATTTAGGCCCAATTAAAATTAAAGAACTACAAAATTATTTTGTTGAGTTGAATAAGGCAAGTAAGTTTTGTAAATTTAGAGGGTGTCAACATATTCATGAACCCAAATGTGAGGTAAAAGAGTTACTCTCTAAAAATAAGATTGCCCAATTTAGATATGATGATTATTTAGCACTTCGAACAGAAATTGAGGAGCAAAGGCTACCAGAATATCTAAAATAAGAAGTTAAAAATATAGAAAATGAAGGAAAAAATATGATTATTGCACCATCAATTTTAAATGCAGATAATTTAAATCTTGGAAGAGATATTAAAAAAGCTACACAAGCTGGAATTACAAGATTCCACATTGATATTATGGATGGACACTTTGTTCCTAATTTGTCATATGGTCCACAGCTTGTACAAGATTTTAAGCGTGAATTTCCTTTAGTTGAAGCTGAAATTCATTTAATGAGTGATAATTTAGAAACAATGATTCCTGCTTTTACACAAGCTGGAGCTGACTTGCTAGAATTTCATTTTGAGGCAAGTAAAAAAGTAGAGTATTGGTTAGATTATTTGGCAAGTAACGGTGTAAAAACTGGGCTTGTTTTAAACCCAGAAACAGATGTAAATGTTTTAAAACCTTACTTAAAGGAGTTAAAACAAGTATTACTAATGAGCGTACATCCTGGCTTTGGAGGGCAAAAATATATTCCAGAAACTGCTGATAAAATTGCCCAACTTAAACAATTAATGAAGGATGCTAATGTAAATATTCCAATTGAAGTTGACGGCGGAATTAACGATAAAACTGCGCCATTAGCTGAAAAAGCTGGGGCAAACGTCTTGGTTTGCGGCTCTTACATTTTTAAAAATGGAGATATTGCTGGGCAAATTAGAAAATTAGAAGGAATTTTAAATGAAGGGCATTAGTTTATTGGGAGGACCTCTTGAGCTAATACCTGAGGGCTTTTTTGAAGAACAAAAAAATAACAATCAACTTTTGTTAGGTGTTGATCGTGGAAGTTTATTTCTAGTTGAAAAAGGTCTTATTCCAGATTTGGCAATTGGCGACTTTGATTCTTTAAAAAAAGAAGAACTTGTAAAAATTGAAAAAGTAGTCAAAGACATCCGCTATTCTAATCCTGTAAAAGATTTAACTGATTCAGAATTAATGATAAAAAGTGCTTTTGAAAATTATCATCTGACTAGTCTAGAAGTTTATGGAGCTACAGGTGGAAGATTAGATCATTTCTTGGTAAATTTATTTACTTTTTTAAAGCCCGAATTCCAAGTATATGCTCCTAAAGTGACCTTAATCGATCGGCAAAATATAATTAAATTCTTTTTACCTGGTAAGCACTATATTAAGCCTGTAGAAGGTTATAAATATTTGGGGATAGTTAATTTAACAGATGTTGAAAATCTTTCAATACAAGGCGCTAAATATCCTTTAAAAGACTATAATTCTACTTATCCGATATCGTTTGCATCTAATGAGTTTGTTGCTGGCAAAACAGTAGAAATTTATTTTGAAAAAGGAACGGTTGCCGTGATTTATAGTAAAGATCTTGACCGTTTTGCAAATATATAGTCATAAAACAAAAAAGACCAAGGAATTCCTTGGTCTTTTTCGCATAATTAAGCTTAATTATCAAAATTATTAAACGCGAGTAACTTTACCAGACTTCAAAGCCTTAGTTGATACCCAAACGCGCTTTGGCTTACCGTCAACAAGAATGCGCACTTTTTGAAGGTTTGGCTTCCAAGCTCTACGGGTAGAGTTCAAAGCTTTAGAACGCTTGTTGCCGAAAGTAGTCTTTTTGCCAGTAACAAAATCTTTTGCCATTTGCTAAACCTCCTTTACTTGTTATAAGTAACACTTTAATAATATAGCAAAGCTGGGCTATAATTGCAATAGGAAATCAATTTTTTCTATTTTTATAATCTGTACTAATTTGATTATTGTATTTACTATGATAAAATACATTCGTATTACCCAATTTGAGAACGGAGGAAAATAATATGGCAGTTAAAATTAAGACCAAGCATGGCCTAATTGATGTTACTAATGGTGTAATTGCAACCGTTGTTGGCTCTGCTGCAACTGCTAATTATGGTGTCGTCGGAATGGCTTCTAAAAATGCTATTCGTGATGGAGTTAATGAAATTTTGAATCGTGCCAACTATAAGCGTGGCGTCGTTGTCAAATCGGTTGATAATCGAATTACTGTCGATGTCTATATAATTGTCGGTTATGGCCTCAAAATTTCAGAGGTAAGCCGTAATGTACAAGACAGTGTTAAATATAATTTGGAACAACAACTTGGCATTCAAACCAAATCTGTAAACGTGATTGTCCAAGGCGTCAAGGTTCTTGATGAATAAACGCTTACCGGAGGAGTTAAATTGGTATTAACTGTAATCGAAAGTAAACAATTTAGAGATATGGTGAGAGTTGCTACTCACCGTATGGGTAAAAATAAAGAATACGTCAACAACTTAAATGTTTTCCCAGTCCCTGATGGCGATACTGGTACTAACATGAATTTGACAATGGAGAGTGGTGCTCGCGCTGTTAGTGAATGTCAAAGTACAAGTGTTGGTGAATTAGTTGAAGCTTTAGCTAAAGGAATGTTGATGGGAGCCCGTGGAAATAGTGGAGTTATTACTTCTCAATTATTCCGTGGTATGTACAAAGCTACTGTTGGCAAAGAAGCCTTAAATGCTCAAGAATTAGCTGATGCTTTTTCTAATGGTGTTGCTACAGCTTATAAGGCAGTTATGAAACCTGTTGAAGGAACTATTTTAACTGTTGCTCGTGTTGCTGCTGAGGATGGTAAGAATGCAGCTAATGATAGTGATGATGTTGAAGTAGTTATGAAGGCGATTGTTGAAGGAGCCAAACGCGCTTTAAAGACTACCCCAGATTTATTACCTGTTTTAAAAGAAGTAGGAGTTGTAGATTCTGGTGGACAAGGGTTGCTCTTTATTTACGAAGGCTTTTTAGAAGGTTTACTTGGGGAAAACTTCTCTGATGTATACACTCCAGATATTGATGAAATGGATCAAATGATGAGTGCAACTCATGAACAATCACAAAGTAAACTTTCTACTAAGGACATTAAAAATGGCTATTGTACTGAAATAATGGTTGATTTAACTAAAGATGTTCCAGGAAAGAAGCCATTTAATTTAGAAGAATTTAGAAAGCACCTCTCAACTTTAGGTGATTCACTTTTAGCTGTTTCTGATGATACAATCGCTAAAGTCCATGTTCATACTGAACATCCAGGCGAGGTATTTACTTATGGACAACAATTTGGTGAGCTGGGCAAAATTAAGATTGATAATATGAGAATTCAACATGAAACGATTGTTGATGAAGCTGCAAAAGAAGAGGAAAAAGTTGATTTTGCTGTAATTGCAGTTTGTTCAGGTAACGGAGTGCGTCAATTATTTGAAAGTGGTGGTGTAAACCGAATTATCTCCGGTGGACAGACTATGAACCCTTCTACTCAAGACATTATTGATACAATTAAGAAGTCTGGAGCAAGCAAGGCAATTATTTTGCCAAATAATGGAAATATTATTATGGCAGCTAAACAAGCAGCAGAAGTGTGCGATATTCCTGTGGGTATTGTTCAAACCAAGACTATCTCTCAAGGATTAACAGCTATGTTGGCCTTCAACCCTGATGCTAGTGTTGAAGAAAATGTCGAAGCAATGAATGAAGAAGCAAGTATGGTTGTTTCTGGTGAAGTAACACGCGCTATTCGTGATACTAATATTAATAATGTTGAAATCCATAAAGATGACTTCATGGGGATTATTGATGGTAATATCGAAATTGATAAGCCAGATTTAATTGAAGCAACTTGCGCAATGATTGAAAAGATGCTCGATGAAGATAGTGAAATCGTAACAATTATTTACGGACGTGATAGTAATAAAAAGCAAGCTGAGCAAGTTCAAGCTAAACTTGAAGAAGACCACGATGATTTGGAATTTGAAATTCATGATGGTGGTCAACCAGTTTACTCATTCTTAGTTTCAGTAGAATAGAAAGATGTTAAATAACTTATTTGAACCAGTCACTAAACTAAAAGGGGTCGGGCCAAAAACGGCCGCAGCGTTAGAAAGTTTGTCAATTTATAGTGTTTATGACTTACTTTTCTATTTTCCATATCGTTATGACGATTTAGAGATGATTCCACTAGATCAATTAAATGATGGTCAAAAGGTACTTTTGAAAGGAATAGTCGCCACTGAGCCCTTTGTTAGCCGATTTGGTTACAAAAAAAGTCGTTTAAGCTTTAAACTCAGAATTGACCATGATATTATCATGGTCAATTTTTTTAACCAACCTTGGTTAAAAAATCAGTTAGAAGTTGGAAAAGAAGTGGCAGTTTATGGTAAATATAATCTCGCCAAGCAAAGCTTATCTGGCTTTAAATTTGTAGCTGCAAAGAATGAAGAATCAAGTCTTAGTCCCGTTTATCCGGTTAATCGGCACATTAAGCAAAAGAAATTAGTTGAATTAATTAAATTAGCATTGGCTCAAAAGAATGAATTAATGGATATTGTTCCGGAAAATATTCGGCAGAAGTATCGCTTAATGAATGATCAAGAACTAGTTGAAAAAATGCATGAGCCAAAGAGTCCTAATGAGGCAAAATTAGCCAAAAGAAGTGCTATTTTTAGAGAATTTTTTATTTTTCAAATTCAATTAGCTCTTTTAACAATGAGACCACAGGGGCGATTAGGAACAGCGAAAAAATATGATTTAAATGAAATAAAGAAATTGACCGCTACACTGCCTTTTGAGTTGAGTGATGACCAAAAGAAGGTTGTTAATGAAATTTTTGCTGATTTACATCGGGAAAAACAAATGCGAAGACTCTTGCAGGGGGATGTTGGTAGTGGAAAAACTGTAGTAGCTGTTTTCGCTATTTATGCAGCAATAACAGCTGGTTATCAAG
Organism: Lactobacillus jensenii DSM 20557; assembly: GCF_001436455.1. GTDB lineage: Bacteria > Bacillota > Bacilli > Lactobacillales > Lactobacillaceae > Lactobacillus > Lactobacillus jensenii. The sequence continues at coordinate 63,386 of NZ_AYYU01000001.1, forward strand.
CAGCGTTAATGGTGCCAACTGAAATTTTAGCAAACCAGCATTTTGGAAAAATTGCCGAATTATTGCGGCCATTTGGAGTGAGGATAGCTTTGTTAACCTCAAGCACAAAAGCGATGGAAAAACGTGAAATTTATCGTGAGTTAGCGGATGGAACTTTAAACGTCGTAATTGGAACTCACGCTTTAATTCAGCCAAGTTTAAAATTTAAAAATCTTGGTTTGGTTATTATTGACGAACAACATCGCTTTGGTGTTAACCAGCGTCAAAAATTAATGATTAAAGGTGAAAATCCTGACTTATTGGCAATGACGGCGACACCAATTCCACGAACACTCGCTTTAACAGCTTATGGAGAAATGGATGTATCTGAAATTCGCCACTTACCAGCTGGAAGAAAACCAATTGTTTCAGAATGGGTTACTAGTACACATCTTGACCAAGTGTTAGCGAAAATAAAAGAACAATTGAGTCAAGGATTTCAAATTTATGTAGTGACGCCCTTAATTGAAGAATCTGAAAATATTGATTTAAAAAATGCCAAAGAGCTTTGTTTAAAGTTACAGTCTTACTTCAATCATGAAAAAGTTGTTTTACTTCATGGTCAAATGAGTGGTGAAGATAAAGACCAAATTATGACAGATTTTTCAGAAGGAAATATAGATATCTTAGTGGCAACCAGTGTTATTGAGGTCGGAGTAGATGTCCCTAATGCAAATATGATGGTGATTTTTGATGCAGATCGTTTTGGCTTAAGTCAATTGCATCAGTTACGTGGTCGAATTGGACGTGGGCGGACTGAAAGTTTTTGTTATTTTGTAGCTGATCCAAAAACAGACATCGGAAAGAAAAGAATGGAAATAATTTCGTCGACAAGTAATGGATTTAAGCTATCAGAAGAAGATTTAAAGCTACGTGGACAGGGCGATTTATTTGGAAAAGCGCAATCCGGAATTCCTGAATTTAGGTTAGGAGATTTAGTAAATGACTATAATACAATGGTTGTTGCCCAAAATGTGGCAAGGCAACTTGTAAAGGCTGATCCAGATTTAATGGAAAATTCAGCTTTAAAAGAAGTAGTAGATTATAGCCAAAAGGTTAAAGAAATAGATTAGGTGATATTATGAGAAGAATTGCAATTGATGCGATGGGTGGAGAACATGCACCTGAGGCAATTATTGAAGCTGTTTTACAAGCAAAGTCTCAACTACCAAATACCCAATTCCTTTTATTTGGTGATGAAGATAAAATCAAAAAGTTGTTGTCAGATAATTCAAATGATAAGCAAATTGAAGTTATTGCGACAAGTGAAGTTATTCAAGATGAAGATGAACCGGTTAGAGCTATTAGGCGAAAAAAAGATTCATCTCTAGTTGTAGCAGCAAGATATGTTAAAGAAGGTAAAGCTGATGGATTAGTGTCATTGGGTAATACTGGTGCTTTACTAGCTGCTGGAATTTTTATTGTTGGTCGTATTAAAGGCGTGGAACGACCTGGTTTGATGCCAACTTTGCCGGTTAAAAATTCTGATCTAGGATTTAATATGATTGATGTTGGTGCAAATGCTCAAGCTAAACCAGAATATATTCTTAAGTGGGCTGAAATGGCAAACTTTTATGCTGAGAAGGTGCGTGGCATTAAGAACCCTAAGATTGCGCTTTTAAACAATGGTGCAGAATATGATAAGGGTGATGATATTCATAAAGAAGCTTATCAATTGCTTAAGGAAAGTGATTTGAACTTTATTGGTAATATCGAAGGCAATGAATTATTAGACGGAAAAGCAGATATTGTTGCAACTGATGGATTTACAGGTAATGCTGTTCTTAAAAATATCGAAGGAACTTCAAGTGTAATTATTCACCTTATTAAAGATGCCTTGGTAAGTGGAAGTTTAATGACTAAGCTTGGCGCTTTGCTAATAAAAGGCGCTTTAAAAGGTGTAGCTAAAAAATTTGATACTGCTAAGTATGGTGGGGCCGTTTTATTGGGATTAAATGCTCCAGTAGTAAAGACTCACGGTAGAAGCGATAAAAGAGCAATTTATTACACCTTGTTACAGATTGATAAAATGATTGAGGAAGACTTAATTAAGCTTTTTGTAGAAGACTTCTCAAAGCAAGATTAATAGACTTTTATTTAAGCTTGGCTTAAACTGTTTATAAAAATATGTTGGAGGTATCTTATGAACGAAACTGAAATTTTTAACAAAGTTGCTGAATTACTAGCAGAACATTTTGATATTGAAGCAGATAAAGTGACAAATGAATTAAACTTTAAAAAGGACTTAGATGGAGATTCAATTAACTTCTTAGAATTTGTTATGGATCTTGAAGACGCTTTTGGTGCAGAAATTTCTGATGAAGATGCTGCAAAGTTAGAAACAGTTGGACAAGCTGTTGACTATATTAAGAGTCATCAATAAGAAAATAACTAGAGAACCTTGCAAGATTTTAAGATTTTGTTTATAATTAGAAAACAAATTAAGAAAACTAATCGGCTTTTAATTTTTTAGTCGAGCTAGATGGAGGGATGACCTTTGGAGAAGCAAAGCGATCTGCTATTAGACGTACAACACTTGCATACTGCCTATCGTTTGCAAGGTAAGTTCTATGATGCAGCTGATGATGTTAGCTTTACTTTAAAGCGTAATGAGATTTTAGCCGTAGTAGGTGAATCTGGTTGCGGTAAAAGTACTATTGCTTCAAGCATTATTGGTTTGTACGACCATAAGAATACTAAGGTTACTGGAGATATTTTATATAACGAACTTAACTTAGTAGGTTTAAATGAATCACTTTTCAATAAGATTCGTGGTAATAATATTGGTATGATTTTCCAGGATCCGTTGGCAAGTTTAAACCCTTTAATGCGTGTTGGTGACCAAGTTGCAGAAACTTTGTACTATCATACTGATATGGATGAAAGTGCAAGAAAAAAGCGCGTTATTGAATTGTTTAACCAAGTTGGGATGCCACGTCCTGAAGAAATGTATCGGATGTATCCACATGAATTATCAGGTGGTTTGCGTCAACGTGTAGTTATTGCTATGGCTATCGCATGTAAACCTGAAGTAATTATTGCTGATGAACCTACTACAGCATTAGATGTAACTATTCAAGCTCAAATCTTAGACTTACTTGAAGATATCCAAAAAGAATCTCAATCAGGTATTATTTTGATTACGCACGATTTAGGGGTAGTTGCTGAAACTGCTGATGAAGTAGCAGTTATGTATGCTGGCCAAATTGTAGAAAAAGCAGACGTAAAAACTATTTTTGAAAATCCAAAGCATCCATATACAAGATCATTACTTCACTCTATGCCGCAAAGTGATGACCAAGACGAAGATTTGCATGTTATTCAAGGCACTGTGCCTTCACTTAAGAACATGCCAAGAACTGGTGACCGTTTTGCTTCAAGAATTCCTTGGATTCCAGAAAGTGAACATGAAGAAAATCCAGTATTACATGAAGTGGAACCTGGCCATTGGGTTAGATGTACTTGTTGGAAGAATTTCCACTTCCAAGATGACCAAGAAGCAAGAGGGGAATAAGATATGGGAAAAGAAATTATTCAAATCAAAGATCTTAAAGTCCATTATCCAATTCGTTCTGGCTTTTGGAACAGAATTACAGACTATGTAAAAGCGGTCGATGGAGTTAACTTTTCAATTAATGAAGGCGAAACTTACGGATTAATTGGCGAATCAGGATCTGGTAAGTCAACTACTGGTAAGTCAATTGTCGGAGTTGAAAAAGTTACAAGTGGTGAAATTTTATATAAAGGCGTTGATGTTACTAAGCCAGCCAACCGTAAAAAGCTTAATTATAACAAAGATGTCCAAATGATTTTCCAAGATTCAATGTCTAGTTTGAATCCAAGAAAACGAATTGAAGATATTATTGCTGAACCAATTAGAAACTTTGAAAATTTAACTACTGACGAAGAAAGAAAAAGAGTTCAAGAACTTCTTGATATCGTTGGTATGCCAAGTGATGCTATTTATAAGTATCCTCATGAATTTTCAGGTGGTCAAAGACAAAGAATTGGTGTTGCACGTGCTGTAGCAACCAATCCTAAGCTTATTGTTGCCGATGAACCAACTAGTGCACTTGATTTATCAGTTCAAGCACAAGTTTTAAACTTCATGAAGAATATTCAACAACAATATAACATTGCTTACTTGTTTATTTCTCATGACCTAGGTGTGGTTAAGCACATGTCAGAGAATTTGGCAATTATGCACCGTGGTCGGTTGGTAGAATTAGGTTCTCGTGAAGAAATTTATAAGAACCCAATGCATATTTATACTCGTCGTTTATTATCAGCAATTCCGCAAGTTGATGTTGAACATCGTGCAGAAAATAAAAAACACCGTCAGGCTGTTGAAAAGGAATTCCAAGAAGATCAAGCTAGATGGTATGACAAAGATGGTAGAGTATTTCCATTGCGTGAAGTGAGTCGAAATCACTTTGTAGCTTTACCAGAAGAAGAAATTCATAAGATTGAAAGGGAGGGTGAATAAGATGTGGAAGACAATTTTACGTAGATTTCTTATCATGATTCCCCAAATTTTCTTACTTAGTGTGTTGGTCTTCTTCTTAGCAAAGATGATGCCTGGGGATCCATTTACAGGTGCCATTAACCCTAATACAGACCCTAAAGAAATTGCTCGTTTGAAGCAACAACTTGGTCTTAATGATGCTCCATGGGTTCAATATACTCGATGGGTTGGGAACTTATTCCATGGTGATTTAGGAACAAGTTACATCCAACACGTTCCAGTTGCATCACTTATTTGGGATCGGGCAATTAATACTTTTTGGCTATCCTTGTTTACTGTAATTTTAACTTATTTGATTGCTATTCCTTTAGGGATTAGTGCAGGACGTAACCAAGATAAGTGGCAAGACCAAAGTATTCAAATCTTTAACTACTTTACTTTTGCAATACCGGGCTTTGTGTTCTACTTGCTTGGATTGTATCTATTTGGTTTCGTTTTAAATTGGTTCCCAATTAGTGGATCAGTTGGATCAGATGCAAATGGTGCTTTCGGAGTCTTTTTGAGTCGAATTTATCACTTGATTCTACCAGGTACTTTAGTTGCCTTGATCAGTACTACAAGTATTGTTCAATACCTTAGAACGGGTATTGTTGACAATAAAGTTGAAGATTATGTAAGAACAGCTCGTTCAAAGGGTGTCCCTGAAAAAGTTGTTTTCAACAAGCATATTTTACGGAACTCACTTTTGCCGATTGCTGCATTCTTTGGTAATACAATTACTAGTTTGCTTAGTGGATCAATTATTTTGGAAACAGTGTTCTCATATCCTGGTATGGGTAAGTTGTTCCTTGATTCAATTAGTCAACGTGATTACACGACATTGACAGCTCTAATTTTGCTCTATGGTATCTTGACCCTAGTTGGGAATTTGCTTTCTGACATTATTATGAGTATTGTTGATCCAAGAATTAGAATTCAATAGGAGGGAGTAGAAATATGGCTAAAGATAAATCAACAAAGAAAGAAAAAACTGCAGCTAAAGTTTCTTTACCTCCTTCAGGATTTAAAGTTGTTTGGCGTGAAATAAAGAAAGATAAAGTGGCAATGGGTGCTTTGATTATTATCATTGCAGTCTTGTTATTTACTTTCGTAGGATCACTATTTTTAAATAAATCACAAGTTACAGAAGTTAATATTGCTGATGCATATTATAGCTGGGGTGAAGCAGGTCACATCTTTGGTACTGATGATGGTGGGAGAGATATCCTGCAATTATTGATGATGGGTGGCCGTAATTCAATTATGATAGGGCTATCTGTTACCCTTATTATTGAAGTGGTTGGATTAGTTATTGGTTTAATTTCAGGTTATTTTGGTGGTACTATTGATAATATCATTATGAGAATAGTTGACTTTATCCAAATTTTGCCACAGATGCCAATCTTGATTGTTTTTGCAGCAACTATTCCAAACTATAATGCTGTTACATTGGTTTTAATGATTTCATTATTTGGTTGGACTTCATCAACTAGATACTATAGATCATTTGTTTTATCTCAAAGAGATCGTGAATACGTTCTTGCTTCAAAAACATCGGGTTCTTCGAATTTACAAATCATGTTCCGTGAAGTATTGCCAAATATCAGTTCAATGATTATTATTGATGTTATTTTAATGGTTGCCGGTAATATTGGGATTGAAACAGGACTTTCATTCATTGGTTACGGATTACCAACTACCACTCCTTCTTTAGGTACATTAATTGGGTATGCAAATGATCCAGTTAATGTAACAACTAGACCTTGGTTATGGGTGCCAGCTACAATTTTGCTTTTAATTATTTCTTTGAGCATTAACTATGTTGGTCGTGCTTTACAAAGAGCCGGGGATGCTCGTCAGCGTGAAAATTAAGTTAATTTTATTAAAAAGGAATCGTAAGATTCCTTTTTATTTTGTAATAAAAAATCATAATTGCGAATTTAACTTTAATTTTTATCTTGCTTTTCATAAAATAAGTTGCGATTTTTAAGGCTTAATGCAAATTAATAGTAAAAAAATATAATTTTTGTTAGAATTTTAGTAAGTGGTTACATTGCTGATATTAAAGAATGTAATAGGTGAATATTTGCTTTATAAATTAAACATTAAAAATAAAATGAGATAAAAATGTTGCAATATTAAAATAACCATGCTAATATTAAAAACATCAAATCGGATATGAACCGACAAACAAATGGAGGGAATGTCATATGAGCAAAGTAAAGGTGTTAAGCTCAATCGGATTACTTACAGGGGTTGCTCTTACTTTAACCGCATGTGGTAGTAATTCAAATTCAAGTTCTAATTCTGCAAATTCAGTTTCTAAGTTTAAAAACGAAGTTCCAACTAAAACAGCTAAGAGTGGTGGTACTTTAAATTACGCAATCGAAACTGATTCCCCATTTACAGGAATTTTTAGTAATGAATTATCTACTAGTGCAATTGATAGTGAAGTAATGCAATATGGTGGAGAGAGTTTATTTGCAACTGATGATGAATATCGCTATACAAATGATGGTGCTGCAAGTATAAAAATTGATCAAAATGCTAAAACAGCTACAATTAAATTAAAAAATAATGTTAAATGGTCTGATGGCCAACCAGTTGTTGCAAAGGATATTGAATTTGCATATGAGATGCTTGCAAATAAGGATGCACAATCTCAAAATTATACTTCAAGCTTAGAAGATATTGTTGGGATGAAGGATTATCATGAAGGCAAAGCATCAACTATTTCAGGTATTGAAATGCCTGATGGTGAAAATGGTAAGACAGTAGTTATTCATTTTAATGAAATGAAACCTGGTATGACTCAATCCGGCAATGGCTATATTTGGGAAAACGCTGAACCTTATCACTATTTGAAAGATGTAAGTTTCAAGAAGTTGACTTCATCGGATAAAATTAGAAAGAAGCCATTATTCTTCGGTCCTTACAAATTAGCTAAAATTGTTCGTGGACAATCAGTTACTTGGGTTCCTAACAAGTATTACTGGCGTGGTACTCCAAAATTAAGTCAAATTACAGCTTCAGTTGTTTCACCAAATTCTGTTTCTCAATCTATTAAATCAAATAAGTTTGATGTAACTCAAGTAATTAATTCTCAATGGCAAAATATTAATTCAACTAAAAATGTTAACTTCATTGCTAAAGTTCCACTTCAATATACTTATCTTGGATTTAAAGTTGGTAAATACAATTCAACTCTTGGCAAGAATGTAATAGATAAAAACGCTAAGTTGAACAATAAGGCTTTGCGTCAAGCAATTGCTTATGGCATGAACGTTAACCAAGTTTATAAGCGTTATTCATCTGGATTAACTTTTAGAATTCCAACTTTGATTCCAAAACAATTTGGAGATTATTTTGATAAAGACGCTAAGGGCTATTCATTCAACCTTAAAAAGGGTGAAGAATTACTTGATAAGGCTGGATACAAAAAGCATGGTACTTATCGAGTTCAACCAAATGGTAAACCTTTAACTATTCGCTTAGCAGCAATGAGTGGTTCTTCTATTCAAGATGCAGTTATTCAAAATTACATTCAGCAATGGAAGAAGATGGGCTTACATGTTGTTTTAACTGGTGGACGCTTAATTGAATTTAATTCATTCTACGATAAGTTAAAAAATGATGCTCCTAATGTTGATATGTTTATCGGAGCTTGGAGTTTATCAAGTGAACCTTCACCAAATGATTTATACAGTGAAACAGCCCAATTTAACTACAGCAGATTTGTAACTAAGAAAAATAATGAATTGCTTAGTGAAATGGACTCACAAAAAGCCTTCAATCATAAATATCGTGTGAAGAAATTCCATGAGTGGCAACAATATATGAATGATCAAGCTTATGTAGTACCACTTACTAATTCATATTCAATTATGGCGATTAATGATAAATTAACTGGTTATAGCTTACAGCCATCTAAGAGTAATGGTAATGGCTTCCCTAACTGGTACTATGTTGCATATAAAAAATAAATTTAATATTTAAAAAAGGACCATCTCGGTCCTTTTTTGCGTACTGAAAAATAGGTATAATAAACCTTTAGAAAGGATTTTGAAATGGTAAGTACAAAATTTAAAAATTACTTATTTGAAGAATATGGAATTAAGTTTAAAAATGAAACACTTCTTGAGGAAGCTTTTACACATTCTTCATATGTAAATGAACATCCTAAAGAGTCAGTAGGTAATTATGAAAAATTAGAATTTTTAGGAGATGCTGTCCTTGAACTAGCAGTATCTGATTATCTTTACCGGCATTTTCCTAGTTTGAATGAGGGGCAACTAACGCGTTTACGTTCTAATATTGTTCGGACAGAAGGCTTTTCAGGTTTTGCGATTGAATGTGGATTTCCAGCCGAGATAAATTTAGGTCATGGTGAAGAAAAAACAGGTGCTAGAGAGCGAAAGACATTACTAGAAGACGTTTTTGAAGCCTTTAATGGTGCATTATTTTTGGATCAGGGAATGGATGCCGTTCAAAAATTCTTAAAATTAACTGTTTATCCATTGATTGATAGCGGTGAATTTACTGATTCAAGAGATTATAAGACAGATTTGCAAGAACTTTTACAAGTCAATGGTGCAATTAAGATTGAGTATCAAGTTCTTGAAGAATCAAAACTACCTTCTAATTTTAAAGTGGCATTACTTGTTGAAGGAAAGAAAATTTCTGAAGGTAGTGGCCACAATAAAAAGGCTGCTGAACAAGTTGCAGCTAAACTAGCATTAATAAAATATCAAGAGAAATAAGGTGAAAAGGTGCCATTAACTGAACTTACCCTAACAGGGTTTAAATCTTTTGCAGAAAAAACAAAAATCAAATTTGGCGATGGCATCACTGGCATCGTTGGTCCAAACGGTAGTGGGAAGAGTAACATTACTGAAGCAATTCGCTGGGTAATGGGTGAGTCAAGCGCTAAGTCTTTGCGTGGTAGTAACATGAAAGACGTAATTTTTGCGGGTAGCCAGTATAGGACGCCAATGAATCATGCTGAAGTCGAGCTTGTATTTGATAATAAGAATCGTGCTCTTAACTTTGATGCAGATCGTGTAACGGTTGCCCGGAGAATCTTACGTAATGGTGATAGCGAATACTTAATTAATAACCAAACTGTTCGCTTAAAAGATGTTCATGCTTTGTTTATGGACTCTGGAATTTCTCAAGATTCATTAGCAATTATTTCCCAAGGAAAAGTTGATGAAATTTTAAATTCTAGACCAGAAAATCGTCGAGCTATCTTTGAAGAAGCTGCTGGAGTTTTACGTTTTAAAGAGCAAAAGCAAGCAGCAACTAATCAACTAGCCAAAACTACAGATAATTTAATTAGAATTAATGACTTAGTTAATGAACTTGAAGGGCGAGTAGAACCTTTACACAAGCAAAGTAGTCTAGCTAAAGAATATAAATTTCAAAAATCTGGGTTAGATAAAGACTTAAAGACGCTGCTTGCTTTTGAATTACAAGATTTAGAGCTTAAGCGAACTGAATTGGCTAAAAAAGCTGAAAAGAGTCAAATTCTGCTTAATAAGCTTGATGAAGAAGTTAGTCAATCGCAAAATGATTTGGCTCAGAAGAAAAATCAATTAGCCAAAACAACCAAAGAAAAAGAAGCATTACAAGAGAGATTGCTTTCTTTAACTCAGGAGATTTCTAATTTAAATACTGATTTACAAGTTGCAGAACAATCAGATCAATATAATAATGCGACCAAGCATGAATATGAGAATCAGTTAAATGAACTAAAGAAGAATCTTGCGGTTTTAAGCGAAAAAGAAGTTGGTTTGCAAAAGGAAGTAGAGCAAGCTATCTCTCAAGAAACTGCTTTAACTGAAAAGCGTGATAGTTACGCAAAAAGTCTTCATTCTGATCCTGAAACTTTGAGTAAAGAATTAGAAAACTTGCGTAATGATTATATTCAAAGTTTGCAAGACCAAACAAGTAATAATAACGATTTAGTTTATGCAGAAAATGAGTTAAAGCGACTCAGTAATTCTACAATTCCAGAATTAAAGACGGCCGAAGCAGAACTGGAAAAAGCTGAAGCTGAATTAGCTCAGTTAAAAAAGCAAGGTCAAGATGCTAGTGCTAAAAAAAGTAACTTACAAGAACAAGTTCAAACTAAGAATGTTCTAATTAGTGATTTAACTGCCAAACAAAACTTAGCTAATCGCTCTTTACAGGAGATAAGTCAGAAATATCAAGCAGCTAAAGCTCAGAAAGAGGCCTTAGAAAATATTCAAAAACGACATGAAGGATATTATTATGGTGTTAGAAATATTTTAAATCATCTAGATCAATATCAAGGTGTTATTGGGGCAGTGGGTGAATTACTTGATTTCCCAGCTGAGTTAGAAGCTGCTTTAACAACTGCGTTAGGTGGCGGTGTTCAGGATTTAGTTACTGATACTAAGCAATCAGCTAGAAATGCCATTATGCAGCTTAAGCAAAGCCGAATGGGTAGAGCTACATTCCTTCCATTAGATGGCCTGCGCTTTTCTACAATTCCTTCATCAACTGTTACTACTTTGAAGTCAATGCCTGGTTTTATTGGAGTTGCTAGTGAACTAGTTAAAACTAAAGGCCAGGTTGATATATCAGCTGCAGTTAATTATTTGTTAGGCAATGTTATTGTAGCCGACACAATTGATAATGCCATGAAGATTAATGCTCGGGTTTATCGTTATCGAATTGTTACTTTAGATGGGGATGTTATTAGTCCAGGCGGTTCAATGTCAGGTGGGGCAAAGAATCAGAGAAATAATTCCCCACTTCAGACTGCTGGTGAGATTAATAAATTAACTAAAGTGGTTGCTGAGTTGATTGCTGAAGTAAAAACTGCTAAAGAACAAATCCTTTCTTTAGATGAAAAGCTTTCCAAAGAACAAAAACTTTTTGCAAGTTTAAATGATGAATTACAAGTTGCTATTCAAGACTTAAGTGCCTTGGCTGTAAGCTATCAAAATAAAGAAAGTGAAGTTAAGCGCCTTAAAGAGGCTCAACATATCTATCAAAATCGCGCTGACGAGCGAGCAGCTGAAATTAAACATTTAGAAGAAAAAATTGAAGAGAAAAAGCAAGCTCAAACTCAAATCAGTGAGCGTTTAGATAAGCAAAAGCAAGCAATGGCTGAAAAGAAGGCACAAATTGATGATTTTGATAATTTAAATAAAGATGTTCAGGCTAAGCTTGCTGAAATTAATCCTAAATTAGCGGTACTTCACAATCAAAAGACTAATTTAAAGGCTAAGTTAGCTGATTTATCAACTCAAAAGGAAACAAGTGCTTCACAAGTAAAACTTTTAGAAAGCAAGTTAGTTGATTTGACTTCTAATAAAGAATTAACTGCTGAACAAAAAACAAAAAAAGCTCAAAAAATCACTGAATTAACTCATGAAAAGCAAGAACTTGAAGCTAAATTAAAGAAAATCAGTAGTCACTTAGGCCAACTAGATGCTCAAATTAGTCAATTAGATGCTAGCTTTACCCGTAATTATGACTTGAGAAAAGATGCAGCAACTGAGCAGGAGAGCTATTCTGTGGATCTGGCTCAAGTTAAGACGAAGATGAAGCAGCATCTTGATAAATTACGTGATGAATATGCTTTAACTTATGAAATGGCTTTGAATCAAGCTGAAATTGAGAATACACCAGAAAATCAAGCTAAACTTGCTAAAAGTGTTAAGTTACATCAAATGAGTTTAGATGATATTGGACCAGTTAACTTGTCTTCAATCGAAGAATATGAAGAAGTTAAGAGCCGTTATGATTTCTTGACAGGCCAGCAAGATGACTTACTTAAGGCTAAAGAAGATATTGAAAAATCAATGTCTAACCTTGATGAAGAAGTTAAAAAGCGTTTTAGTCAAGCCTTTAAAGAAATTGCTAAAAGCTTTAGTCAAATCTTCCCAGTTGTCTTTGGCGGAGGAAATGCTAAGTTAGTTTTAACCGACAGTGATAACTTATTAGAAACTGGGATTGAAATTATTGCGCAACCACCTGGTAAAAAACTTCAAAAATTAAGTTTACTGTCTGGTGGGGAAAGAGCTTTAACGGCAATTACTTTACTTTTTGCAATTTTACAAGTAAATCCAGTACCATTTTGTATCCTTGATGAAGTTGAGGCTGCTCTTGATGATGCAAATGTAACAAGATTTGCCAAGTTTTTACATCATTATGATATGCATACACAATTTATTGTGATTACCCACCGACGCGGAACGATGGAAAAAGCTGATCAGCTGTATGGTGTAGTTATGCAAGAGTCAGGAGTATCGCAAGTTCTTTCTGTATCATTAAAAGAAATTAAAGATAATGATGAGGTGAGTTAATGGGATTATTTGACAAAATTAAAAAGACATTATTTGGAAATAATGAGGAAAAAGCTAAGCAGGCTCCTTCTAAGCCAGAAGAGGAAAAGGCGGAAGTTGCTGAAGAAACTAATGAAGTAAAACTAGAAGAAAATAAAGTGGCAGAAGTTGAGACTGATGCTAAGTCTGCTGAAGCTGAAAATGAAAGTTCAGCTTCTGAAGAGGTAAAAAACGAACCTGAAGTAAGTTCTAGTAAAGAAGCTCAAACTAGTCTTGAAGAGGTTGCTGAATCAAAGCCAGAATCTGAACCAGTAGATACTGCTGCTAGTCAAGAAGTTGAAGATAGTAGCCCAGAAGAAGAAAAAGGCGAAGAAATAGAACCTGAAACAGAATCTAGCGAAAGTAAGAAGCAAGAACTTTATGACAATGGCTTAAAGAAAACAAATCAAGGCTTTGGTGCTAGGCTTAATGCCTTCTTTGCCCAATTTAGAAGTGTTGATGAAAATTTCTTTGATGAATTAGAAGATTTGCTAATTGAATCTGATGTTGGCTTTGAAACTAGTGAAGAATTAATTGATCAACTAAAAGACGAAGCTAAATTACAAAATGCGAAGAGTCACGATGAACTCAAAAAATTAATTGTTCAAAAACTTGTTGAAATTTATGATCAAAATGGGGATGCAGACGCTGAAAAATTAACTTATAACGAAGGAAAGACTAATGTTTATCTTTTCGTTGGAGTTAATGGCGCTGGTAAAACAACAACCATTGGTAAGTTAGCTCAAAGATTCAAGCAAGAAGGCAAAAAGGTTGTGTTAGTTGCAGCTGATACCTTTAGAGCTGGTGCTGTTGAACAACTTAAAGAATGGGGCAAACGGACTGAAACTGAAGTTGTAACAGGCCCTGTTCAAGCTGATCCAGCAAGTGTAGTTTATGATGGTGTCAAACATGGCTTAGAAGAGGATGCTGATTATGTTTTAGTTGATACTGCTGGCCGGCTTCAAAATAAACAAAACTTGATGAAAGAACTTGAAAAAATTGAGCGGACAATTAAAAAGTTAGTTCCAGATCAACCTTGCGAAACCTTATTAGTATTAGATGGTTCAACTGGACAAAATGCATTACTTCAAGCCAAAGACTTTGACAAGACAACCAAGCTTACTGGACTTGTTTTAACTAAGCTAGATGGCTCATCAAAGGGTGGGGTAATTTTAGCAATCAGAAATGAAATGAAATTACCTGTTAAGTTAGTTGGTCTTGGTGAAAAAGCTGAAGATTTGGCTGATTTTGATGCAGCTAGTTATGCTGTTGGTTTATTTCACGGCATTGTATAAGGAGAAAAAAATGAAAGAATTAAGCGCATGTACAACTATTTTAGTTGGTAAAAAAGCATCAATTGATGGTTCAACTATGATTGCTAGAAATGATGATACCTTTTTACCAATTACTCCACAAAAATTTGTGGTAAAGCCTGCTGTTAAGGGTGAAAAAGGGCGTCATATTAAGTCTTGGCTTAACAAGTTCGAAATGGATTTACCAGATTGGGCTTACAGAACTCAAGCTGTGCCAAATGTAGACTACAAGAACTTGGGTTACTATGAAGAAAGTGGCATTAACGAAAAGAATGTTGCAATGTCATGTACTGAATCAACTTATGGTAACGAAAGAACTTTAGCTTTTGATCCATTGGTAGTTGATGGTCTTGACGAAGATTGTATGCAAAATGTAGTTGCTCCTTACATTGATTCAGCTCGCGATGGTGTTAAGTTATTGGGTGAATTGATTAAGAAGTATGGTTCTGCTGCTGGAAACTCAGTTTTGTTTGGTGACAAGGATGAAGTTTGGTACATGGAAATTGTTACTGGTCACCACTGGGTAGCTCAAAGAATTCCCGATGATTGTTATGCAGTTGCTGCAAACCGAGTTTCAATTGAACAAGTTGACTTTAATGATTCTGATAACTTTATGTGGAGTGAAGGAATCCAAGAATTCGTTGAAAAGCACCACTTGAATGTTGATCGAGAAGGTTTTAACTTCCGTCACATTTTTGGTACTTACAATGAAAAAGATCGTCACTACAACACTAGTCGTGTTTGGTATGCTCAAAGATACTTCAATCCAAGTATTGAACAAGATCCAGAAGATGGTGATTTACCATTTATCCGTAAAGCAGAAAAATTAATTAATCCTGATGATATTACTTTTGTTTTAGGTAGTCACTATCAAGAAACTCCATTTGATCCATATGGCAAGGGTACTGATGAAGAAAAGCATCGCTACCGTCCAATTGGTTTAAACAGAACTCAAAATGCTCACATCTTGCAAATTAGAAATGACTTGCCAGAAGATAAGGCGGCTATTTACTGGTTATGTATTGGTGGCCCAACCTTTACACCATTTATTCCATTCTTTGCCAATATGAATGATACTGAAGAAAGTTTTAAGAATACTAGCTTAACTTTCAATCAAAAAGATGCCTGGTGGTTCTACAAGGCAGTAGCGGCAACTGTTGAAAGTCACTACCCACAATTTGTTCAATTTGATACTGATTATCTAATTGAAATGCGTCGTTACTTTAGAGCAAGAATTGAAGAAGTTGTTGCTAAGGCTGGCGATTTGAAGGGTGAAGAACTAACAGAATTCTTGACTAAAGAAAATCAAGAAACTGTTCGTTATACTCGTGAACAAACTGAAAAGTTATGGGGCAAGATGTTAACTGAAAGTATTAATATGAGTAAGTTAACCTTCAACATGGATAAAAACCTATAATTAATAGAAGGCGTAGACAAGCTTGAAAGCTTGATCTTACGCCTTTTTTGTTTTTGTAAAAATGCTATTAATTGTAATTTTGTTGCGCAAATGTTGCACGTGATAATTCAATTGTAAAAAATTATCTATGAAAAAATAGCTGAATCAAATTATGCCACTTGCTCCCTTTAACTTGATAATCTTTTACAGCTTGGGTAACTTCAACGCAGCCAATATATTTTCCTGCTTCGTTATGTAAGCTATAAAAAGAAATGTTAATTGGCATTTTATTTTTGGTGATATTGATTGAAAGAGACTTTCTTTTGCCATTGTGCATTTGCTTAAGCACGGCTTTAACAGCTTTTTGTGAATGACCAGGATGTATTTCAAAAACAGATTTTCCAATATCTGCTTCGGTCCTTGGAAAAATTCTGTTTGTATTCATTGAAGACCAGACGACGATATCATTTTCGTCTAAAACATCGAATTCTTGGGGAATTTTCCTAAAAATTGCATTTAATTGGTCAAGAGATAAATGGCCACCAATTAGCTTAATATCTTTATCCATATCAGTTTCTTCTTCCATTTATTAACTACTTTTATTTTAGCATTATATTTATTCATGGATTTTCTTTATGATAATCAATTTGAAAGCTTTCTTAGTGAAAGTTTAGTATAATTTAAGTAGGAGATACAAGGCCTTACTAAAGGGGAAGTAGGGAAGATTATGAAAATTAATCAATATCAAATTGGTCATTTAGTCAACATGCTTTTACTTGCTCTTTTGATATTGCGAGTTTCACAAGTCAACTTGACTATAGCAATTTTGTTTGTGCTTTTCTCAATTATCCCTAGCTACTATTTATTAGGTCAAGCAGCTAAAAAGAAAATGTATCTAGTATATCTACAAATGCTTTGGGATATTATCCTATTTTCAGGATTATATTTCTTTATTAAGTAAGTCATTATGAATTAAGCTACACCATGGAGTGTAGCTTTTTGTTTTGGTATACTATAAATTGGTGAAGTAAATGGAACTGATAAAAAACGAAGAGTTGGCTGACTTATATTCATTTTACGGCCAACTATTAACGAAAGGGCAACAGGCCTATTTTGAAGATTATTATTATGATGATTTATCATTAGGTGAAATTGCTGATAATCATGGTGTTTCTCGGCAAGCTGTTTATGATAACTTACGTAGATCAAGTAAAAGCTTGGAAAACTATGAAAAAAAGCTTCACCTTAAGCGTGACTACTTGCAAATGGATCAATTAGCTAGTGTGGCTTTAAAGCAGCTAGCTAGTGATCCTGAAGCAAGCCGCGATAACTTAACTAAGTTAATAAAATTAATTAGAGGAGAATAATTAGATGGCTTTTGAAAATTTAAGTGAACGAATTCAAAAAGCATTAAAAAATTTAACCGGTAAGGGTAAGGTTAGTGAAGCTGACATTAACGCCGCAAGTCGTGAAATTCGCCTTGCCTTACTTGAAGCTGACGTTAATTTTAAAGTTGTCAAAGACTTCATTAAAAAGATTAAGGAAAGAGCTCTAGGCCAAGAAGTTCAAGGTAGTTTAACTCCCGGTCAACAGATTATCAAGATTGTTAATGACGAATTAACTAAGATGATGGGGGAAGAAGCTGCTAAGTTAAATAAGGCTCCCCATATTCCTACAATTATCATGATGGTTGGTTTACAAGGTACTGGTAAAACCACGACCGTTGGTAAATTGGCCAAGTATTTAATGGATACTGAAAAAGCGCGGCCTTTATTAATTGCTGGTGATATTTATCGTCCAGCTGCAATTGATCAGTTAAAGCAAATTGGTGATCAATTATCTGTCCCTGTCTTTAGCGAAGATGAAAAAGATGTTGCTAAGATTGTGGCAGATGGTTTAGCTCAAGCAAAAGAAGCTAAGAATGATTATGTTTTGATCGATACCGCTGGTCGACTTGAAATTGATGAAGCTTTAATGGAAGAATTAGAGCGTGTTAAGGCAGTTGCCAAGCCTGATAATATCGTCTTAGTTGTTGATGCAATGACTGGTCAAGTTGGTGCACAAGTTGCAGAAACTTTTGACAAGCGCCTTGATGTTACTGGGGTTATTTTAACTAAGCTCGATGGTGATACTCGTGGTGGTGCTGCACTTTCAATTAGAGCGGTTACTGGCAAACCAATTCTCTTTACTGGTCAAGGTGAAAAATTATCTGAACTTGAAGGATTTTACCCAGATAGAATGGCATCAAGAATTTTGGGTATGGGGGATGTTTTAACCTTAATTGAAAAGGCCCAAAGAGATTATGATGCTAAAGAAGCTGAAAAAGTTGCCCAAAAGATGCGGGAAAACACCTTTGACTTTAACGATTTCATTGATCAATTAGAGCAAGTTCAAAAGATGGGGCCACTTGATCAAATTATGAAGATGTTACCAGGGATGGCTAATAATCCGCAATTAAAGAATTTTTCTATTGATGAAAAGCAAATTGCACACACAAAGGCCATTGTTTACTCAATGACTGAAGCAGAACGCCAGGATCCTGATTTGCTTAATCCATCAAGAAGACGCAGAATTGCAGCAGGTTCTGGTCGTCCAATTATGGAAGTTAACCGTATGATTAAGCAATTTAAGCAATCAAAAGAAATGATGCAAAAGATTACTAGTGGTAATACCAAGGCTTTGGCAGGACTTCCAGGAATGGATTCACCAATGGCTCAAGCTGCAATGCGCCGTATGGGTAAGCAATTCAAGAAGGGCAAGAAGAAGCGCCTTAAACACATTAAACGATTTAAATCATAAAAAATAAAGCTGTTAAGGAAAAATGCTTTACACCTCGTATTTTGTTTGGTATATTATATATCGTTAATTAATTAGGAGGAATTCAAATTATGGCAGTTAAAATTCGTATGCGTCGTATGGGTTCTAAGAGAAAGCCTTTCTACCGTATCGTAGTTGCTGACTCAAGAGCTCCACGTGATGGTCGTTTTATTGAAGAAGTAGGTTACTACAACCCAGTTTCACAACCTAAGGAATTAAAGCTTGACGAAGAAAAAGTTTTCGCATGGCTTCAAAAGGGTGCACAACCATCAGACACTGTTAGATCACTTCTTTCAGGTGCTGGCTTGATGCAAAAGTTGCACGACGCAAAATACAACAAGTAATTAGATTTACTTAGAAAGTTTGAAGTGAAAGCTTCAAACTTTTTTTATTAGCTAGAATGAGGATTTTTTAATGCAGTTTTATGATGTTGCCCAAGTTTTAACAAGTCATGGACTTAAAGGTGAAGTAAAGGTAAAGGTAATTACTGATTTTCCTGAGCAACGCTTTTGCGAAGGGGTTAAGCTTTTTATAAAAGATGATATGCGTCAATTAACCGTAGAAAGTGGACGACCATTTAAGCAATTTTGGCTGGTTACTTTTAAAGAAATTAAAGATATTAATGAAGCTGAAAGTTTATTTGGTAAAACTTTGGTAATTAGTGAAGAAGACCAAGATCAGTTACCTGAAGGTCATTATTATTATCACCAGATTATTGGTTTATCGGTAGTAGATAATGAAACCGACGAATTGATTGGTAAAGTAACTGATATTGAAGCCCCAGGTGCTAATGATATTTGGCAAGTAACTCCTAAAGTGGGTAAACCATTTTGGCTTCCATATGTTTCAAGTTTTGTAAAGAGTGTTAATTTGGACAAAGGAGAGGTAAGAGTAGAATTGATGGAGGGATTACGCGATGAAGATTAATGTATTGACGCTTTTCCCAGATATGTTTACTCCATTACAGGTCTCTATGCTTGGCCGTGCTCTTGAAGATAAAAAATGGGATTTAAATTTAGTAAATTTCCGTGATTTTACAACTGATGTTCATCACCATGTTGACGATACACCGTATGGTGGTGGCGCTGGGATGGTTTTGCAAATTATGCCAATAAAAAAAGCCCTTGATTCGCTTGAAAAAAAGGGAAAAGTTATTATTACTGCTCCACAAGGGAAAACTTTTAATCAAAAGATGGCTAAACGTTGGGCGGATGAAGAGCAAGATTTGACATTTATTTGTGGACATTATGAAGGCTTTGATCAAAGAGTCTATGAGATGGCTGATGAAGTTGTCTCAATTGGTGATTATGTTTTAACTGGTGGCGAATTACCAACTATGAGTATGATTGATGCAACTGTCCGCCTTTTGCCTGGAGTCTTGGGAAATTCTGCATCTGCAGTTGAAGAGAGCTTTTCTCATGGATTGCTTGAATATCCACAGTATACTCGTCCTGCCGAATTTGAAGGAATGAAAGTACCAGAAGTATTAATGAGTGGAAATCATGGGAAAATTGCTGAATGGCGTTTAAAGGAAGCATTACGAAATACTCTTTTAAGGCGACCAGATTTATTAGAAAATCGAGAATTTACACCAGAAGAAAGCAAATTATTAACTGAAATTAAGTTAGAACTTGAAAATAAAAACTAGACTTGTTAAACTATTCTGAGTGGTGTTTGTATCCACGTAATTAAGTTATGGGTATTCCGCTGGCAAGAGTATTGTTGAAGAATATCGTAGAAGGAGAAGATATATTATGGATCCATTAATTCAAGAATTGACTAAGGAACAACTTCGTGATGATATCCCAGCATTCCGCGCAGGTGACACTGTTCGTGTTCACGTACGTGTTGTTGAAGGTACTCACGAACGTATCCAACTTTTCGAAGGTGTTGTAATTAAGAAGAAGGGCGTTGGCATCAGCGCAACTTACACTGTTCGTAAGATTTCTTCAGGTATCGGCGTTGAACGTACTTTCCCAGTTAACGACCCACGTGTTGCTAAGGTAGAAGTTGTACGTCATGGTCGTGTACGTCGTGCTAAGCTTTACTACTTACGTAACTTACACGGTAAGGCAGCAAGAATTCGTGAAGTTCGTCGTTAATCTCACGTTAAAAAAGGCAGCTCGAAAGAGCTGTCTTTTTTGTTATTGAAAATTTTATTTGTACTTCTTACTATAGTGAATTACCTTTTATTAAAGTAATTGGTAAAACATAATTTGAATCAGAAAGTTCTTCATGATTTATTCTTTTTATTAAAAGATCTACTAATAAGTTGGCAATTTCTTCTATTGGCTGGGCAATTGTTGAAAGATCTGGATTAAGCTGCCGCATAATTGAAGTACCATCATAACCTATGACTTTGATATTTTCACAATCCTTGAAATGATTAAAACGACTATATTGCCAGAATAAGTTAGCTGAAAAATCATCAGTAAAAAAGGCACCGTCGATTTTTTGTTGGCTGAGTAATTTTTGAAATGCCATCTTTTTTAAGTTAGCAGATTCATAGAAATTCATTGGCACTAAAATCTCTTTTAGGCCATATTCGTTAATAGCATCTTGATAGCCTTTAAGACGTAAATCAGTTGGATTGTTAGAACCCTTGATATTACCGAAGAAGGCTATTTTTTTACAGCCAGAATTGATTAAACTCTTAGTAGCAACCCAACCACCTTGATAGTTATCGGAACTGACAACTGGTACATCTGGACCGAGATTACGGTCAAATGAAACAATTGGCAGGCCTGTTTCTTGATATTCAGTAATATCTAAATTATGAGTGCCAGATATAATTCCATCCACTTGATTAGCTTTTAACATATTAAGGTATTCTCGTTCTTTATGGCTGGAATCTTGGACAGCATTACAAAGTATTAGTTTATAATCTTTTCGATTAAGCAATTCTTCAATCCGACTAACTAATTCAGCAAAAAATGGATTAGTTAAACTAGGAACAATTGCACCGATTAGGCGAGTTTTTTTCCCTTGTAGAGAGCGGGCTAGGGAATTTGGTTGGTAGTTTAATTGCTTCATTGCTGAAAAAACTTTTTTTCGAGTTTTTTCGCTAATATAGCCATAATTATTAATAACTCTTGAAACCGTAGTTGGTGATACTTGAGCTAGCTTAGCAACATCAGTTAATTTAACAGACATTAGATATCTGCCATTTCCCAGTATTGGCCTTTAAATTTGATATTTTTGTCTATTAAGAGCTTATTACTTCCTTCTTTAGGGAAGAAACGTGCAGTTAATACGTGCTCACCGCCATTAATGAATATTTCAATTAGTGAGTGATCTACAAAAATATCTAAGTCTAACGCTGAGTTTTCTAATAGTTTAATTGCTCTCTTTGTTCCATATTTTTCATTTACTGTAAAGCCACTATTTTCACGATCAAGAATTAGTTCGCCTTTTGCTGTATCAATGTGTAATTTCAAACTCTCGCCATTTTCTTCGTTTGCAGCAATATGTAAAGTGGTTTTTTGGTTTTCTGCAACTTTGAGCTTAAGTTCATATTGATTTTTAGTTTCTAATTTTCCAGTGAAAGGCACTTCTTCTTGGCGCAAATCTTTGATAGCAGATACAGGTTTTTGAATTAGCTGGCCATCCTTGAGGCTTAATTCCTTTACTTGGCTGTAACATCCTGACCAATTTTCAATATCAGTTGGATAAGTTAAATCAGGTAATCCAACCCAGCTCAAAGCATAAACTTTACCATCAGGAGCATTAAAAGGCTGAGTTGCATAAACATCAAAACCATCATCTAAATTTTTTATAGAATTTTTACTATCAAATTGGGCAGATTTAAAGTCAAACTTATCACCAACTAAAACCATATTTGGATAAATGTTTTCATATTTGACTATTGATTTATCTAGTCCTTGTGGGCAAAAGATTAAAACTGGCTTTTCATCAATAAAAACCAGGTTAGGGCATTCAATCATGTAGCCCATTTCTTCAGTAGTAAAGTCGACATATCCTAGATCATGCCAAGGACCTTTAACATCGTCTGCTTCAAAAAGTGCGATTTTTCCAGTTTTAGTTGCCTTATCTTGGGCACCTAAAATACAGTAATATTTACCACCATGTTCAAGAATTTGCGGATCACGGAAATGATCTGTAGTGTGTTGTGGTTGCTCAATTAATGAAGTTGGCAGTTTTTCAATATTATTACTTTTATCCATAAAAGCGCCCATTTGGTGAGGGTGTCTAATCCATTCAGCGTCTCGGGCATTACCTGTGTACATTAAGAATAACTTGTCATCAATAACTTTTGCTGAACCAGAGTATGCGCCATGACTATCTAAGTCTGTATCTGGGTAGATAGCTGTTCCTAAATCATTCCAATGAACTAAATCCTGTGATACACAGTGATCCCAAGATTTTAAGCCGTGAACGGGCCCAAAAGGATATGACTGATAAAAAACATGCCATTCATTATTAAAGTAAGAAAATCCATTTGGGTCATTCAATAATCCACTTTTTGGTCGTATATGATAATGTAATTGATAAGGTGAGTTACCTGCTTGTGTTTGTAATTTAAGTAAAGTCTTAGCTGACCACTTTTCATAAGGTAAGTAACGTTTCTCAGTTGACCACTCCATAATTATTCTCCTTGTTTATCTAATTTATACCCTTATTTTACATTACTATCCCCAGCAAATGTCAAGCGCTTAGCAATTAATAAATGCTAATTTATCAATAATGTAAACCTTTTCGGAAAGCTTTTACATTTTTCAATGATAAAATTTATGTTAAACGATTGACATAAAAAATAATCTAAAGTATCATAGTATCTGTAAGGGCTTTCAAATATTTATTTTTTAGAAACGAGGACGTGTAAACATGGCAATGGATTACAAGAAGGTTGCTTCTGAAGTTGTTGCTGCGGTTGGTAAAGACAATCTAGTAGCAGCAGCACACTGTGCGACCCGTTTAAGACTAGTTTTAAAAGATTTTGATGCAATTGATCAAGCAGCACTTGATAACAATGCAGACGTTAAAGGTACATTTAAGACTAATGGCCAATATCAAATTATTATTGGACCAGGGGATGTAAACTTTGTTTATGATGAATTAGTAAAATTAACTGGCGTGCAAGAAGCTTCCACTGAAGAATTGAAGAAAATTGCAGATAATGGCAAACCATTTAACCCAGTTATGGCATTTATTAAGTTATTGTCAGACATTTTCGTACCAATTATTCCTGCTTTAGTAGCAGGTGGTTTGTTAATGGCTTTGAATAACTTCTTAACACAACCTGGTTTGTTTGGACCTAAGTCAATTATCCAAATGAACACTGCTGTTAAAGGATTTTCAGATATTATTCAATTAATGTCTGCAGCACCATTTATCTTCTTACCAATTTTAGTTGCTATTTCTGCTTCTAAGAGATTTGGTGCTAACCAATTCCTTGGTGCCGCAATTGGGATGATTATGACATCTCCTGATTTAGGTGCTACTGCAAAGTACTGGAATATCCTTGGTTACCACGTAATGCAAACTAACTACAAGTACCAAGTTGTTCCTGTATTAGTAGCAATTTGGGTATTATCAATTCTTGAAAAGAGATTCCACAAGATCTTACCACAAGCAGTTGACTTTACCTTTACTCCACTTCTTTCTGTAATGATCACTGGATTCTTAACATTTACTGTTATTGGACCTGTTTTCAAAGAAGTATCAGACTTATTAACTCAAGGTATTGTTTGGTTATACAACACTACTAGCTTTATTGGTATGGGTGTCTTTGGTTTGACTTATTCAGCAATTGTTACTACCGGTCTTCACCAAAGCTTCCCAGCAATTGAAACTCAACTTGTAACAGAATTTGCTAAGAATCATGTCGGTTCAGGTGACTTCATTTTCGTTGTAGCATCAATGGCTAACGTAGCTCAAGGTGCTGCTACTCTTGCAATTTACTTCTTAACTAAGAATAAGAAGATGAAAGGTTTGGCTTCATCAGCAAGTGTTTCAGCATTCTTAGGTATTACTGAACCTGCATTATTTGGGGTAAACCTTAAGTACAAATTCCCATTCTTCTGTGCATTAATTGGTTCAGGTGTTGCAGCAATGGTTGCAGGTTTAACTAAGGTTATCGCAGCATCAATGGGTGCAGCAGGTTTCATTGGCTTCTTGTCAATTTACCCAAGTTCAATTCCATTTTACGTAATGTGTGAACTTCTTAGTTTTGCAGTTGCATTTGCATTAACATTTATGTACGGTAAAAAGAACTTAAAAGAAGAAGCAGTTAATATGTCAACAGTTTCTGCAATTCAATCAACTGAAAAGCAAACTGAAGTTGAACAAAATGTTAAAAAGCAACTTTCATTAAGTGATGAGGTTATTGCTAGTCCTGTAAACGGCAAAGAAGTAAGCTTGACTAGTGTTCATGACCAAGTTTTCTCAGCCAAGTTAATGGGTGATGGTGCAGCAGTTATTCCAGCTGATGGTAATATTTACTCACCAGTTGATGGGGAAGTTACTGTTGCTTATGAAACTAAGCATGCTTATGGACTTAAATCAGATGACGGTGCTGAAATTTTAATTCACATTGGTATCGATACAGTTAACTTAAAGGGCGAACACTTTGAAAGCTTTGTAAAACAAGGCCAAAGAGTAAAGAAAGGTGACAAGCTTGGCACAGTTGATTTAGCTGCTGTCAAAGAAGCAGGTTATGATACAACTGTAATGGTTATTGTAACTAACACCAATGATTATGCTTCTGTTGACAGAGTTCAAAACGATGAAGTTAAAGCGGGAGATAATTTAGTCGCTGTTACAGCTCACTAAAAGTTAATAATAAAGTAAAAAAGATGAAATCTAGTATAAAATCTAGGTTTCATCTTTTTTGTTGTTAAGAAAAAGAATGGCAGCTCAAAGCAGCCATTCTTTTATTTTTAATAATCTCTGTTTAATGCGACAACTTTACCACAAATCTTAAAATTAGTATCTGGTAAAAGTTCATCAGGATACATTTCCTTATTGTAAGCCTTTAAGCGCAAACGCTTAGATTTATGGTCACGAACTAATTCTTTTAAGGTAGTGCCGTTATTTTCAGTATAAGCTATTACTAAATCACCTTGTGCAGCAACATTTTGATGACGGACAATTACTAAGTCATCTGGATAGATTCCGCGTTCAATCATACTCATACCATCAACCCGCAACATGTATAATGGATCACGCTTGTCAAAACGTTCAGGACGTTCTACATAATATTCTGCACCACTATCATCTGCTAAGGCTGTATCAGGATCACCTGCAGCAACAGTTCCAAGATATGGAATACCAGGATCGACTCCCAAGGCATTTAAACCTTCTTGAGTAATTTCAAGAGCACGAGGCTTACTTGGATCTTTGTATAAATAGCCAGTTTTTACTAGGCGATTGAGATGGCCATGAACTGTAGAAGTGGAAGATAAATTGACTGCTTCACAAATTTCACGTACAGTTGGTGGAAATCCTCGATCTTCAACTGTGTCATAAATAAATTCAAGAATCTTGAATTGGTTTGAATCTTCTTTTAATGTCATAATTTTGTCTCCGTATCTGTTCTTAACCCTTATTATAGCAGATTCGGTCTGTTTAAGCAAACGCTTGTTCCTGAAAAAAAGCCTTTTTTTATTGCCTATAATAAGGTAAACTTAATATTGTTGTGAGGTGAATAACCTATGGATAAAAAAGAAGAAGAACGTGTTCGTAATCGAATTAACGAACTTTATCATAAAAAGCAAACTGAAGGCTTGACCCCTGAAGAACAGGCGGAGAGAGAAGAGCTACATAAAAAGTTTATTGCTAATTTTAGAGCTGGGTTCAAACAACAAATTGAAAATCTAGTTTTAATTGACAAAAATGGCAAGGAAATCACTTCAGAAAAGGCGAAACGCGCACAACGCCGCAAAGGCTTAAGAAAAGACTAATACGGAGGTAAAAAAGAATGAATTTAGGTTTAGCAATTATTTTAATCATCGCTGCTTTATTAATCGGCCTAGTTGGAGGCTTTTATGGAGCACGTGCATACATGAAAAAGTATTTCCAAGAAAATCCACCAATTAATCAAGATATGATTGTTGCTATGATGTCACAAATGGGACAAAAACCATCTGCTAAGAAGGTTAACCAAGTGATGAACATGATGAAGCATCAACAAAAGAATTAATATTTGTAAAGCTTAATTGATTATTGGAAGCAGGATTTTCCCTGCTTCTTTTTTTCTTATTATGATTAAAAAATAAAGAGGAGGAATTTATGGATATTTTCATAAAATTAAGCTGGTTTTTCAAAAAATATAAAAAACGTTACTTTTTGGGTATTTTATTTTTAATTTTAACCTCCTTTGCTAATTTGATACCACCACTAGCTTTAGGGAGAATGGCTGAATTACTTAATCAGGGAAAAATAAGTTGGCTTGATTTCTTTATTAATGTTTTAGGAATAATTGTTGCTGCGCTTTTCTTATATATGTTTCGATTGGGATGGCGAAGCCAATTATGGGGTGGAGCGCAAATTTTAGCTCGTGATTTAACTACAAAATTATATTGGCATTTTTTAAAGATGGATCGGACATTCTATCAGCGCCATCGGACAGGCGATTTAATGGCTCACGCAACTAACGATATAACAGCTATTCAATTTGTAGCTGGAGATGGAGTTTTAGCCTTGGTTGATGCCGTATTTACTGGTGGAACGACTTTGATTGCCATGATGATTTTTGTTGATTGGCGCTTGACCTTGATTGCTATGATTCCGATGCCTCTTCTTGCATTAATGGCTCGTTTTTTAGGTACAAAACTTCATGAAGCATATCGACATAGTCAAGAAGCATTTAGTCAGTTAAATAACAAGACTCAAGAATCAATTACTGGAATTAAGGTTTTGAAGACATTTGGTCAGGCCCAAGAAGATATTGCGGCTTTTGATAAGATGACATATGATACCATTCGCATTAATAAGCGGGTTTTTAAGATTGATTCGTTATATGATCCACTAACAACTTTAATTATTGGCTTTACTTACATAATTACAATTATTGTGGGTGGTCAAATGGTCCAAACTAATGAAATTAATATTGGGCAACTTGTATCATTTGTAGCTTATATTGCTAGTTTAGAGTGGCCAATGTTTGCTATTGGCTACTTGTTCAACTTGATTGAAAGAGGAAGTGCGAGTTATAAGCGGGTTATGAGCTTACTGAGTGAAAAATCCTTAATTAAAGATCAAGTTGATCATACTGTTGATAAAATAACTGGCAATCTAGAAGTGAATATTGATAAATTCAAATATCCAGATGAAAAGAATAGATTAGCTTTACAGAAAATTAATTTTAACTTGAAACCTGGGCAAACCTTGGGATTGGTTGGTAAGGTTGGTGCTGGTAAATCGACAATAATTGAATTACTAATGAGAGATTTTGACAATTATCAAGGGCAAATAAAGTTAGCAGGAAAAAATATCAAAGATATAGCTCTGGATTCGTATTTGGGTGAAATCTCTTATGTCCCTCAAGACAATTTTCTATTTTCAGTTTCGATTGCAGATAATATTCGTTTCGCTGAGCCAGAAGCTTCACTTGATCAAATTAGACAAGCTGCTCAAGAAGCAGCATTAGACACTGATATCATGCTTTTCCCAAATAAATATGACACTTTAGTTGGAGAAAATGGGGTTTCTCTCTCTGGTGGTCAAAAGCAGAGACTAGCGATTGCGAGGGCACTGATTAAAGATAGTCAAATTTTGATTTTAGATGATGCCTTGTCAGCTGTTGATGCAAAGACTGAAAAGAGTATTTTAAATAATTTACAAAAATGTCGAAAAGACAAAACTACTATTATTGCTGCTCATCGCTTAAGCAGTGTAATGAAAGCAGATCTTATTTTAGTTTTAAAAGATGGTCAAGTTATTGAACGAGGGACCCATGATCAATTATTAGCAGAAAATGGTTGGTATAAGGAAATGTGGGATAGACAAGAACTTGAGAAGAAAGTAGGTGAAGGAATTGAATAAGGAGTATGAATCTATTTGGTCTAAAGCGATTACTTTTAAAGAGCAAAAACAAATATTTAAACGTATTTTTAAGTTTGTTTTACTATATAAAAGAGAATTTATTGCTTCTTTATTTGGAGCCTTATTAGTAAGTGTAATTAATATTCTTTTGCCAAGATTTTTACAATATTATTTAGATCACTTTTTGGCTCATAAGAGTGCAACATGGCAGATTATTTATGGTGTAGCAGCGATTTACCTTCTGGGGTTAATATGCAAGGCCTTACTTCAATTCTTTTATGAATATTATTATTCTTTAGCAGGTGAAAAAACTTTAGAAAAAGTTCGTCGAGTTCTATATCAAAAGTTACATCAATTGGGAATGCATTATTTTGATGAAACTCCTGCAGGTTCAATATTATCCAGAGTTACAAATGACACAATGACTTTGAGTACATTTTTGTCGATGTTTTCAGCTGTTATGATTGGAATTATTTCAATGATTACTGCTTTTGTAGCGATGTATTATACAGATAAGATTGCTGGATTAATTATTTTAGCTTTTTTGCCGGTTCTACTTCTAATTATGTGGCTATATTCTTATTATAATTCTCGTTTATATCGAGAATACCGCGAACGAAATAGTCTAATGAATACCAAACTAAATGAAACAATTACTGGCATTAACGTTATTCAACAATTTCGTCAAGAAAAAAGAATTCAAACTAAGTTTGAAGATATAGCAAATGCTCAATTAAAAACGAGAATGAAATTAGTAAAGATGAATGCTTTACTCCTTTCTCCACTTACTAGTTTGCTATATAATGTTGCGATTGCCATAAGTTTAATTTATTTCGGTTTTCCTACAAGAAGCGTTTTTGTAGCTGCAGGTGTTATTTATGCTTTCTCAAACTACATTCAGAGCTTTTTTAATCCAATTAGCTCAATGATGGATTCTTTGACATCATTTACTGATGGAATTGTGGCGGGTAAACGTATATTTAAAATTTTAGATGAAGATGAATTGGAGCCACAGCAAAAGGTTGATCCAAAAGCTAAGATTGAATTAGGAAAAATTGAGTTTAAGCATGTCTCGTTTTCGTATGATGGGAAAAATGATGTTTTGCATGATATTTCTTTTACATTAGAGCCAGGGCAAACCTTAGGAATAGTTGGTCATACCGGTAGTGGTAAAAGTTCTATCATAAATATTATGATGCGATTTTATGAATTTCATTCTGGAGAAATATTACTCGATGGACATGATATTCGAAGCTTTAGTCCTGAAGAATTACGAAAGAAATTAGGATTAGTATTACAAGAGCCGTTTATGTTTTATGGGGATATTAAAAGTAATATTCGCTTATACAATCAAGAAATTAGTGATAAAGCTGTTATTCAAGCAGCTAAGCAAGTTCAAGCTGATGGCTTTATTGAGCAATTACCTGACAAGTATGATAGCAAGGTAATTGAAGGTGGAAGTGAATTCTCAAGTGGACAACGGCAACTAATATCATTTGCGAGAACTTTGGTAACTAATCCTAAAATATTGGTTCTAGACGAAGCGACAGCTAATGTTGATACTGAAACAGAAACGCTAATTCAAAAGGGCTTGAAGCAATTGCGGCAAGGACGAACTACTTTAGCTATTGCTCATCGACTTTCAACGATTAAAGATGCAGATAAAATTATTGTGCTTGATAAAGGTAGAATTGTTGAAATGGGCAATCATGAAGAATTATTGAATCAAAAAGGATATTATTATGATTTATATCGTTTACAACAAGATCGAGGATAGAAAAAAAGTGCCATTAGGCACTTTTTTATTTGGGGATATATTTAAAATCTGGATTTTGGTCGTAGTCAAGTTTTGCCCATGCATCTTCTAATTGTTTATACAAGATAGGGGTAGTTTCTTTATCGATTTTGGATTTACGCTCAATTGTTATAGGATTACCAATCACAACTTCAAGTGGCTTTCGCTTAAGAAAGTCTTTAAAGGTAAGAGGACCTTGATAAACAACTGGTAAAAGTGGCTTGCCGGACATTTTTGCAATCACAAATGCTCCACTTTTTAATTCAGCAGAATGGCGAGTTCCGGAAGGGAAAATCATCAATGAATCGTGATTTTTGCGTAAGCCTTTGACCGGAATAGTTAAGGCAGAAGGTCCGGGATTTTTCCTATCTACAGGGAAAGCACCAGCATGACGTAAAATAAAAGATAAAACTGGATTTTTAAACAGTTCTTTTTTTGCCATAAACATATATGTCATAGGACTAGTTGCAAGTGCAAATAAAATTGGTTCCCACCATGTACGATGAGGAGCAACTAAGATATATGTTCCTTCTGGTAATCTTTCCTTATTGTGAACGTGCAAGTGTCCATTTAAAACCCAGACGATAAAACGGGCTATCGGCCGAATGATTTTGTAAAACATAAATTACCTCCAATATTGTAGACTTATTATATCAAATAAGATGAAAAGGACAAAAAGCAAATCATGAAACTTAAAAACGGTGAAAAAATTGATCATATTTATAGTGATCAAATTCAAATAATTCAGGATAAAGAAGCCTTCAGTTTTTCTTTGGATACAATTTTATTAGCTGCTGGTTGTTTAGATTACATTAAGGATCGGGATCAAATTGTTGAATTTTGTGCTGGGAATTGTGCTGCTAGTATTTATTTAGCTCATCGCAGTGAGGCACATTTCAAAACTATTGAAATTCAAGAACATGCATATGATCAAGGCAAAAGGTCAATTGAGCTTAACCACTTAGAAAATAGAGTTGAACCTTTTTTAGGGGATGTAAATGATGCCGTTAAATTTGTTGGTAGACAAAATAATATGGTTTTAGTTAATCCGCCATACTTTAAGGTGGCGCCTGGGCATGTTGTTAATCCAAATGAGAAAAAGGCGATAGCTAGACATGAGATTTTAGTTGATTTAGAGCACATTATTTTGCAGGCTAGTCAAGTATTAAAGAATAAAGGTCGACTGGTGATGGTCCATCGTCCAGAACGGCTAGGCGAAATTTGCTATTTTTGTCAAAAATATAATTTACCGGTCAAAAAAATCCAACCATACTCTTCTAGTGCAGAAAAAGAAAGTAACCTCATTGTTATTACCGCAAGTAAAAATGGAGCAAGTGATGGATTGATTTTAAAAAGTCCAATAATAACTCAAACAAGTGATGGACATTATAATCCGGAAATTAATCAATATTTGTTGGCTCAAGAGGCGGACGTAAAGAAGAATTATTATTTTTATGTCTTATTATGTAACGACAATACCCTATATGGCGGTTTTACAACTGATTTGCAGCAGCGCTTAAATGCTCATAATAGTGGCAAAGGTGCTAAATATACTAAAAGCAGACGACCAGTAAAAATGATTTATCATGAGTGTTTTAATGACAAACAGCAAGCTTTAAAGCGAGAGTATTGGTTTAAACATCACTCAAGAAGTTGGAAAGAACAATTTTTAAAAGATCATAATGTGACAATATAATCTTTTAAAATGTTGTAGTTGAAATTTAAATATAGCTTTGATAAACTTATTAAGTATGCGTAAGTGCATATAAAATTAACAAAACACACATCAAGGGCGATTGATATATGGTGCCGAATGGTCAAGTATCGAGTTGATCCCTTGAGAGGTATTAAACCATAGGAGGATTTTTTATGTCAGTTGTAACAATGAAGCAATTGCTTGAAGCCGGTGTACACTTTGGTCACCAAACTAGAAGATGGGATCCAAAGATGAAGCCATACATCTTTACTCAAAGAAATGGTATTTACATCATCGACTTACAAAAGACTATCAAGATGTTAGATGATGCTTACAACTACGTTAAGGCTGTAGCACAAAATGATGGTGTATTCTTATTCGTAGGTACTAAGAAGCAAGCACAAGAAGCTATTAAGGAAGAAGCTACTCGTGCAGGCCAATACTACGTAAACCAACGTTGGTTAGGTGGTACTTTAACTAACTGGACTACTATTCAAAGTCGTGTTAAGCGTTTGAAGCAATTGAAAGCTATGTCAGAAGATGGTACTTTCGACTTATTACCAAAGAAGGAAGTTGCACTTTTGACTAAGGAAATGGACAAATTACAAAGATTCTTAGGCGGTATCGAAGATATGCCTAGAATTCCTGATGTAATGTTTGTTGTTGACCCTAAGAAGGAAAAGATTGCGGTTCACGAAGCAAACAAGCTTGGTATCCCAGTTGTTGCCATGGTTGACACTAATACTGATCCTACTCCAATTGACGTAATCATTCCAGCTAACGATGACGCAATTCGTGCTATTCGTTTAATTGCCGGTGCTATGGCTGACGCTGTAATTGAAGGCAAGCAAGGCGAAGACGATGAAAACGTTGAACAAGAAATGGCTGACAAGGCTGCAGAATCTAATGACGAAAAGTCAATGGAAGAAGTAGCTAACGAAGCTGACGAAGATTAATTTTTACTTTTAGTTCCAATTAGGAGGAATTATTAATGGCAAAAATTACTGCTGCACAAGTTAAGGAATTACGTGAACGTACCGGTGCTGGTATGATGGACTCCAAGAAGGCTTTAGTTGAAGCTGAAGGAGACATGGAAAGAGCAATCGACATTTTAAGAGAAAATGGTGTTGCTAAAGCTGCTAAGAAGAGTGGTAGAATTGCTGCTGAAGGTTTAGCAGAATTTGCATTTGAAGGTAATACTGCTGCACTTGTTGAAGTTAACTCAGAAACTGACTTTGTTGCATCAAACGACAAGTTCATCAACTTAGTTAACGACATTACTAAAGCTGTATTAGCTGCAAAGCCTAAGAACATGGAAGAAGCTTTAAATGCTCCATTAGCTGATGGAACTATTGAAAGTGCAACTACTAACCTTACAGCCGTAATCGGTGAAAAGATTACTTTCAGAAGATTTAAGCTTATCAACAAGAGCGATGATGAAGTATTTGGTGCTTACAAGCACAATGGTGGTGCTATCGTTGCATTAGTAACCTTAAAGGGTGGTAACGAAGAAGCAGCTAAGAATATTGCTATGCACGTTGCTGCAATTAACCCAGAATACTTAAATAAGGATTCTGTTCCTGCTGACGAATTAGAACGTCAAAAGGCAGTATTCACTAAGGAAACTGAAAATGAAGGCAAGCCTGCTAACATCGTTCCTAGAATTGTTGAAGGTCGTGTAAACAAGTACTTAAGCGAAATTTGCTTAGTAGATCAACCTTACGTTAAGGATTCTGACATGACTGTTGAAGCTTACGCTAAGTCACAAAATGCTACTGTAGTTAACTTCGAACGTTTCGAAGTTGGTGAAGGTATCGAAAAGAAGCAAGAAGACTTTGCTGCTGAAGTACGTGAACAAATGAAGTAATCTTCAAAAAAGAAGCACAAAGTGCTTCTTTTTTTTGCTTAAAATTATTCATATATAAGCTAAACAACAAAACATTATCAACTTAAGTATGGTAAAATGTTAAGAGCAAAACACTAGGAGGTTATTATGAGTCAAGTTAAGTATAAACGAATCATTTTAAAAGTTAGTGGTGAAGCTTTAGCCGGACCAAAAGGTGTAGGTATTGATCCAATCGTTATTAGCCACTTAGCAAAAGAAATTAAATCAATCCATGATTTAGGTGTTGAAATCGGTGTTGTCTGTGGTGGTGGTAATATGTGGCGTGGTGAAACTGGTGCCAAGCTAGGAATGGAAAGATCACAAGCAGATTACATGGGAATGCTTGCAACTATTATGAATGGTTTAGCTTTACAAGATGGTTTGGAACATGTCGGAGTTCCTACCAGAGTTCAAACATCAATTGAAATGAGACAAGTTGCTGAACCATACATTAGAAGAAGAGCAGTTCGTCACTTAGAAAAAGGTCGTGTTGTAATTTTTGGTGGTGGTACTGGTAACCCTTATTTCTCAACTGATACTACAGCTGCTCTACGTGCAGCAGAAATCGATGCTGATGTGATTTTGATGGCTAAAAATGGCGTTGATGGCGTATATTCAGCTGATCCGAAAATTGATCCTAGTGCAACAAAATATGATGAGTTAACTCAATTAGAAGTAATTTCAAAGAACTTGAAAGTTATGGATAGAACTGCAAGTTCATTATCAATGGATACTGATATTCCATTAATCGTCTTCAATGTAAATACTGAAGGTAACATTAAGAAAGTTATCGAAGGTGAAAATATTGGTACTGTAATTAGAGGTGGAAAATAATGACAAATGATGTAATTGCTAAAGCAAAAGAAAACATGAATAAGTCTATTGCTGTTTATCAAAAAGAATTAGGAAATATTCGTGCAGGTGTAGCTAATGCAAGTTTGTTAGAAGGCGTAAAGGTTGATTATTATGGTGTGCCTACTCCATTAACTCAAATGTCTAGTGTGACTATTCCAGAAGCTCGCGTTCTTTTAGTAACTCCATATGATAAATCTAGTTTAGACAATATTGAGCATGCACTTTTAGCAAGTGACCTAGGACTTACACCTGCAAATGATGGTAATGTAATTCGCTTAGTGATTCCACAACTAACCGGTGAACGTCGTGAAGAAATTGCCAAACAAGTTGGTAAGCAAGCTGAACAAGCTAAGATTGCTATTAGAAATGTTCGTCGTGAAGCTATGGATAGCTTGAAAAAACAAGAAAAAAATGGCGACATTACTGAAGATGAACAAAAGCGTTTAGAAAAAGACGTTCAAAAAGTTACAGATGATGCTACTAAGCGTGTCGACCAACTTGCTGACGAAAAGCGTAAGGAAATTACTAAGGGCTAATCAATGACAAAAGAAAAAGAGTTAAATCATCTTGCCATTATTATGGATGGCAATGGTCGCTGGGCTCAAAAACGCCATCTCCCTAGAGTAATGGGACATAAACAGGGTATGCAAAATATCGAAAAAATTGCCTTGGCAGCAAATAAAATGGGCGTAAAGGTTTTGACACTTTACGCTTTTTCTACAGAAAATTGGGGACGACCAACAGATGAAGTTAGTTATCTTATGAAGTTGCCAATTACTTTTTTTGATAAGTTTATGCCTAAATTGATGGAAAATAATGTAAAAGTTAATATAATGGGATTTTTAGATGAATTACCAGAAAAAACTTTAGCAGTAACAAAAAAGGCTATGGCGGATACTAAAAATAATACTGGTATGATTTTAAATTTTGCCTTTAATTATGGATCAAGAAGAGAAATAACTTCAGCTATCAAAAAAATTGCTGAAAAAGTTAAAAACGAGAGTATAAATCTTGAAGATATTAACGATGAATTAGTTAATCAGGAATTATTGACAGCTGATTTACCTTATCCTGATCCCGATTTGATTTTAAGAACATCAGGTGAACAGAGAATTTCTAATTTCTTGTTATGGCAATTAGCATATTCAGAATTAGCTTTTACAGATAAATATTGGCCTGACTTTAATGAAGAAGATTTGAAAAAAGTAATTATGGATTTCCAAATGCGTGATCGTCGCTTTGGTAAATTATAAAGAGAGAGTATATGAAACAACGTACAATTACGGCAGTGATTGCCTTAATTTTATTTATACCAATTGTTGTTGCAGGCGGTTATTGGATTGACTGGTTGGCAGCAGCATTAGCAGCAGTTGGAATTAGCGAAGTCTTTTTGATGAAGAAACAAATTCTTTTATCGATTGACTTCTTATTGGCACTGCTTGCAACTTTGACGTGGACTGTTCCTAAGACATTTTTTAATGTCTTTCCAAAAGGAGTTACTAGACCTGGTATTTACTTTACAGTAGTTATGTTACTTTTAACTTGGACTGTATTATCTAAGAACAAAACTAGTTTTGATGATGTTGGGGTCTACACATTAGCTTCGCTATATATTGGAACCGGTTTTCATTATTTAGCAGCAATTCGAAATATTGACCATGTTTCGCTATTAGGTTTAGCGCTACTAGGCTATGTATTTGTGGTAGTATGGTCAACTGATATTGGCGCTTATATGATTGGGAAAAAGTTCGGAAAACATAAATTATGGCCAGTGATTAGCCCTAATAAAACCTGGGAAGGTTCTTTAGGGGCTGTTATTTGCGCAATAATTTTTTCTGCAATTTATATTAATTTAGTTCCATTAGTGAGAGATTACACTTATCTTATTTGGACTAGTGCCTTTTTATCAATAGTTGGTCAAATGGGAGATTTAGTAGAATCTGCTTATAAACGTTATTACGGAGTAAAAGATTCAGGAAAAATATTGCCAGGTCATGGCGGTATTTTAGATCGTTTTGACAGTATGTTATTTGTTTTACCTGTAATTGCTCTATTTTTTATTAAGGGATAAGTATGACTACAGTTTTAATTTTTCTAGTCATTTTTGGACTATTAGTATTTGTGCATGAATTTGGACACTTTTTTGTTGCTAAAAAAAGTGGTGTTTTAGTGCGCGAGTTTTCTATTGGAATGGGCCCCAAATTATTCCAAACAAGAAGAAAAAAGACCAGTTATACCATTCGCTGGCTTCCATTAGGCGGCTATGTTCGCTTAGCTGGAAAAGATGATATTAGTACAATTGATCCAGGGACAAATGTTATTTTGGTTTTGGATGAAAAGGGTAAAGTCGTTAGAATAGATGCCTCAGAATCAGACATTTTAATTTCTGGCATTCCAGTGCAAGTTACAAAGGCTGATTTGGTAAAAGAACTGACCATTCAGGGTTATGAAAATGGTGACGAGAGCAAAGAGTGCACTTATTCTGTAGATCATGACGCCACAATTATTGATAATACTGGGACTGAATTATCAATAGCACCCGAAGATACTCAATTTCAGAATGCTAAAATTTGGCAAAAAATTAGTACAAATATCGCTGGTCCATTAATGAATATTATTTTGGGTTTTGTGATTTTTATTATTTGGTCAATCTCAACAGTTGGCCCCTCGACAACAACTATTGCTAGAACATTAGAACATTCGCCAGCAAGTACTGTTTTAAAGAAAAACGATCAGATAATTGCTGTAAATGGAAAAAAAGTAGCTAGTTTTGAAGATTTTAGTGAAAAAGTAGCTGAAAATAAAAGCAAAAAAATGCAGGTAACAGTTAAGCGAGCAAGTGGAATTAAAACTTTTTCTCTTACTCCTAAGCTTGTTAAACGTAATAGCGAAAAAGTATATCAAATTGGTATATTTGCTAAATCTGATGAACGTTTTTCTGTTAAGTTAGCAA
The DNA here is from genome assembly GCF_001436455.1 of Lactobacillus jensenii DSM 20557. Classification (GTDB taxonomy): domain Bacteria; phylum Bacillota; class Bacilli; order Lactobacillales; family Lactobacillaceae; genus Lactobacillus; species Lactobacillus jensenii. The sequence continues at coordinate 101,001 of NZ_AYYU01000001.1, forward strand.
GAGGTTGGAATATGGCTGTAAATACAACTGGCTTGATTTTTAAAGCGGTTGGTAATTTAATTAGCCATTTCAGCTTAAACAAGTTATCTGGACCGGTAGGGATTTATTCACAAACTAGTCAAGTAAGTAAGTTTGGACTTTCAGCAGTTGTAGTTTTTTTAGCTATGATTTCAATTAATTTGGGAATTATGAATTTACTTCCAATCCCAGGATTGGATGGTGGTAAGCTCTTATTAAACTTAGTTGAGCTGATTCGTGGAAAGCCTATTCCTGAAGAACATGAAACTGCAGTGGAAATTGCAGGAGTTGTATTTTTATTAATTTTGATTATATTAGTAACAGGTAACGACATTTATCGCTACTTTATTAAATAAATTATTTAGGGAGTTAATTATGCGACAATCGAATTTTTTTATGCCAACTTTAAAGGAAGCTCCTGCTGATGCAGTAGCAGCAAGTCATAAAATAATGATTAGAGGTGGATATATACGTCAGGTAACCGCTGGTGTATATTCATACTTGCCTTTAGGCTATCGTGTGTTACGTAAAGCTGAAAGAATCATTGAAGAAGAAATGGATCGGATTAATGTTCCCGAAATGATTATGCCTCATTTATTGCCTGCTACATTGTGGCAAGAATCTGGCCGTTACTATAAATATGGTGATGAAATGTTTAAGCTAAAAGATCGTCATGGTCGTGATAGTCTTTTAGGCCCAACTCATGAAGAAACATTTACTGAAATCATTGCTAAAAACTTAAAGAGTTACAAGCAAATGCCACTTGCTCTTTACCAAATTCAAACTAAGTTCCGTGATGAAAATCGTCCAAGATTTGGGTTATTGCGTGGTCGTGAATTTGTAATGCTTGATGGTTATAGCTTTGCAGCTACTAGAGAACAATTAGATAAGCAATTTGATGATCAAAAGGCAGCTTACAAGCGTATTTTCAAACGTGCAGGTGTTACTGTTCACCCTGTTATTGCTGACTCTGGTACAATGGGTGGTAAAAACTCAACAGAATTTCAAGCTCCAGCAGCAATTGGTGAAGATACTATTGCTACTAATGAAAAAGGTACCTACGCAGCAAACCTTGAAATGGCAAAGAGTACTGATACCTTTAAACAAGAGCCTGAAGAATTGAAGACAATGGAAAAAGTTGCTACTCCAGGTTGCGAAACTATTGATCAATTAACTGAATTTTTGCATGTACCTGCTACTAGAATTGTGAAGAGTATTTTGTACATGGCTGATGACCAAAAGATTTTAGTTTTGATTCGTGCTGATAAGCAAATTAACGAAGTAAAATTGGGCCATTTATTAGATGCCAATGAAGTTCGTGAAGCAACTGCTGAAGAATTGGTTAATGTTACTGGTAGCGAAAAAGGCGGCGTAGGTCCAGTTAAGGCTGATTGGGCCGACAAGGTTATCGCTGATGAAACAGTTAAGGGCTTATATAATGTTGTTGTTGGCGCAAATGAAACTGGCTATCAATTCCAAAACGCCAATTTAGACCGTGACTTTAAAGTTGATGAATTTTCAGACATCAGAACTGCAAATGAAGGTGAACCAGATCCAGTTGATCATTTACCACTTCAATTTACTACTTCAATTGAAGTTGGACACATCTTTAAGTTAGGTACTTACTATACTGAAACTATGGGTGCTGATTTCCTCGATCAAAATGGTAAAGCACAACCTGTAATTATGGGTTCATACGGTATTGGCGTAACAAGAATGTTATCTGCAGCAGTTGAACAAAACTTGACGGAACACGGTGTTGCATGGCCAAAGGAAATTGCACCATTTACTCTTCATTTAATTCAAATGAAGATGAATGATGAAGACCAAACTAAATTAGCTGAGAGTTTAGAAACTAAATTCTCAGAGAAGTATGATGTGTTATATGATGACCGAAAAGAACGTGCCGGTGTTAAGTTTGCAGATGCGGACTTAGTTGGTGCACCTATTAGAATTACTATTGGTAAAAAGGCTGCTGATGGAATCGTCGAAGTTAAGCGTCCTACTGATGACAAAGCAGTAGAAATATCAGTTGACGATCTTGAAGCTTTTGTAGCAAAAGAATTGGATTAAGGTAAAATTTGTGGCAGATTCAAATAAACTTTTCTTAAGATTTTTGAAGCAGATTAAGTTTCCAAACTCTTTTAGTGATAATGATTTACTCGTAAAGGGGAAAATCGAAAACGTGGATGTTTACGGAAAAAAGCGTAAGTGGGATATCCACGTTTTTTTTGATACACCACTTAAGTTTGATACTTATGAAGCATTAGTTAAGCTCGCAGAGCAGGAATTTAGTCCGTTCATTGATGTTAATATTATGATTTCAACGGCTGATGGTTCAGATAATTATTTGCCTGAATACTGGTCATACGTTGTAAGTCAAACTGAAAACATGTCAGCAATGGCTCGTGAATGTTTATCTAGCAAAAAGCCAGTTAAAGTTGCAAGTGATTGGATAATTGAGGTTGAGACGCCAATGCTTGCAAATGCAATCTCACAATCTGACTTGGATAATTTGAGTTTTGATTTGCGTAAATATGGTTTCTTCAATATAAAATTGAAGTTACAAGTTAAAAATGCTAATGAAGATGCAAATTTGGCTAGTTTAGAACAATTAGAGCAGTTACAAGCAGAACATGAAAAAAGCATGAATGAGGCTTTTAAAAATATTCCAGCCAAGCCAAAAAGAGTGGTACAAAGCAGCACTCGTCAAACACGAGAAAAGAACTTTGGTAAGGCGGATATTCCAGCTAGCGAAGTAATTGGAATGAAAGAAATTGAAGATGGGATGAGAAATATTGCCATCGAAGGAAATATCTTCAATATTGATTCTCATGAATTAAAGTCAGGTGCCTTTATTTTTTCAGGAGAAATTACTGACTATTCAGATTCTATTGCCTTCAAAAAATTTGTTAAAGATAAAGAACAAATTGAAATGCTCAAAGGTATCAAACCGGGAGTTTGGGCAAGAATGTCTGGTAGTGCATTAGATGACCAATATGTGCATGATGTTGTTTTCAATATTAATAATTTTAAAATTGTTGAACATGTTGGTCGTACAGAAAAGTATCAAGAAGAACCTAAGCGTGTAGAATTACATTTGCATACTATCATGAGCCAGCTTGATGCAACAAATACTGCAACAGATTTTATCTCTACAGCAAAAAAATTTGGCCAAAAAGCAATCGCAATTACTGATCATGGAGATGTTCAGTCATTCCCTGAAGCCTATAGCGCTGGTAAAAAGCAAAAGATGAAGATTTTGTACGGCTTAGAAGCTAATATGGTTGATGATCATGCTTTATTAGTTTTAAATCCAGCTTCTATGACTTATGAAAATCGTGAATTTGTTATTTTTGACGTTGAAACAACGGGGCTTTCATCTGTGTACGACACAATAATTGAAATTGGAGCCGTAAAAATGAAAGATGGTGAAGTGATTGAAAGATTTGATGAATTTATAAATCCTCATCATCCGTTAAGTGAAACCACAATTAACTTAACTTCAATTACTGATGAGATGGTTTCAAAAGCAGATGATGAAGCAGAAGTTATAAAGAGATTTCAAGAGTTTTACGGAGATCGTCCACTTTGTGGTCATAATGTTCAATTTGACGTAGGGTTTGTTAATGCTGCACTGAGAAGAAGCGGCTTGAAAGAGATTACACAGCCAGTCGTTGACACACTTGAAGTCTCTCGATTACTTCATCCTGAGCAAACAAAGCATACTCTTGATTCACTTTGTAAAAAGTATAATGTGGTTCTTGAACACCATCACCGAGCAAATCAAGATGCGGAAGCAACTGGTTATTTGATGTTTAAATTATTAGATGCATTTAATGACAAGTTTGAGCAAGATGATTTAGGAAAAATGAATGATTATGCTAAGTTTGGCCAAGTATATAAACGTGCTAAACCAACTCATATGACTGTTTTAGCCCTGACACAAAAAGGGTTAAAAAATATGTATAAGTTAGTTTCCTTGGCCAGCACTCAGTATTTTTATCGTGAGCCTAGAACCCCTATATCAGAATTAAGAAAGTATCGTGAAGGTCTTCTCTTTGGTAGTGGTTGCTGGAAGGGTGATGTATTTATCACCATGATGCAAAAAGGCTATGATGAAGCAAGAGAAAAGGCTAGATTTTATGACTTCTTGGAAGTTCAACCGCCAGCTGCATATTCACAATTAATAGCTGATGAATTAATCAAAGACGAAGAGCAATTGGAGGAAATTCTAAAGAATATCTATAAATTAGGTCAAGAATTAAATATACCTGTTGTAGCAACGGGTGATTGTCACTACCTAAATCCTGAGGATAAAATTTATCGAGAGATTTTAATTGCAGCGCAAAGATCAAATCCTAATCGTAATAAGCCTCAACCCAAGCTTCACTTTTATTCAACTCAAGAAATGCTAGATGCATTTAACTTTATGGGTGAAGATGTAGCTAAAGAAATTGTAATTGATAACACTAATAAGATTGCAGATGAAATTGAAGAAATTGCTCCGGTAAAAAGTGGACTTTATCCACCACATATTAAGGATGCAGATCAGCAAATGACTGATTTGACTTATAACAAGGCATATGAACTTTATGGTAAGCCACTGCCTAAAATTGTTAAGGATCGGATAGAATTAGAATTAAATTCAATTATCTCTAATGGATATGCCGTTATTTATCTAATTTCTCAAAAATTGGTGGCCAAATCTAATAAAGATGGATATTTGGTTGGATCACGTGGATCCGTGGGGTCTAGTTTGGTTGCAACAATGTCAGGAATTACTGAAGTAAATCCATTAGCGCCACATTATCGATGTCCTAAATGTAAATATTCACACTTCTTTGAAAATGGGGAATACGGTTCAGGATTTGACTTGCCAGATAAAAAATGTCCAGAATGTGGTACTGAATTAGTTAAAGATGGCCAAGATATCCCATTTGCTACTTTCTTAGGTTTCCATGGTGATAAGGTTCCAGATATTGATTTGAACTTTTCAGGAGACTATCAACCTGTTGCCCATAATTATATTAGGGTTATGTTTGGTCCAGCTAACTCCTTTAGAGCGGGTACGATTTCGACTGTTGCTGATAAAACTGCATATGGATATGCTAAGCACTTTGAAGAAGAGCGTAATTTAAATTTGCGTTCTGCTGAGTTGGATCGCTTGGCTACTGGTACTTCAGGTGTTAAGAGAACGACGGGACAGCACCCAGCTGGTATTGTTGTAGTTCCAGATGATATGGATATTTATGATTTTACACCAGTACAATATCCAGCAGATGATTTGAATGCAGCATGGTTAACAACTCACTTTGATTTCCACTCAATTCACGATAACATCTTGAAATTTGATATTCTTGGTCATGATGATCCAACTATGATTAGAATGCTGCAAGACTTGAGTGGTGTCGATCCAATGACCATACCACCAGATGATCCAGGGGTTATGTCATTATTTTCAGGTACTGATATCTTAGGAGTTACTCCTGAGCAAATCGCTTCAAAGACTGGAACTCTTGGTGTACCAGAATTCGGGACTAAGTTTGTTCGCGGAATGCTTGAAGAAACAAACCCAACAACTTTTTCTGAGTTATTGCAAATTTCTGGTTTATCACATGGTACTGATGTATGGCTTGGAAATGCAGAAGACTTGGTCAATAATGGAACTTGTAAATTAAAGAATGTTATTGGTTGTCGTGATAACATCATGATGGACTTGATTCACTGGGGAGTTAAGCCAGAAGTAGCCTTTTCAACAATGGAATCTGTCCGTCACGGTCGAGGAATTAGTGATGATGACATGGCTGTTTTGAAAAAGAACAATAATATTCCTGATTGGTATATTCCATCATGTTTAAAGATTAAGTATATGTTCCCTAAAGCGCACGCTACAGCATATATTTTAATGGCTTTGAGAATTGCCTGGTTCAAGGTTTATTATCCAGTAATTTATTACACGTCATATTTCTCAGTTAGGGCTGATCTATTTGACTTAGTAGCCATGAGTCATGGTAAAAATTCCGTTAAAGCAGCTATTAAAAAGATTCAAGATCAGGGAAATGATGCAAGTGCTAAAGACAAGTCATTATTAACTGTTTTGGAAATTGCTAATGAATGTCTAGAACGTGGAATAAAAATAAAAATGGTTGATGTTAACGAATCTGAAGCCCTTAACTTCAAGATTGTTGATGATCATACAATTTTGGCACCATTTAATGCAGTTCCTGGTTTAGGGGATAACGCAGCAAAACAGATTGTTGCAGCAAGAGCTGAACAAAAATTCTTGTCTAAAGAAGATTTAAGAACAAGAGGTAAAGTTTCACAAACTATAATGGATTACTTAGAAGTCAATGGTGTGCTTGAAGGAATGCCAGATCAAAATCAATTGTCTCTATTTTAATTTTTAATAATTTGTGATATAATATCTAACGTAGTTCGAATAGCCAATTCGAGTGAGCAGAAATGCTCACTCTTTTTAGTACGGAGGAAGATTTTTTGACAAAAATCGTTGATCTTGTAACGAATTTAGTTAGCCCCATAGCTGAGAAGCGTGGGGACGAATTAGTTGATGTTGAATACGTGAAGGAACAAAATCAATATTATTTACGTATTTATGTTGATCGTGGAGAAAGTGGAATTGATATTGAAGAAATTGCCGCTTTAAGTGAAATGGTTTCTGAAGAACTAGATAAGTTAAATCCTGATCCTTTCACTGAACCTTACATGTTGGAGTTGTCTTCACCAGGTTTGGAGAGACCAATTAAAAATGAACGTGATTGGGAAAAAGCAGTGAATAAGTATATCCACGTAGCTTGCTATCAAAAGATTGATGGACAAAAGGCTTTTGACGGCACTTTATTAAGCAAAGATGATGATAAAATCACTTTGAAAATCAAGATTAAAACTCGGACTAAAGAGTTGGAAATCCCTGTTGGGGCAATTGCAAATGCTCGATTTGCAATTGAATTTTAGAAAGGGCTGATTAAAACTTATGACTAAAGAAATGTTAGAAGCTTTTGCCACTTTAGAAAATGAAAAGGGTATTAAGCAAGAAATTATTGTTGATGCGATTAAAGCCGCTCTTGTAGCAGCATACAAAAAGAATTACAATCAAGCCCAAAATGTTGAAGTTGACTTTGACGAAAGAAAAGGTAACTTCAAAGTTATGGCTATCAAGACCGTTGTTGATGAAGTTCAAGATGCTCGCTTAGAAGTTAGCTTAAAAGAGGCCTTAGAAATTAATAAAGCTTATGAAGTAGGCGATGAAATTAAGTTTGAAGTAACTCCAAAAGATTTTGGGAGAATTTCAGCTCAAACAGCAAAACAAGTAATTATGCAACGTCTTCGTGAAGCTGAAAGAAATCACATTGTAAGTGAATATTCACAATACCAAGATGAACTTGTAACTGGTGTTGTAGAACGTCATGATAATCGTTTTGTTTATGTGATGATAGACAAAGTTGAGGCTGTTATGCCACGTGGCGACCAAATGCCAAATGAAGTATATAACCCACAAGATAAGATTAGAGTCTTGGTAACAAAAGTGGGTAATGATACTAAGGGTGCTCAAATTGTTGTTTCAAGAACAGCTCCAGATATGGTTAAGCGTTTGTTTGAGCAGGAAGTTCCTGAAGTGTATGATGGTACTGTTCAAATCGTATCTGTAGCTCGTGAAGCCGGTGATAGAACTAAAATTGCAGTTAAATCAGATGATCCTAATATTGACCCAGTTGGTACTTGTGTTGGGCCTAAGGGAGCACGTGTTCAAAATGTCGTTAATGAATTAGGTGGAGAAAACATTGATATTGTAAAATATGAAGATGATCCAGCTGATTTCATTGCCAATGCTCTTAATCCGGCTGAAGTAATTGCAGCTCAATTTGGTGAAGATGAAGATGAAAAGAGTGCCTTGGTTATTGTCCCTGACTACCAATTATCTTTGGCAATCGGTAAGAAGGGTCAGAATGTCCGTCTTGCAGCCCGTTTAACTGGTTATAAGATTGATATTCGTCCTGAATCACAAGTTGAATTTGTTGATGAAGATAATGGAAACGATGAAAATGTTGGTGATGAAAATCCAACAAATAATGAAGAATAGGTGATTTTTTTGAAAAAGAGAAAAGTCCCAATGAGAAAAGATTTGTTGACGAATACAATGCAACCAAAAAAAGATTTGGTAAGAATTGTTATCAACAAAGAAAATGAAGTTTCAGTTGATCCAACTGGCAAAAAGCCGGGACGTGGAGCCTATGTTTCATTAGAACCTGATAAAATAACTGAAGCTCAAAAAAGTAAAATTTTAGACCGAAGCTTAGGTACTAAAATTGATGATAGTTTTTATCAAGAACTTTTTGAATATGTAGATCATCAAAAGGCAAGAAAAGAATTATTTGGTGATAAATAAGTGCATAATCGTAAAAAGATAATAAATTTTTTAGGACTAATTCAAAGAGCCGGGAAAATAGTTTCTGGCACAGATTTGGTAGTCTCATCGATAAAGACTGGCAAGGTTAAGCTGGTAATTATAGCTAGTGATCTTTCTAAGGCAACACGCCAAGAAATCGAAGCTTTAGCCCAAAAGAAAGGCTTGCCAATTATTGATGAGTTTTCAGAGCTTGAAATATCTCAAGCAATTGGGAAAACTAGAAAAGTTTTAGCAGTTAGTGATTTGGGATTCAGTAAAGCAATACAAAAGAAATTAAATGAAGGAGTGTGATCTGATGGCTAAGCAGAGAATATATGAAATAGCAAAGCAATTAGGTTTGGATAATAAGGTCTTGGTTGATAAGGCTAAAGAATTAGGCTTTAATATTAAAAACCATATGTCATCACTTTCAGATGCAGAAGTGAATGAGTTGAAAAATAAGGTGAAGCCTTCCACTCCAGCTAAGAGTAAAAATGATGAAAAGAAAGAAAATAAAATTAAGCTTTCTGTTTCTTCAATTAGAAGACCAGCTTCACAAGCTAAGAAGCATGCTAAGCACCAACATAGTGATCAAGCTAAAAAGCGTGGTAATGATTCTTCAAATAAACGTCGTTCTAATCGTCGTGAAAACGATCAAAAACAAAATAATAAGCCAACAAAGGTCAATAAAGCTAGAGACCTATTAGCAGAACTTCAACAAAAACAACGTGCTGAAGAGAGAACTTTAGCTAAGGAGTCTGAAAAGGCACGTAAAATTTGGCATGAAGAAAAGAATAAGACGTCAAATCAAAATACAGAAAAACAAAATTCTCAAAAGAAAGATACAAACGAAGTGACAAATCAACCAGAAGAAAAGAAAACTAAAAAGGTATTAGGACCTAAAATTCTTAAACCATCTCCTGCTAGAAATCGTCCTAAGACCGAAGAAAATAAGCAAAACCAAAATCAAAAATCAAAACCAAAAAGAAAGCCAACTATGAATCGGACACCACAAATTCCGGTAATGCCAGAAGAAAGTGTAAAACCTGATTCACGTAGAAATGGCAACGGACATGGCAGAAATACTGGAAAGCCTGGCCGAAAAGGACGTGATAATAATAACTTTGAACATCGTAATGAACATTCAGACAAGATGGAGAGAAGAAAGCGTAAAAACAAGCATAATAATCACGTCGAAGAAGTTAGAAAACCAAAGACTGTGCGCAAAGAGCGTCCATTACCTGAAGTTCTTGTATTTGAAGAAGGTATGAATGCTCAAGATTTAGGTAAGCTTTTACATAGAGAACCAGCTGAAATCGTTAAGAAGCTCTTTATGCTTGGTGTTATGACTAACCAAAATCAATCACTTGATAAAGATACTATTGAACTTTTGGCTGCAGAATATGGTATTGAATCACAAGAAAAAGTTCATGAAGATATTTCTGATATTGATAATCTTTACCAAAAAGAAGTTGAAGCTTCTAAAGAATCTAAGCATCAAGAAAGTAGACCACCAGTTGTAACTATTATGGGTCACGTTGACCATGGTAAAACAACTTTACTTGATAGATTACGTCACACTAATGTGTCAGAACATGAAGCTGGTGGTATTACTCAAAAAATCGGTGCATACCAAGTTCGTGTTGATGACCGTTTGATTACTTTCCTTGATACGCCTGGTCACGCTGCCTTTTCAAATATGCGTGCTCGTGGTGCTGAAGTAACTGATATTGTTGTTTTGGTAGTAGCTGCTGATGACGGTGTAATGCCACAGACTATCGAAGCAATTGACCATGCCAAAAGTGCGGGAGTGCCAATTATTGTTGCCATTAACAAGATGGATGCTCCAGGTGCTAACCCAAGCCACGTTACTGAACAGTTGATGAAGTATAACTTAATTCCTGAAGATTATGGTGGCGACACAATTTTTGTTAAAATTTCTGCCAAAACAGGTGATAATGTTGAAGAATTATTACAAATGATTCTTTTACAAGCAGATGTTCTTGAACTCAAGGCAGATCCACATCAAAAGGCAATTGGTACTGTTGTTGAAGCTAGATTATCACGTGGTCGTGGTCCTGTAGCTGACATTTTAGTTCAACAAGGTACTCTTGAAGTTGGTGATCCTATTGTTGTCGGAAATACATTTGGACGTGTCCGTGTTATGACTAACGATAAGGGTAGAAGAGTTAAAAAAGCTACACCATCAATGCCTGTTGAAATCACTGGTTTAAATGATGTTCCTGAATCAGCTGATAAGTTTGTGGTCTTTGAAGATGAAAAGACAGCTCGTTCAGTTGGTGAACAACGTGCCCAAAATGCCTTGCAAAAGCAACGTGAAAAAGTACAACATGTTACTCTCGATAACTTGTTTGATACAATGAAGCGTGGAAATATGAAGGAAGTTGGCATTGTATTAAAGGCTGACGTACAAGGTTCAGTTGAAGCACTTTCTCAATCACTTGAAAAGATTGATGTTGAAGGAGTACGAGTAAACATTATTCACTCCGGTGTAGGTGCAATTAACGATTCAGATGTTACTTTGGCAAGTGCTTCAAACGCCTTCATTATTGGATTTAATGTTCGTCCAACTGCAACAGCAAAATCACAAGCTGAAAGTGATGAAGTTGATATTCGCTCATACAGCGTTATCTACAAGGCAATTGACGATGTAGAAGCTGCCATGAAGGGTATGCTTGAACCAACTTACGAAGAAAAGGTAACTGGTAACTTAACAATTCGTGAAACTTGGAAAGTTTCTAAGGTTGGTACAATTGCTGGTGCATTTGTTGATTCAGGTTATATCCATAGAGACAGCGGTATTCGCGTTATCCGTAATGGTGTTGTCATCTATGATGGCCAAGTTGCTTCTCTTAAGAGATTCAAAGATGATGTCAAGGAAGTTAAACAAGGTTTCGATTGTGGTTTGACTATTGAAAACTACAATGACCTTAAGATTGATGACGAACTTGAAGCATATGAAATGCAAGAAGTTAAGCCTAAGTAAGGAGAATTAACATGAAACACAGAATTGGTCGGGTTGAAGGAGAAATTTTGCGTGAATTGTCGAAAATTTTGCAAAAAAAGATTCGCGACCCACGTTTGAGTGACGTAACCTTAACTGCTGTTGAATGTACTAATGATTTCTCTTATGCTACAGTTTATTATTCTTTATTGACAGAAGAAGGAAATAAAGAAAAAGAAGTAGCCGAAGGTTTAGAAAAAGCAAAAGGATTAATGCGACACTTATTAGGACAAGAATTAACTGTTTATAAAGTGCCTGAATTAATTTTTAAGAGAGATACTTCGGTACAATACGGTAGTAAAATTGATAAATTAATTGCTCAATTAAAAAAGCAAGAAAATGATAGATAAAAAGCGCCTTAGGGCGCTTTTATTGTAGGTGAAAGTATGATAAATGGAATTTTAGTAATTAATAAAAGTAAGGGAATGACTAGTGGGGATGTCGTTTATAAATTAAGAAAAATTTTGAAAACGAGAAAGGTTGGCCACGCCGGTACATTAGATCCAGAAGTAGAGGGCGTTTTACCAATTGCGATTGGACAAGCAACAAAATTAATCGAACTAATGCATGAAAGACCTAAATCATATACTGGGAGAGGTTTGTTTGGCTTTTCTACTGATAGCTATGATACAGATGGAAAAGTTTTAAAGAGAAAAGATGTAACGGAAAAGATCTCTTTTGACAAGATTCAAGAGGGGATGGACAGTTTTTTAGGAAAAATTGATCAAGTCCCGCCAATTTATTCTGCAGTAAAAGTAAATGGAAAACGACTTTATGAATATGCACGAGAAGGAATTCCAGTAACTAGACCTGTCAGAAGTGTTGAAATCTTTAAATATCAACTAATAGAACCTGTTACTTATCAAGACGGGCAAGAAGAGTTTGGCTTCGATATTGAATGTTCAAAAGGAACCTATGTTAGAAGTTTAGTAAATGACTTGGGGGAAAAGCTTGGCTATCCAGCAGTTATGACCCACTTACAAAGAACCAGCAGTTCAGGTTTTGATTTAAAACAGGCAATAAGATTAGAAGAATTAGAAAAAAATCCTGAATTAGCTGTTAAGTATATTTTGCCAATTGATTCATTTTTTGCAGATTATGAAACAATCGATATGAGTGAAGGAATTTGGCAAAAAGTTAAAAATGGGAATGCGATTTCATTAAGAAATGATGCAAAAAAAGTTGCTTTACGCTACAATAAAAAAGTCAAAGCAATTTATGAATTGAAATCGCATACATACAGACCGTATTTAATGCTTTTACAAAATGAATAGTAATAGAAGGAATAAATTTTGGAAATAATTCATCTTAGTTATCCTATTACAAAAGAATTAACTCATACCCATGTGGTTTTAGCTTTAGGCTTTTTTGATGGGGTACACATTGGTCATCAAAAATTAATTAAGCGCGCACAAGAAGTGGCGAAGAAAAAACAATTGCCCTTAATGGTACTAACTTTTGATCGTCATCCTAAAGAAATTTATTTAGGAAGAACTGACTTTGAATATTTGGATAACCTTTCAGAAAAAGCAAAAAAGATGGAAAAACTAGGGGTAGATTATTTAGCTGTTGCTCCATTTACTGAGGGCTTTAGCAAGTTAAGTCCTCAAGAATTTGTAGATCAAGTTATTATAAAATTAAAAGCCGACACTGTTGTTGCAGGATTCGACTATACTTATGGGCCTAAAGATATTGCTAATATGGAAAATTTGCCATACTTTGCTAAAAATAGATTTGAAATTGTTATTTTGCCTGAACAAACTAGTGGTGGAAGCAAAATTGGTTCAACAGCAATTCGGCAAGCCATTCGAGATGGAAACTTAGAATTGGCCACTAATTTATTGGGAAGTCATTATATTATGTCAGGTATTGTAGGACATGGTTTACGAAATGGTCACAAACTTGGCTTCCCTACAATTAACTTAATTCTGAATGGCCGGAAAGTTATACCTAAAATTGGAGTTTATGCTACAAGGACTTTAGTCCATGGTAAGTGGTATGATTCAATGACTAGTGTAGGTTATAATGTAACAATTCAAGCTAGCAAAAAAATTTATATAGAATCATATTTATTTGATTTTAATGAAGATATTTACGATGAAGAGATAAGTATCGAGTGGTATCACTATACCAGAGGCGAAATTAAATTTGCCAGTTTAGATGAGCTGAAAAAGCAACTGATTAAAGACGAAAAAGAAATTCGTAATTATTTCGATAATATGAAGAACTAGAAAACTAGTTCTTTTTTTATGCAAAAAATTAGCAAATAGCTTGCATTAGTGCTAATTTATTAGTATATTATTCATGTTAGCACCTGAGAGTTATGAGTGCTAATTAAGAGGTCGAGAATATGTTAACCGAACGTCAAGAGCTTATTTTGAAAACAATCATTAAGGACTTCACGCAGACGCATGAGCCCGTAGGCTCCAAAACTGTGATGAGTCAACTGCCAATGAAGGTTTCTAGTGCGACCATTAGAAATGAAATGGCGGTATTAGAAGAACAAGGGCTTATTGAGAAAACCCATTCTTCAAGTGGTCGTATTCCATCAAGTGATGGTTATCGCTACTACCTTGATCATCTAGTTGAACCATTGCAACTACCTGAGTCTATTTATAATCAGATTGTTTGTCAGTTAGATCGTCCATTCCATCAAGTGAATGAGATTGTGCAAGAAGCAGCTAAAATTTTATCAGATTTGACAAATTATACTGCCTTTGCAGAAGGACCTGAATCCCGTCATGTTCTAATAACAGGTTTTAGGATAGTTCCTTTATCTAATCGGCAAGTAATGGCAATCTTGGTTACAAATAATGGAAATGTTCAAAGCCAAGTATATTCTTTGCCAAGATTTACTAATGGTGAAGAAATAGAAAAGGCTGTTCGTTTAATTAATGATGAATTAGTTGGTAAAAGTTTATCAGCCGTTTCTCCAGAAATGCTTAGTGAGTTAGTAAATCGCCAATTAGGTGGTAATGCTGATGATTTATTAAGTTTACTATCAGACGTCTTAAAAGATGCTGCAAGTGAACAGATGTATGTTGATGGTCAGATTAATCTTTTGAATAATGCAACAGGGAATGTCCAAGATATTCGCTCGCTCTATGAGATGTTTGACCAAAATGATATGATTAGCAGTTTATTAAGTTTTGAGGGGGATGGCAATGATGAGCATTTCCCTGTTCAAGTTAAATTAGGTTCAGAACTACCAAGTGACTTGCTTAAGAATTATAGTTTGTTAACTGCAAGTTATAGCGTAGGAAGTCATGGACGAGGCACTATTGCCTTATTAGGACCTACGAATATGCCATATTCACAAATGATTGGCTTAATGGAATATTTTAGACAGGAATTAGCGAAGAAACTACTCGATTATTACGGAAAATTTCAGTAAAGGAGGGAAGGTCTTGAGTAAAAAAGAATTTCCAAGTGAAAAAGACCTTGATCAAAAGCCTAAAGAAGATGTAAAGCATGAAGAAGCAAAAACAGCTTCACCTAAGGCTGATAAAGATACCCAAAAAGTTGGAGAAAATTTTGCTAAAGAGATTGAAAAGTTAAAGGCTGAAAAAGCTGAGCTTGAAGATAAATATTTACGTAGTGAAGCTGAAATTCAAAATATGCAAAATCGCTACAATAAAGAACGTGCTCAACTTATTAAGTACGAATCACAATCATTAGCAAAGGACATTTTACCAGCTGTTGATAATTTGCAAAGAGCTTTAAGTGTCAAAGTAGACGATGAAGCCTCTAAGCAATTGAAAAAGGGCGTTGAGATGACCTTAGATGCTATGGTTAAAGCAATGGCAGATCATGGTATTACTGAAATTAAAGCAGAGGGTGTAAAATTCGATCCTAACTTACACCAAGCTGTTCAAACAACGGTTGCAGAAAATGATGAACAAAAGGATCATGTTGTTCAAGTTTTGCAAGCTGGTTATCAATATAAAGATCGGACATTACGTCCAGCAATGGTTATTGTTGCTCAATAATTAATTAAGCTTATAAAAGATAAAAGAAATAAAAATAAGAAAGGACTTTTTGATATGTCAAAAGTTATTGGTATTGACTTAGGTACTACTAATTCAGCAGTTGCTGTTTTGGAAGGTAAAGAACCAAAGATTATTACTAACCCTGAAGGTAATAGAACTACCCCATCTGTAGTTGCTTTCAAGGATGGAGAAATTCAAGTTGGTGAAGTTGCAAAGCGTCAAGCAATCACTAACCCTAATACTATTGTTTCTATTAAGCGTCACATGGGTGAAGCTGGATACAAGGTTAAAGTTGGTGACAAGAGCTACACTCCACAAGAAATTTCTGCAATGATTTTGCAATACATCAAGAAGTTCTCAGAAGATTATCTTGGTGAAGAAGTTAAGGATGCAGTTATTACTGTACCTGCTTACTTCAATGACTCACAACGTCAAGCAACTAAAGATGCTGGTAAGATTGCTGGTTTGAACGTTCAAAGAATTATTAACGAACCTACTGCATCTTCACTTGCATATGGTCTTGATAAAGATGAAGAAGACGAAAAGATTTTAGTTTACGACCTTGGTGGTGGTACTTTCGACGTTTCTGTTTTGGAATTAGGTGATGGCGTCTTCCAAGTACTTTCAACTAATGGTGATACTCACCTTGGTGGGGATGACTTCGATCAAAAGATTATGGATTGGTTGATTGAAAACTTTAAGGCAGATAACGGTGTTGACTTATCAAAGGATAAGATGGCACTTCAAAGATTAAAGGATGCTGCTGAAAAGGCTAAGAAGGACTTATCAGGTGTAAGTTCAACCCACATCTCACTTCCATTCATTTCAGCTGGCGAAAGTGGTCCACTTCACCTTGAAGCCGACTTAACTCGTGCTAAGTTTGATGAATTAACTCATGACTTAGTCGAAAGAACTAAGATTCCATTTGATAATGCTTTAAAGGATGCTGGTTTAACTGTTAACGACATTGACAAGGTTATCTTAAACGGTGGTTCAACTCGTATTCCAGCTGTTCAAGAAGCAGTTAAGAAGTGGAGTGGTAAAGAACCTGACCACTCAATCAACCCTGATGAAGCTGTTGCTATGGGTGCTGCTGTTCAAGGTGGTGTTATTTCAGGTGATGTTAAGGACGTTGTTTTACTTGACGTTACTCCATTATCACTTGGTATTGAAACTATGGGTGGTGTCTTCACTAAGTTAATTGATAGAAACACTACTATCCCTACTTCAAAGAGTCAAATCTTCTCAACTGCTGCTGATAACCAACCAGCTGTAGACATTCATGTTTTACAAGGTGAACGTCCAATGGCAGCAGATAACAAGACTTTGGGTAGATTTGAATTAACTGACATTCCTGCAGCACCTCGTGGTGTTCCACAAATTCAAGTTACCTTCGATATTGATAAGAACGGTATCGTAAATGTATCTGCTAAGGATATGGGTACTGGTAAGGAACAAAAGATTACTATTAAGTCTTCATCAGGTTTATCAGATGAAGAAATCAAGCGTATGCAAAAAGAAGCTGAAGAACACGCTGATGAAGACAAGAAGAAGAAAGAAGAAGCTGACTTACGTAACGAAGTTGATTCATTAATCTTCACTACTGAAAAGACTTTGAAAGAAGTTGGCGATAAGGTTCCTGCTGATGAAGTATCTAAGGTTAAGGATGCTTTGGAAGACCTTAAGAAGGCACAAAAGGATAACAACTTAGATGAAATGAAGGAAAAGAAAGATGCTTTATCTAAGGTTGCCCAAGATTTAGCTGTTAAGTTATATCAAGCTAATGGTGCACAAGGCCAAGCAGGTCAAGCTGGACCAAATCCATCAGGTAACAATGACAACAACGATGGCAATAACGGTGACACTGTAAATGGTGACTTCAAGAAGGTAAACCCTGACAAGTAATGCTATAATAGTGGAAAGTTAAGGACTAATTTTAGTCCTTTTCTTTTATCAAATGATAAGGAGCGTTAGAAAATGGCGACAAGTCGCGATTACTACGATATTCTGGGCTTGGATAAAAATGCTAGTGAGCAAGATATTCAACGTGCTTACCGTAAGTTATCTAAGAAATATCACCCAGATATTAACAAAGCCCCAGATGCGGAAGAAAAATTTAAAGAAGTTAATGAAGCATATGAAGTTTTGCACGACAAACAAAAGCGGGCACAATATGATCAATTTGGCCAAGCTGGTGTAAATGGTCAAGCTGGATATGGTGCCGGTAGTGGTCAATATGGTGATTTTAGCAACTTTAGTGGCTTTGGTGATATCTTTAGTGATATTTTTGGCGGAGCTAGTCAAAGACATGTTGATCCAACTGCCCCTGTTAAGGGTGACGATTTAGACTATACAATGACAATTGACTTCATGGATGCCATTAAAGGTAAGACTTCTAACGTAACTTACACTAGAAGTGAAACATGTGAAGTTTGTCATGGTACTGGAGCAGAAAAAGGCACACATCCTATTACTTGTGATAAGTGCCATGGTTCAGGTTATATGACAGTTACCCAACAATCAATGCTGGGTGTAATTCAGAGACAAACTTTATGTGATAAGTGTCATGGTAAAGGTGTTATCATTGAACATCCTTGTGCAACTTGTCATGGTGCCGGTCACACTGATAAGAAGCAAACACTAGAAGTTAAGATTCCAGCAGGTATTGATAATGGCCAACAAATTCGCTTAAGTGGTCAAGGTGAAGCTGGTAAAAATGGTGGCCCTTACGGTGATTTATATATTGTCTTTAGAATTAGACCAAGTAAAGACTTTACTCGCCGTGGCAATACAATTTATACAACAGTTCCAATCTCATTTGCACAAGCAACTTTGGGTGATGAAATAAAGATTAAGACTGTTAATGGCGAAACTAGTTTAAAGATCCCAGCTGGTACTCAACCTGGTGCTAAGTTTACGATTCGTGGTGAAGGTGTGCCATATCTTCGCGGCGATGGTAAGGGAGATCAAATTTCAACTGTTGAAGTAGTAATTCCTAAGTCAATTAATGACAAGCAAAAACAAGCTTTGGTTGATTTTGTTAAGGCTGGGGGAGATTCAATAACTCCCCAGGAAAAGAACTTCTTCGAGAGATTGAAAGATAAATTAGGATAAATAGATAAGAAGAGCTTTTAAAGCTCTTTTTTTCTTTATGTAATTAATAAATTTTGTTCATTGACTTACTTGAATTAATATATAACAAAATATTAGTCAGATTTTAGCTTTTTATTTGTCCCTTTATGCCCATTTGCTATAATAGGAATAGACTAAAAAGGATGGAACTTTATGGACCTCAAAAAACTTAAAGATTATCAAAAACATATTCGTAACTTTTCAATCGTTGCCCATATTGACCATGGTAAATCAACGATTGCTGATAGAATTCTGGAATTAACAGATACTGTTGCTCAACGTCAACTTAAGAGTCAGATGCTTGATGATATGCCTTTGGAGCGTCAAAGGGGTATTACGATTAAGTTAAACTCAGTTGAAGTTAAATATCATGCAAAAGATGGAGAAGACTATATTTTTCACTTAATTGACACGCCTGGACACGTTGACTTTTCTTATGAAGTGTCACGTTCTCTAGCTGCTTGTGAAGGAGCTCTCCTTGTAGTTGATGCTTCTCAAGGTGTACAAGCTCAGACTTTAGCCAATACCTACCTAGCAATTGATGATGATTTGGAAATTTTACCTGTAATCAATAAGATTGACTTGCCATCTGCTGATCCCGATAATGCCAAGATGGAAATTGAAGAGATGCTAGGTCTTGATGCAAGTGATGCCGTTGAAGTATCTGGGAAGACAGGCTTAGGTATTCCAGATTTACTTGAGCGAATTGTAACTGATATTCCCGCTCCTCAAGGCAATCTTGAAGCACCACTTAAGGCCTTAATTTTTGACTCAAAATATGATGATTATCGCGGCGTTGTTTTGGCTGTTCGAATTGAAGATGGAATGGTCAAACCAGGCGATGAAATAGAAATTATGAATACTCACAAAAAGTATGAAGTTACTGAAGTGGGTGTTTCAAATCCGCATCCTGTTAAAAAAGATGTATTAGTTGCAGGAGACGTTGGCTATTTGACTGCTAATATTAAATCTGTTCGTGAAACTCGAGTTGGTGATACGATTACTTCAGCTCAAAATCCAACTGAAGAAGCTTTACCAGGTTACCGTCAAATTCCACCAATGGTCTTTAGTGGGATGTATCCAGTTGATAATAGTAAGTATGATGATTTAAAGGAAGCTTTGGAGAAGCTCCAGTTAAACGATGCTGCGCTTGAATTTGAGCCAGAAACTTCAACCGCATTAGGCTTTGGCTTTAGATGTGGTTTCTTAGGCTTGCTTCATATGGATGTTGTTCAGGAACGATTGGAACAAGAATTCAATCTTGATTTAATTATGACAGCGCCATCTACTGACTATCATGCAATTATGAATGATGGAAGTACAAAAATAATTGATAATCCTTCAGATTTGCCCGATGCAGGAGAATATAAGGAAGTACAAGAGCCTTATGTTAAGGCAGAAATCATGGTACCTAATGACTTTGTAGGTCCTGTTATGGAACTTTGTCAGCGAAAACGTGGTGAATTTCAAACAATGGATTACCTAGATAAGTACCGAGTAAATGTCATTTATCATATTCCATTAGCTGAAATTATTTTTGACTTCTTTGATGATCTTAAGTCTTCAACCAAAGGCTATGCATCACTTGATTATGAGATTATTGGATATCGTGCTACTGACTCAGTAAAAATTGATGTCTTACTTAATAAAGAGCCAATTGATGCCTTAAGTTTTATTGCGCATAGATCTGATGCTCAAGCACGTGCTCGTCAAATGACGTCACTGCTTAAGAAGTTAATACCTCGACAAAACTTCGAAGTTGATATTCAAGGAGCAATCGGGGCTAAGATCATTTCTCGTGCCACTATTAAGCCATATCGTAAAGATGTTACAGCACGTATCCATACTGGTGACCCAGATCGACGTGCAAAATTACTTGATAAGCAAAAGCGTGGAAAAAAACGGATGAAATCTGTTGGAAAAGTAGAAGTTCCTCAAGATGCTTTCATGGCAGTTTTGAAGATGAATGATGATGACATCAAGGGTAAGTAAAATGACAGATGTTAAAAAAGAAAAGTTAAATAAAAAAACTAAGGCTAGCAAAAAGACTGTCTTTCTCCGAGTTTTAGCAGTTATTTTATTTATTGTAGGGATTATTTTAGTTTTTAATGGTCCAATTCAAGAGTACTTTGTAAAACAAAATCAAACTTCAACTTTGCAAGGGCTAACCAAGAAAAAGGTGGCTGCTAACCAGAAGAAAAAAGGTATGTTTGATTACAGCAAAGTCCAAGATATTGATATTGCTAAAGTTACTCGATCACGTGTAAAGAATACATCAAATGCTATTGGCGCGATTGCCATTCCTAAGGTTAATTTGTATTTACCAATCTTGTTAGGATTGAGTGATGATTCATTGTCTACAGGTGCTGGAACGATGAGGGAAGATCAAGTGATGGGGCAAGGAAATTATCCTTTGGCCGGACACTATATGACAGCTAAAGGCGTTCTATTTTCACCAATTGAAGATACAAAAATAGGTCAAAAGGTATATTTGACTGATTTAAAGAAAGTCTATGTATATAGAATTTATATGAAAAGAGTTGTTGATCCGACAGCTGTTTGGCTAGTTAATAATACCAAGAAAAAGATTGTAACTTTAATTACCTGTGCAGACGGTGGTATAAATCGTTGGGCTGTGCGCGGAAAATTAATTCATACGAAAAAAGCAACAACAAAGAATTTGAGTGTATTTAAATTAAAATAATGACTTGGAAAAAAAGAGAAGCTACTGAATTATCTGAAGAATTAAAAGAGAAATATCAACTTAGTCCACTTGCGGCTAAGTTATTTTCTTTGCGAGAGATTAATACAGATGAAAAATTAAATTATTGGCTTAATGGTACTGAAGAAGATTTAGCTGATCCATATTTAATGCATGGGATGCAGGAAGCTGTTGAGCGGATTAATAAGGCAATTGATAATTTTGAGAAGATTACAATTTATGGAGATTATGATGCAGATGGTATTACAGCTACAACTATCATGTATGAAACATTGGCCATTTTAGGAGCTGATGTTCATTACTTTATTCCTGATCGATTTAAAGACGGCTATGGGCCAAATATGAAACGTTACCAGCAAATAGTATCGGATGGTACTAAATTAATTATCACTGTTGATAATGGGGTAACAGGAATTGAAGAAGTAAAGTATGCTCAGGAAAATGGCTGCGATGTTATTGTGACAGATCACCATAGCTTTCAAGAGCAAATGCCAGACGCTAAAGTAATTGTTCATTGTAATTATCCAAATCAAAAATATCCTTTTGATGATTATTGTGGAGCAGGAGTTGCTTATACAATCTGTCGTGCTTTAATGGATGATACTATGCCAGAACTGATTGAACTAGCGATGATTGGAACAATTGGTGATATGGTAAAAGTATCAGGGGAAGGACATATTATAGTTAAGCGTGGCCTAGAACTGCTTAATCATACTCAACGGCCTGGTTTGCGTGCACTAATTAAAGAAGCTGGACTTGAACTTGGAAATATTGATGAAACAGATATCGGTTTTCAAATTGCCCCAAGATTAAATGCAACTGGAAGGTTAGCAAATGCTAGCTTAGCAGTTGATTTGCTTTTGGCAGATGATTTGGAAGTAGCTCAGAAATTAGCTAAAAAAGTTGAACAATTAAATAATGATCGTAAAGAATTGACTCAAAAAGTATATGAGTCTGCTTTAGAGCAAATAAAAAAATTTGGATATAATAGCGAAAATACCCTAGTATTGTATGATACTAGTTGGCATGAAGGGGTATTAGGCTTAGTTGCGAATAAAATAGTCGAAAAAGTTCATAAACCAACTATCTTACTTACCCAAAATGATGAAGGCTTAGTTAAAGGTTCAGGTAGAAGTAATGCTGGCTTTAATTTGTTTAATGCCTTATTTAAGTTAAAGGATTCCCTATTTGAAAACTTTGGTGGGCATGATTTTGCTTGTGGTTTATCACTAAAAGAAGAAAATATTAATCCTTTAAGAAAGGCATTTGAAAATAGTTATCAAGCAAGTTCAAATACTGAAGTTGATTATTACGATTTAGATTTAGATGTAAATAATATTGATTTATCGATTTTAGATGATATGAAAAAAGTTGGACCTTTTGGAACAGATAATCCAGAACCGGTATATTGTGTCAAAGAGCCTGAAATTTCTTCACTTTTTGTAATCGGAAAAGATAAAAGTCATCTAAAATTCAATGTTGGAAATCTAAAAGTAATCGGATTTAATATGGCCTTTTTAACTCAGAATTTATTGCCCTATGTTACAGCGATTTATTTGAATATTGGTAAAAACATGTGGCAAAAAAAGCTTTCTTTACAAGGTCAGCTAAAAGCAATTGATTTTGGTGTACCAAGTTTTTCTTTGGGAAAGACCAAGGCAATTGATTTCCGAGATCAAAAACACATATTAGGTTTTGCTGATCGGTTTGTTTTATTTGATGAACATAATTTAAATAAAGCAGTTGGTCAATTAGGAATTGATCAAGATAAAATCATTTTGGCCAAAAATTATAATGGCAGTGGTGAAATTGTAACTTTACTTGATGCACCACACAATCGTCAAGAATTAGATTACGCTTTAAAAAATGATTACCAACAATTATATTTGCGTTTTATGCTTGATCGATTGCCAATTAGGGTGATGCCAAGTAGAACACAGTTTGCTAATACCTTAAAATATGTTTATTCACATCCTAATCTTAAACCAGAAGATTATCGCCTCGTAGCTCCATACCTTGGCCTTGATGGTGATAGCATTTACTTTATTTTGAGGGTGTTTTTAGAGCTAGAGTTTGTTAAAATGGATAAGGCAGAACTTGTTCCAAATAAGGCAGCTAATCATAAAAAATTAACAGATTCGCTTTATTTTTTAGGAACGCAATCTCAGCTAAAATTTGTAACAAGTTTGAGAACCATGCCGTCTAGTCAATTGCTAGCGTATGTTAACCAGCATTTAAAATAACGGAGGTCGTTATCAACATGACAGTTGATTTTAAGAAATATATTGCAAGCGTGCAGGATTTCCCTAATAAGGGAATTGTTTTTCGGGATATTACCCCAATCTTGTCTGATGGTGAAATCTTCAGAGCTGCAACTCATGAATTAGCAGAATATGCTAAAAAGCGTGGTGCAGATGTAATTGTTGGGCCAGAAGCACGTGGGTTTATTGTGGGTTGTCCAGTTGCTACTGAATTAGGAGTAGGATTTGTTCCTGCAAGAAAACCTCATAAGTTGCCTCGTGAAGTTGAACGAGCATCATATGATTTGGAATATGGTTCAAATAGTTTGGAAATGCATAAGGATGCTATTAAGCC
Source organism: Lactobacillus jensenii DSM 20557 (assembly GCF_001436455.1). Classification (GTDB taxonomy): domain Bacteria; phylum Bacillota; class Bacilli; order Lactobacillales; family Lactobacillaceae; genus Lactobacillus; species Lactobacillus jensenii. Next base: position 124,889 of record NZ_AYYU01000001.1, read on the forward strand.
AGGTCAAAAGGTTGTTATTTGTGATGACTTGATGGCGACAGCTGGAACATTACATGCTGCTATTGAATTGATTGAACGTCTTGGTGGAGAAGTAGTAGGTGCAGCTTTTTATGTTGAATTACCTGATTTAAAGGGTAGAGAAAAGTTGCCAAATGTTGATATCTTTTCACTTGTTCAATACCATGGCGCTTAATTTTGGTTATTAAAAAGCTCACTTCATTTGAAGTGAGCTTTTTTGTGTGCAAAGATTATGAGATTATCTGTCTTTCATAACGGGTTGGTAAATTAGATCAATTATCACGGCACTTACTAGCGAAACTACAATAACTAAACCAAGGTTAACTAGCGAAATTTGTGTCATTGCAATTCCTAACAGTGCTAATGCAAAGGTTAAAGCAACATCGATAATTTGAACAGTACCCACTAATCTAGATGGATATGATTGCCAAAAGTAGGTCTTAGTTCTAGTGATTAACACAATTAACATTGCACTTAATACACAATAAACATAAACCATTGTTCCAACTTGCCCCTGACTAAAGCCTAACTTATTATTCATGAACCAAACAAATAAGCAGCCGATTATTGTCCAACCTGAAGCAAGGGACATTGAAACCTTTGCCATACGATCGATGTTCCAATTTTCAGGCTTATATGTAATATGAGTATTATCTGTACCAATCATCATAGTAACCATATTATTCATAATGGTGTAGATAACCATAGCATTTAAAGCCATTGGTAAATAACCAAAGAGTAGGTAGCCAAAGGTTAAAATCATAGTTAATTCAGCAGTTCTTGAAAGTTTAGTTAATGACCAAGTTGTCATTCTTTGGTAAACCCGATGGCCTGCATCTAAAATCTTAACAATTGGCATTAAGCCATCATCTAGTAATACCATCTTCCCGCTTCGTTTAGCAACATCAGCAGCATTAGCAACGGCAATCCCAACTTCAGCTTGCTTTAAAGCAGGGGCATCATTAACACCGTCACCGGTCATACCAACAATATAGCCTTTTTCTTGGAAGAATTTAACCATTTTAAGTTTATCTTCTGGCAAAACATCAGCAATACCAGCAAGAGATTCTAAATCTGTTTGTTCATTAAAATCATGGATAGAAATTACGTTTCCAGTTAATGAAACTTGCTTTGCTACAGCAGCTGCAGTTCTTTGGTTATCACCAGTTAGCATAATTGGACGAATACCGCGCTTTTTCAGCTCTGCCAAAGCAGCTTTAGAATCATCTCTTACTTTATCTTGTAAAATAAAGACTGCGGCTAACTTATCATCAACTAATAGTGCAACTGAACGACCAGCTGTAAAGTCAATATCTTTAATTTGGTTATTGGCTTGGGTATCAATTAAAGATAACTGCTTAAATGAACCAAGTTTCAGATTTTTACCATTTACTAAAGCTTCAGAATAACCAGTATTGGAAGTAAATGGGGTAAATTTATCAGGAGTTAATGAAGCCAGACCTTTTTTCTTTAAATAGTCAATAATTGCTTCATCAATAATTGAAGTATTACGCTTATCAGTAGCAGCTTCTGCAAGCTGTAGAACTTCAGAATCTGTTAATGAACTCAAGTTAGTTAGACTAGATACAGCTGTTTTATTTTCAGTAATTGTGCCAGTTTTATCCAGTAAAATCAGATTTAAATTAGCAGCATCTTGAATCCCAGTTAAATCTGATGTCAAAACGCCTTCTTTACTTAATCTTTTTGCTTCAAAGGAATTAGAGATTGCAAAAGTTGATGGCATAGCAACTGGGATTGAAGCAATAAACATCATAGCAAGGAAAGGCAACATTTGAATTACTCCATCTAAGCCTTCACCTCTTGCAAAAGCTGCAATAATAATGATGATTGTAAGACTTAAACTAAGCATACAAAGATAAAAAATAATCTTTGTTAATAATTGCTGTAAGTGTCCTGGAGCAGCGGATTGATTAATTAAATTGATAGTTTTACCTGAACGGGAATTAGACCCAGTTGCACTAACAACTGCTAAACCAGTTCCATCGACTACTGTTGTTCCGGCATATGCAGTGTCATTTATTTGCTTGTTAACAGGAGCTGATTCACCAGTTATAGAACTTTCATCACAGGTGATTTTGCCACTTTTTAAAATAACATCAGCAGCTAAAACATCTCCACGCTTTAAATTGATTAAGTCACCAACAACTAATTGTTTTGAATTTAACTTAATCCATTTGCCATCACGTTCTACAGCGACAGTAGGAGTTAGTTCGTGAGAAATATCATTTAAAACGCGACGAGATTTTTTCTTTTGAGTTGCACCATTATATGCGGCAAATAAAAGCATTAATAAAACAAACCCTGCCTGAATCCCCTTACCTAAGATTAACTCAAGTAATAAGGCAGCCTCTAAAATCCAAGCTGATAAATTCCATAACTTGGATAAAAAAGCTTTCCAAAAGTTAAATTCTGGCTCTGGTACTTCGTTAGGACCGTCTTTTTCTAAACGTTTAGCTGCTTCAGTAGCAGTAAGACCATGCAATTGTGATTCCATACATTTCCTCCATATCTACAATAGCGTCATAAAATAGTTTATCAAAAATTTGATTTAATAAATTATTTCATTACCGAAAAATAAGAATTTAAGTAGATTTCGTGAACTGCAGCCAAAATAATATTTCGCAAAATTTCTTTTTCAGGAGTTTGGGTTGTTCCAATATTATCTAGTTGCTTCTTTAGTTTATAAACATATTCCAAACAGTTAATGCTTTCTTCTCTTAGGTATTGGTAGGCAATATCAATACTGTAACTTTCATCTTGCATCTTTATAGCAACTTTTAGATTATCAAGAGAAAGAACAGGTTTAGCAAATGCAATAAAAATTAAGCGTGCAATTTGTTGGCGACTGTAACGCTTTTTGATTGGCTTTTCAATAATCCCTTTTTTTACGTAATTACTAATCATTGAATTAGTTAAATATAAACTAGAAAAAGGGGATAAACTCTGATTGATAAATTGACAGGTCTGTTCAAGATAAAGTCCAATATCTGGAATCTCACTAAAGGCAGGGAGTGAAAAGTTGTCAACATCACTTTGAATTTGATTTAAGATTGATAAATTTTCCATAATAACTCCTTTGACTTGACTTTTATATTTAATAGACATTATTATAGCACTATCGGTTATTAAAAAACCGATAAAGGGATTTTTATTAACGAAAGTAAACAAAAAAGAGAAAACTATGGAAGAAATTAAACTTATAGTTGATTCAAGTTGCAACTTGAAATCAGATTCAGAAAGAAATTTAACAGTTGTACCATTAACAATTAATTTGGGAAACCAAACATTTTTGGATAATGATCAAATGGATTATGATGTATTTTTGAATAAAATTTATGAAAATAAAGAAAAATCAGGAACTTCATGTCCTAATTTACAGGAATGGCTTGATGCGTTAGCAGGCTGCAAAAAAGCTGTTATTTTAACAGTTACTAGCGGTTTAAGTGGAACATATTCTTCAGCTAAACAAGCAGCACAAATATATCAAGAGGAAAATCCAGGTAGCGAAATTTTAGTACTTGATTCTAAATCAGCTGGACCAGAACTTAAATTATTAGTAGATAAACTAGTGGAATTGCTTCAGAAGGATAGTTTTAGCTCAATAAGCGAAAGTTTCCAAACTTATCAAGAAAATACTCATTTATTGTTTAGTTTAGAATCACTTCATAACTTGGCAGTAAATGGTCGCATTAGTTCAGCAACTGCTAAAATTGCTGGTATATTGCACATTAGAATGATTGGTGAAGCAAGTAAAGAAGGAAAATTAGAACCTTTAGGAAAAGCAAGAGGCAGTAAAAAAACGGTTTTGGAACTTTTTAAAAACATGGAAAAACAAAATTATTCAGGTGGCAAGGTCTATATTGATCATGTTGATAATCAAAAAGATGCTGAGAGTCTGAAGGAAAAAATTATAGAAAAGTTCCCTGATGCAAAAATAGAGATTGGTATTTGTCATGGACTTTGTAGCTTTTATGCAGAAAAGGGCGGTTTAATGGTTGGCTTTGAAAATTAGGCCACTTTTTTATTGATTAATAAAATAACTAAATAAATAACATCTCATCATAAAACTATATCTATCAGAATAAAGGATAGGTAAATTATATTGATATTTTACTTGTTTAAAAGAAGAAAACTTGTTAAAATATACTACAGTTTCAAGGAATTAAAGCTTTTTGGCTTGAAGAGTGAAACAAAATTATTCTAGTTAGTTAAATAACAGTTTTTAAACGATGAGGTAAAAACTGGATTAATAGTCAAAACATTCATCATTAATCTTATTCATTGATGGAAAGGACTCCCACAACTCCAATTAGAAGCAATTATTCTACCCACACTAGCTCCCCCCCTAATATGCTAGTATTTATTCGAAACATTTCTAATTTGTAGTTAGACTGTCTCCCACTAATTTAGTCTAGCTACAATCTTTCCAAAAGATGATTTTTTACTATAAGGTACAAACTGCTAGATAAAAACCTAAGAAAAAGCTCCGTTATACAACGGAGCTTTTTTGTCTAAGCAAGAAAGGGAATTGTTAATAAAAAACAAAAAACAGAGAGAGCAGTAGCTCCCACAATATCAGATGGATAATGTGCTTTTAAGACAATTCTTGAAAAAACAACTAAAAACCAAAGAGCTAGTAAGCCTAGAAATAAAGTAATACCAAACAGTCCACCATAAATTTGCCAAATGATTAAGCTTAAACTAGTGATACTTAAAACGTGACCGCTCGGAAATGAATAAGATTGCCGATTATTTTCACTTGGCCTTTCTCTCTTAATACTGTGCTTCAAAATAATACCGATAATGTCGGTAAAAGCTAAGGTAACTAAAACCCAAATTGCTTTTTTTATTTCACCATTAAGAATTAAGATTAGAGCTAGTAAACAATCCCAAAAAGCGATTAGCTTAGGTTCGTTTAAGAACTCAATTATTGACCAAAAGTGGCCATGAACTGGTTGAATTAAACGCTTATGCCAACTGCTATCAAGATGGCGAAATTTTCTTGAATTTTCAAGTTTATAAATCAAAGTAAATAAAATCGTTGCACTTATTACAAGGGCAATTAGCCAGGATAAATTCACGATAACTACCTCGCATTCATTCCTAGTTATTTTAACAGAAATTAGAAAAGGAGGCATATTTTTTTCAAAAGTTTTAGACTTAAAAGTTATTTTTCGCTATAATGGAATCTAGTCATGGAGTGTTGGCAGAGTGGTAATGCACCGGACTCGAAATCCGGCGAACCGATTTTTTCGGCGCGCAGGTTCAAATCCTGTACACTCCTTTGTATGTATACTATAAGCGCAACAGATATTGATGTTACGCTTTTTTTCTGTAAATTTTATGTAAGAAAAATATTATGGTCCATAATAAGTATTGCTATTAAAAATTAGTAAATCTGAAAATATTAGTAGAACAAATGGTATTAAGATCGGTTTCCAGCATCTTTAATTATAAAATATATGAGAATTAACTAATGTTATTGATATATTTTGGAATTTAATCTCTAATTTTTGTGGATTAATAAGTTAAAGAAAAGGATTTTAAGCTTTGAGATAGAATTACTAACTCAATAAAAAATAGATTAGTGTTTAAAACTAGGCTATTTTTTGTTCTTAATTTCGTTCTGATAAAAGTGGGGTTGATTCCAAAACTACTTTTATTTTAGACATATCTTCAGGACTAATATTTCTGTTAATAGATGTAGCTATAATAAAGCGGGAGATTGGATTGATTTCATGATTGGCTAAAACGATATTTCATCATAAAATATTACTGAAGAAGTAAAAAATAGGCACCAATGCCATGGTGCCTCTTGGAGCTTAAGCATCCGCTTCCGATTATTTTTTAATAATTATTTTTATTATAACCGTCAGTTTCAACTTGCTACAGTTAAGACGGTTATTTTTTCTGACTTTTTTCGGTCCTTATAGGCTTGAAAATCTAGCCATAAATGACCTAACTCGATTAAGAGTTCAAGCCAGGAGAAAATAACAATTTCCTCCTCTCTGAAAAAGATAAACGATTTATGATTCCTTGAACCATACACATCACCTCTTTTCCAAACAACCGGAGGTGGCCGCCTTAACTAAGCTCTGATATAAAATTTTACTAGAAAACCTCTGTGCGAACAAATGTTTTTATTTAATATTATTTCATACAAAAGAAAACCATCTTTCGATAAAACATCAAAAGATGGTTTAAATTTTTGATAGGTTAATTTTTTCTTTTAAAATCTGTCAATCCAATCATGCCATTCTGTTAAGTAAAACTTTGCACTTTCAGATTTCATCTTTGGTGTAAATGATTTAGAAGATTGAGCTTGTTCTTTCTTGTTTCTTGCATTCATGGCACTACCTAATGCACTTAGTTCAGGGATATCAGCAATTTTGACAACCTTTTGGGTGATATTGCAGAGATATTGCATCAAATATTTGTTATGGATCATCCCACCATCGGTATGAATTTCCTGATTGACTTTAGGATATAATTGTTGAAATTGACTTAGAATATCTGAAATTTGGTAAACTAATGAATTTAATGTAGCTTTTACTAGTTCATTTTTTCCAGTTGTAGCGGTCATATTTACAAAAGCTGCTTTTGCTTCAGCTTTCCAATAAGGAGCACCAAGACCAGCAAATGCAGGAATTAATATTGTATGATCTTTAGGGTTAGCGGTTAAAGCTAAATTTTCAGTTTCTTCAGGTTTGTTGATTAGTTGTACTTTATCTTTTAACCAGCTAATGCTTGCACCGGCGTAGTTAATGTTGCCTTCTAATACATAGGAGATTTTTCCATTTAATGACCAGGCAATAGAAGTGTTTAATTTGTTATTTATATTTGAGGGGAGATTGCTTCCTATATTAAGCATAACTGAAGAACCGGTTCCAAAAGTCACTTTAAAATCTTCAGGATTAAAACATCCATGAGCAAATAAAGCAGCCTGAGAGTCTCCAAGTATACTTTTTATTGGAATAGGGGTTTTGAGTAAGCCGAATAAATCTGTTTTTCCAAAATGAGCGTTAGAGTCAACGATTTCAGGAAGTTCATTAATATTAGTTCCAAAAATTTCACACAATTGTTGATCCCATTTTCCTGTATGAATATTCATCAATTGAGTACGGCAAGCATTTGATGGTTCAGTTTTAAAGGATCGTTTATTAGTTAATTGATACAAAAGCCAACTATCCATTGTACCTAGGCAAAGATCATCATTTTCTCTAGCTTGAATCACTCTCGGCTCATTTAATAGCATCCAGCCCCATTTTGCTCCAGTAAAGTAAGGGGATAAGGCTAAACCAGTTTTGTTTTTAACAGTTTCTTTTAGTTCTGGATAGGCAATTCGATTAATCAACTTTTCAGTCCTATTGTCTTGCCAGACAATTGTATGACAAAGCGGTTCGCCAGTATGTCTTGACCAGGCAGCAGCACTTTCTCTTTGGTTGGTAATAGCCAAAGCTTCAATTTGATCAGGGTTTACCTTTTTTAATATATTTCGGAAAAGTTGATATAAATTATGTCTTATTTCATCTAAGTCATGACTAACCCAGCCTTGATTATTTACTAATTGCTTATGGGGCAATGCTACTTTATAGAAAATCTGATTATTATGATCAACTAAAATAGCCTTTGTACCTTGAGTACTTTGATCAACAGCTAGAATATATTTCCCCGGCATGTAAATCACCAGCTTTATTTGTTAAGAACTTTTCTAATAGATTTTTCAATTCCTTCGGCATCAAGGCCATAGTAATGGAAGACTTCATCTTGTGTACCTTGAATAGCTGGTTCATCTGGAAATCCTAAAATAGTTAATTTGGCATGAGCATATTTTGCAACTTCAGTAGCAACTGCTGAACCGATTCCATTGATTACATCGTGTTCTTCTACTGTGGCAATTTGGTCAAATTCTTGAGCGAGTTTACCAAGCATTTCGGTATCAAGTGGCTTGATTGAGCCAAGATCGACAACTTCAGCATCAATACCTTGTTTAGCAAGATTGTTAGCAGCTTGTAAAGCAAAATAGAGAGTCTCACCAGTTGAAATTAAACAGATATCCTTACCGGAGCGAATAACTTTAGCCTTTCCAGGCTTAAATTCAAAATCTTCATGATAGACATTGTCCAATTTTCTCTTACCAATACGAACATATGCAGGTTTGTCAGATTTAACTAAATATTTGAATAAAGCCCTAACTTGGTATTTATCGCATGGTTGGTAAATTTCTAAATCTGGAATTGCTCGAGTAATAGCAACATCATTTAATGAGTGGTGGGTTGTTCCAAGCCAGGTGTATGAATTGCCACCAGAAATACCAATTAATTTAACATTGTTTTTATTGAAAGCTACATCAACCTTGACTTGTTCGATTGATCTCATAGCTAAAAAGGCAGCAGGTGAGAAGACAAAGGGATGTTTTCCTTCATGAGCTAAGCCAGCAGCAACTGTAACTGCATTTTGTTCAGCAATTCCCATTTCTACAGTTCTATCAGGATATTTATTTGTGAAAGGAACCAAGCCAGCTGAGCCGCGTGAATCACAGGTAACAACTAACAAATTTGGGTCATTCTTAGTTTCTTCATCCAAACAATTTGCAATTGCTTGATTGGCAGTCAATTTTTCATCAATCTTATTCATTTTCTAGGGCCTCCATTTGTGCATTTAATTGTTTAATACCTTGTTCATATTCTTCTGGGCTAGGAATCTTGTGGTGCCAGTCAGCTCTGTTTTCAGCTACGGTGATACCCTTACCTTTAACGGTATTAGCAATAATCAATCTAGGTTTATTAGTATTATTTGCTTTATTTAGAATGTTGACTAGCGCTTCCATATTATTTCCATCAACTTCTTGAACATCCCAACCAAAAGCTCGATATTTATCACTGATTGGATTTGAACGCATAACTGAGTCAGTAGTACCACTAATTTGCAAATCATTGTGGTCAACGATTGCAGTCAAATTGTCGAGACTGTAATTTCCAGCTGCCATCGCTGCTTCCCAGATGGAACCTTCGGCTTGCTCACCATCCCCCATGAGGACGTAGATGTGTTTTTGAGAGTGATTCATTTTAGCTGCTAAACTAACACCAACTCCAAGACCAAGACCATGACCTAACGATCCAGTATGAAATGCCATACCATGTACTTCTGTAGTTGGGTGGCCAATATAAGGACTATTAAAAGTAGAATATCTTTCATCTAAATCTTTTTGATTGATATATCCTAAATCGGCTAAGATTTCATACCAAATTTCAACCGCATGACCTTTACTTTGGATGTAGGTATCAACATCTTTTTGACCAAAATTCTTAGCATTTTGATTCATTACATCGTAGTACAAAGCTACTAGGATATCAGTACATGATAAATCAGAGCCTGTATGACCATTATGGTGTTTATAAATTAATTCCCAGGTCCTTTTTCTTAACTGAACTGCTTTCTTTTTTAAATCTAAGATTTCCATGTTATTCACCTCAAATAAATCTTGTTTCGGTTTGAGATTAACATAACTAACTGTCATACAACTAAATTAAAATATTATTTTAGTTTATGTTAGAAAAAGATTTATAATAATTTTGAACAAACATAGGAGGTAAATAATGGCTTTAAAAATGAGCGATATTGCCAAGATGGCAAAAGTTTCGCGATCTGCTGTATCTTTAGCACTAAATAATAAACCTGGAATAAGCGATGAAACCCGAAAAAAGATCTTCAAAGTTATTGAAGAAAGTGGATATACTCCTCTAAGAAAAAGAAAAAAAGGTGGTCTTAGACGGCAAGCCGTCTTAGATTTGATTATGGTAAGTGATAAAAAGGGAATCTTAAATCGCAATTATGCAAGTTTACCGTTTTTTGATACTTTAGTAGCAGATTTAACGCAAAATGTTTCTGGATTTGGCGGAAAATTGCAGATAACTACTATTTCATCTGAGAATTTAAAAGAAGAAATACTAGAATTGAAGGCTTCAGTCAAGGCAGCTATTGTCTTGGCAACAGATTTAGATGAAAAACAAGTGACCTTTATCAATGAAAATTTGAAGCACGTAGTCTTTTTAGATACTTACTACGAAAATATTGATGCCGATTTTGTATCAATTAATAATAAACAAGGTGCATATCTTGCAGGAAAGTATATCGCTGAAAAAGGCTACACCGACATTGGCTATGTAGCCTCAAATAAAATTATTTCTAACTTCCTGTATCGAAGAGAAGGCTTTAGAAAAGCAATTCATGAAGCTAACTTAAAAATTGATGCTGCAAATGTTTATAGTGTTGACCCAACAACTCTGATTCCTAATTACGATTTGAGTGAAGAACAAGTTAGGAAATTACCACGAGCTATTTTTTGTGAAGATGACTATATGGCATTGCGCTTTATCAAAGAATTGCGAAAGTATAAAATCAAAGTTCCAGAAGAAGTTGCTATTATAGGTTTTGATGATATTAGTGAAGATACTATGATCTTGCCTGAATTGACAACCATCCATGTTCCAATTACGCAAATGGTTGATCAAGCGGTTAATCAGATTTTTGCTCAAATTGATAATAAGGAATGGCTGACTCAAAAAACATTAGTATCAACTAAGCTAATTAAACGTCAGTCAATGTAAATACTTAATTTAGCCTAGTTTAGTAAAAATGTTATTGAAATTTCGAATTTAATCGATTAATTTTTAACTGTAAGCGGATGCAAGATTAAATCCGGAGGAAATTAAGATGGTTAATAAGAAATTTTTAGAACAAATTAAATTAGGTTTTGCACCAACTAGAAGAAATATTTTTTCTGCTGATGCCGCAATTGAATTTGCAAATAAAACTAGAGCTAAGTTAGATGAATTAGGCGTAAATTACGTTGACATTAAAGATGTTAATGATGATGGCTTACTTTATGATGATGCAGGTTTAGCTAAAATTACGAAAAAGTTTAAAGAAGAAAACATCGATGGTCTCTTCATTGCAAATGAAAATTTTGGGACTGAATATGAAGTAGCCCGTTTAGCTGCTAAGTTAAATGTGCCAGTTCTACTTTGGGGTCCAAGAGATGAAGCTCCAGCTCCAGATGGTTCAAGAAGAAGAGATACACAATGTGGCCTATTTGCAATCGGTAAGGTCTTACGTCACTTCAATGTACCATTTACTTACATTAGAAATAGTGATATCGATGACCCATCCTTTAGTAGAGGCGTGATTGATTTTATTAGAGTCTGCAACGTAGTTAAAACTTTTAAGCATACAAGACTTCTTCAAGTTGGACCTCGTCCATTTGATTTTTGGTCAGTTATTGTTAATGAAGGAGAACTACTTGAAAAGTTCGGTATTCAATTATCTCCAATTCCATTAGGTGAATTGACCTCACATATGAACAATTTAATTGAAGAAAAAGATTCAAGAATTGAAGAAACTAAGGATGTCTTTCGAAAATGGGCTGACATTCAAATTAAAGATGATGACTTTAATAAAGTCGCAGCTCTTAAATTAGCTTTACAAGATAAGATGAATCAATATGGCTGTAATGCCGGAACAATTCAATGCTGGACCGAATTGCAAAGGGAAATTGGAATTCTTCCGTATGCCTCTGAAGCATTACTTCAAACTGAAGGAATGCCAGTGACTTGTGAAACTGATATTAATGGTGCAATTTCAGAGGTATTAGCTGAAAGCGCAACTTTAGGCGAAGAAAGAGCAATCTTTGCGGATGTAAATTGTCGCCATCCTGAAAATGAAAATGGTGAATTACTACAACACTTGGGAACTTTTGCTTTCCAAACTGCAAAGAATAAACCAGTTTTACCACCATCACATTTCGTTTTTGATTATCCTGGCTCTGCTGCTTTTGAAGCAAAAGATGGAAATTATAGTTTAGTACGTTTTGATGGTGACCATGGAAAATACTCAATGCTAATTGGCAATGCCGAGACTTGCCAAGGACCATATGAACAAGGAACTTACGCTTGGTTCGAATTTAAAGATTTAAATAGATTCGAAGCAAAATATGTTTATGGTCCATATATTCACCACATGGCTGGTGTTCGTGCAGATATTGTGCCAATTTTAGCGGAAGCTGGTAAATATATTAATGTTAAGCCAGATTACTTCGACCCAATTGCTGATAAGGTAGCAGCTTATTGGTATGGCGATATTAACAGCATCATTGATGATTAATTAAGGAGAAATTTATGTTAACTGTTAATGGTAAGTACTTATATAAAGATGGTCAGCGATTCTTTTATTTAGCTGATACTTGTTGGAGTGCATTTACCAATCTCACGTTGCCAGATTGGAAATTCTATTTAGATACTCGTAAGGCTCAAGGCTACACGGCTATTCAAATAAATCTGTTGAGACAATATGATTCAAGTTGTCCAATTAAAGGAAGAGAACCTTTTGCGATTATCGAACATGATGATGGTAGTTATGAATATGATTTTTCAAAGATAAATACTTCATATTTCGATAATGTTGAAAAAATGCTTGAACAAATGCAAGAGCGAGGTATGGTGCCTAGCTTAGTCCTTTTATGGGGTAATTTTGTGCCAGACACATGGATGAGTCATTTTGTTAAGAATAATACTATCCCATTTGAACAAATTAGACCTTATATTAAATATGTAGTAAATAGATTTAAGAAGTTTAACCCGATTTGGTTTGTTAGTGGGGATGTGGGTTTTGTAGATAATGAAACTCAAAAAAGCGAAGCTGCGATTAAATATTATCGTGAAGTTCTTGAAAGTGCTAAGGAAGTAGATCCAGAAGGAATTTATACTTTCCACATTAATGGTGAAAGTTATGAGTTACCAGATGAATTTAAAAAGCGAATTAGCTTCTTTAGCTATCAATCTGGTCATGCTCAAACCGGACAAAATACTGCTTTTACCATTCCGCAAAAATTAAGGGCATCAGGTTATGAAGGACCAATTGTTGATGCAGAAATCTGCTACGAAGGCTTGCAAAAAATGCATTCTCAATATCCTGAGAGATATTCAGCTTTTGAAGTAAGAAAGTCCGCTTGGAGAGCAGTTCTAGCTGGAGCTGATATGGGAGTTGGCTATGGTTCATTTGGTTTATGGCCTTTGAAAGAATTAGACGACGGTGTATTTTCTACTGGTGCAGTTGGTCAAGGTGTTGCAGTCAGCCTTGAAAAAGGTGAAGTTAAAGCGCCATTTGATGGAACGGTTGTTTCAGTCTTTCCAACTAAGCATGCGATTACCTTAAAATCTAAGTCTGGTGTTGAATTATTGATTCATATCGGACTTGATACTGTTGAATTAAAGGGTAAAGGCTTCAAGCAATTAGTACATGATGGTGATGCCGTCAGAAAAGGTGATTTACTAGAAACTGTTGATTTGGACTTGATTAAGGAAGCTGGATTCAACTTGGCAAGTCCAGTAATTGTAACGAATCCTGCTAACTTTGATAAGGTTGCTTCTCAAACTCAAGGGCATGTACAAGCTGGTGATCAGTTATTATTAGCAACTGTAGATCAAGCAAAAACAGAAAAAGTTTCAAGTGTTTATTTGGCATAGAGGTATAAAATGAAGTATTTCAATAAAAATTTTGGTGATATTGGAGCAAGCGCCACTTTTTATCTTCAAGAAGCCAATAAAGAAATTGATATTAACAGGAAATCACCAGTAATGATTATTGTTCCTGGTGGTGCATACATGTGGACTTCTTGGAGAGAGGAAGAACCAATTGCCTTAGAATTTTTAAGTAAAGGATTCTCTTGTGTAGTAGCTAAGTATGCGACCGAAGGATTAGAATTCTTCCATGATAAAAACAATGATTTTTCAAAAGAACCGGTTTCTAGTTTTCCAAATCCATTAATGGATTTAGCAAGAATAATTTCTTATACTAGATCAAAAGCAGAAGAGTGGAATCTAGATCCTGATAGTATCAATGTCTTAGGCTTTTCAGCTGGTGGTAATTTAACAGCACAAATAGGTACTTATTGGAAAAAAGATTGGCTTCAAAAATTAGTTAAATTAGACCCTGAAACTTATAAACCTAATTCAATCGCAATTTCATATGGTGCAAGTCAGACCTACATTGCAGATACAAAATCTGAGATAAGTAAGTTGGTCAATTATGCAAGCTTGGGGCATGACCAAAGTATTGAACGCCAAAAATTAATTAATGTTATTGACGCTGATACTAGTGATTGTCCGCCTACCTTTATTTGGCATACAATGCAAGATCCATTAGTACCAGTGGAAAATGCATTAAAATTGGCTTCAAATTTACGAAAGCACGACGTAGATTTTGAACTTCATATATTTGAAAAAGGTAAACATGGACTTGCTTTGGGTGATCTTAGAACTGATAGTAAGAAAGATAGAAGTCAAAGTAATATTCAAGCTAGAAAATGGGTAGATTTATATTTGACTTGGTTAACTGAGCACAAGTTGATACATTTATTTTAATAATAAAAAATTAAGACACATCTCGAATTTGATTCGAAATGTGTCTTTTTATTTTGTCGATTCATTTTTTAAAGCTTTAACTGGAATAATTGTATTTTCTGTATTTTTATTTCCATCGATTCTATCTATTAAGCGCCTTGCTGCGGCTTTTCCGATTTCAAAAGCTTGCTGATCAATTGTAGAAATTGTTGGATCTGTATACTGTGCCAGATTTGTGTTGTCATAGCCTACTAATTGAAAATCTTCAGGAATTTTAAAACCATTTAATCTAGATTCTTTAATAATATCGGCTGCATACTCATCGTTAACTGAGATAACTGCATCGAAATGCTTTATGTTTTCTAATACTTTTTGGCTGGCATGTTTTTTACTTAATCCTTCAACTGCCACCAGATTATGTGTGATATCTCTTTTGTTCAGCTCTGCAATCAAAGAATTAAAACGTTCAGCCACAGTAGGTAAGGATAAATCAAGATGTTGAATGAGTACTTTCTTGATATTTTTATTAAGAAACTTAGAGATTAATTTACCTCCAGCCTTGTTGTCAGAAGCAATCCTAATGATATTATCTTCAATATTTGCACTATCATACATAACAATCGGAGTTTTGATTTTTGTTACATATTCTCCGCTGAAAGCAGAAGTTATGATTCCATCAACATTTTCTTGCTGAAATTTTCGAATAAAATCGATATATTTTTTATCATCAGACCCGGCACTAAACGAAATCATCAAAGAGTAGTTAGTATTATCTATAATGTTCTGGATACCTTCAATTATTTTTGAATAGAACATATTAGATAAGTCAGGAACGATAATTCCTATTATATTTGATTTCTTTTTAAATAAAGTTCTGGCCACTTGATTCGGACGGTAATTATTTTGATCTATGATGTTCTGTACCTTAATTCGAGTCTCTTCTTTGACCTTTCCAGAATTATTAATAATTCTGGAAACAGTTGCTGTCGATACCCCAGCGAGTTTTGCAATTTCTTTGATTGTCATTTTGTTTCTCCTCGTATCAAATGTAACGGATTACATATAAAAAATCAAAGAAAAATTTATTATTGATTTAATTGCTAAGTATAAAAGAAAGCGCTTCATTAATTTAGTATTAGTTTAGCAATTTAGTGTTTTAATGTAACCGATTACATTGTAAGATGTTTATGTAAACAAAATTGGTGATTCAAAACAGGAGGAAAAATTATGGATGTTGAGTCAATAAAACAAAACAACAAACATAATTGGAAATTAAAGATAGGTATTCTAGGAATATCGCTATTTTTACAAGTAGCTGGTTCTAATTTAGCTGCAATCCCATTAATTGCAAAATCATTTCCAAATCAATCAATTACTTCTATTCAAGCATTATTCACGATTCCATCATTTACAATTATGCTTTTTATTCTTTTTAGTAATGCATTTATAAGATGGTTTGGTAAAAGAAATACTGTAATTATCGGGATGCTTGCCACAATAGTGGGTGGCCTGATTCCATTCTTTATTAACAATTTTTCATTAATTGTATTTAGTCGTTTATTGGTAGGTGCCGGTATTGGTTTATTCACTTCACTCGCAGTTTCTTTAATCGGTGATTGCTTCAGCGGGGATGAACAAAAGACTTTAATTGGTATTCAAGGTGCGATGGGGACTTTAGGTAACAGTTCGTGTACCTTTATCTCCGGTTTATTATTAGGAATTAATTGGCAAAGTACTTTCCTTTACATGTTAATTATAATTCCATTCTTAATTTTATTTATGATGGGATATACCAGAAAAATGGAAGCTGCTACTACTGTTGAAGCAGTTCATAAGAATAATGAAAAAGGCAAGTCAAAGGTAAAAATCCCTGTAAGAATTTATGTTGCATTTTTGATGTTGTTCTTATTCTTCGCAGCCTTTATGGTTGAAGCCACTGGCTCAGCTCTGGTAATCCAAGAAAATCAATTAGCAAATCAAGGAGTATTATCAACTGAAATTGCGATTGCAGGCTTAATTGGTGCTGTAATCTCAATGGGCTACAGTAAGATTTATAAGCTATTACATAGTTTTACTCCAGTTGTATCAACTATTGGCGGAATCATTGGATTCATTATTTGTTCTTCAGCAAGTAATATGATCATTTTCTTTATTGGATTAATCTTCATGATGATTTCATCTCTGATTATTCCTTATGTATACGACACTATCTTGAGTGACGTGGACAGTTCTATTAGTAATTTGATTATTTCTATTGCACAAGTATGTAACAATTTGGGGGCTTTTGCTTCACCTTTCATAATTTCATTCTTAGCTAAAATGATGAATGCAACTACTCCAGTTGATCAAATGAAAATTAGTGCAGGAATTTTAACAATTATCACAATAGTATTCTTGGGTATCGCATTGACAAGTCAACATGTTAAAAAACATGTATCAATCTAAGGAGAAAATAAAATGAAGCAAGTAGAAAAATGGAAACGCTATGAGTTAACTTTAAATGGACCTGAAGATGGAAATCCATTTAGAGATGTAGAGTTAACGGCTACATTTGAACATAATAACCATTCAGTAAAAGTTGACGGGTTTTATGATGGAAATGGTGTATATAAAGTTAGATATATGCCAGAAGTTGAAGGGCAATTTCAAGTAATTACTCATTCTAACGTCAAAGGTTTAGATAAAGTAACAGATGAATTTTTGGTAACTCCTGCGGAAAAGGATAATCATGGTCCTGTTAGGGTGGCAGGGAAAACACACTTTTCATATGCGGATGGTACTAGATATATTCCTTTTGGTACAACTGCATATGCATGGACTACTCAGCCTGAAAAGATTCAGGAGCAAACATTAGAAACTTTGAAGGATAATTCTTTCAATAAGATAAGAATGCTGGTATTTCCAAAGAGTTATGATTATAACACTATTGAACCAGAAATTTATCCATTTGAAGGAGCTCCAAAAGTTTTGAGGGGCGGAGTTGACTGGATATTTGATGCTAAAGATACAGGATTTGATTTTACAAGACCTGTGCCAAAGTATTTCCAAAATCTAGAAAATAATATTGAAAAACTTGATAAATTAGGTGTTGAAGCTGACTTGATTTTGTTCTGCCCATATGACCGTTGGGGATTTGCAAGAATGGGACTTGAAAACAACTTGCACTATCTCAAATACGTAATTGCTAGATTAGCATCATATAAGAATGTTTGGTGGGCTTTAGCAAATGAATTTGATTTAATGGATTTAGTAGGGCAGATTCCATTAGGCGACTGGGATAAAATTGGACAATTTGTTCATGAAAAAGATCCTTCTGATCACTTAGAATCAATTCATAACTTTTATGATCCACCACAACATAAAGATACTATTAAAAATTGGTATGATCAAACTAAGCCTTGGATTACACATGTAAGTGTCCAGAGTGATAACGTATTTCTTATTCCTAAATGGATTGAAGAATATCAAAAGCCAGTAGTAGATGATGAATGTCGTTATGAAGGTAATATTGAATTTGGCTGGGGCGATAATACTGCTCAAGGTATGATGGATAATTTCTGGCGCGTAGTTTTACGTGGTGGAGGTTGTACTCATGGAGAAACATATATTGATAAGCCGAATACTAATCGTCCAATCTGGTGGGCTCATGGTGGAAAACTATACGGAGAAAGTCATAAGAAAATTAATTTCTTGTCTAAGCTATTAAAAGACAATGGATTTGATTGGGTTAGACCTCAGGCCACCAGCGGTCCTACTTGGGAATTAGCTGTTGGCTCAACTCCTGATGAAAAGAAATGGTTAGTCTACTTTGGAGAAAATCAGCCAGAATTTGAGTTATTTAGCTTTTTGCCTAAAGGAAAGAAATATAATGCAAAGTTGATCAACGCCTGGGATGAAACTATTCAAGATTTTGATGGTGAAATCACTAATGATGAAAAGTTTCATTTACCAAGAAAAGAATACCAAGCGATGCTTTTAACTGGGAAAGATTAATGTTTTATTGAAATGGAAATATAAGAAAGGGACAGTTATTTTTGAAAAACTGTCCCTTTTTATTTGAAATATGGATTTGGTAAAAATTCTTTTTTATCACTTAAATGTACAGGATAACGAATTCTGTCTCTATATTCTTGAGGTTTAATACCTAGTTGCTGTTTAAATAATCTAAATAAAGACGAATGATTCTCATATCCAACCAAGGAACTTATGTCTTCAATACTATAATCAGTTGTTTGCAATAGATTACATGCAATGTTTAAACGTCTCATTAAAAGAATCTCTTTAAAACTATGACCAGTTTCTTTGGTTAATAAGTTTCCTAAATAGTTTGTTGAATAACCAAATGTTTCAGCTGTTTTCCTCAGAGAAATATTTTGGTAATTCTCGTTAATATATTGAATGATTTCAAAAGTATTATTTTTTTGCTCTGTAAAATTAATTTGCTTTTTAATAATTAATTGGTCATTACAGCATAAAATAAAACTTTTTAATAGCGCCTCTAAAATAGTTTCATTTTTTCCGTGGTTATTAAAACCAATCGATATGATATTCTCTATGATTTGTTTGCAAACTATGTCTTGATTGGTGTCGAAAATTATGAAGTTATGGTGATTAAAATAATTTTGCGTGGCATTTTTTAGAAATTTTATTAGGATAGAATTTTTATTTATTCCATTCAGCAAATTAGAAATTTCGTAATCATCTCTAATTAATATGTTTATCAAGATATCCTGTTTCCTGGCATAGTTTATCCTTTGCTGTATTTCTCTATCCATAATTATAAGTTCACCAGGATGTAATTCAATTATATGATCATCGATATACTGGATACTTCTTCCAGAAAAGCAATAATTTATTTCAATAAATTTATGCTTATGGGCTGGTATATATGAAAATCTATTTGATTTAGTAATTGAAATTCGCCCAAAGTCAAAGAAATTCCAAAATGGCATTCGTAAAATCGGATGTTTTTTGAATTCTTCATTATTATCTAGCTTTACATCACAAATATTTATTCCATTATTATTGAGCTGTTCTTGTTCTACTGTCGTTATTGACAGTATTTTTTTCTCAATTTTTTTGTCTAGCATATTGTCCTCTATCTGTAGTTTTGCAACTAAATAAATTTTATCACGATAGTGTAAACGCTTCCAGAAAAATAGATAATTAAAGCAAAGAAACGGAGGTTCAATAATGAAAAGTACAATTAATGAAATAGAATCAATCGATAAATACAAGCCGCTAGCTATTGCTGCGGGGCTAGGTTCCGTGTTAGGATCCGGAATAATTGTTGGGATGTCTGCGACTATCACCGTATGGCAATTAGGATTAAATTTAAATAATGGCCAAGTTGGTATTATTTCTGGTGCATTGACTTTTGCAATTGCAATTGGATCGTTAATTGCTGGTGAGATTACCAAAAAAATAGGACTTGTAAAATCCTTTAATTTTATGAATTTTCTTTTTGCAATAGGTGCATTTGTTTGTGTACTTGCACCAAATTATCTTGCATTACTCGTTGGTTCTATAATAGCAGGATTTGCATCAGGTGCTGATTTACCAATTAGTTTGACAATGATTTCCCATGATTCTCCAGATGAGAAAACCTCATCCAAATTAATTGCTTCAACTCAAATATTCTGGCAAATAGGCGTGTTAGGTTCTTATGGTGCTGCTTTTTTAGTTTCTAAGATGGCAGGCGCCACTGGAGCAAGAGTAGTTTTTGCTTGTTTAGGAATTTTGGCTTTGCTGATTGGCGTTTGGAGAACTTTTTCTAGAAAATTTAAGACACTTCATCAGGAGGGTAATAAGCATCAAGTTTCTTTAAGTAATAATAAAACTACCGGAAAGCAATCAACTTTAAACGTTCTTTTTGGTAAGAATAAAAAGAAATATTTATCTATGTTTATTAGTATTATGATTTTCTATATTTGCTGGAACTTATTGGCAAATACTTTTGGACAATTTGAAACATTTATGCTTGTTAATGCTCATGCTTCCCAAAGCTTGGCTACTGGTGCTGGGTTAGTTTTAAATTTTGTAAGTCTGTTTGCCACTATGGCCTTTGCAAAATGTGCAGGTAGTAAATATAGAAATTGGTTTTTCATTATTGGTATGACTATTCAATTCTTAGGTATGTTCAGTTTGGCAGCATTAAGTCACGAATTATGGCCAATTATCTTTGCTATTGGTTTCATGAGTATCGGAAGTAACATCGCAGGTGAAGCAATCTATAAAGTCTGGACACAAGAAGCATTTCCTATGTCTGTTAGATCATCGATTCAAGGATTCATTGGTGGATTTTCAAGATTTTTGTGTGGGCTATTTGCATTTATCACACCCGCGCTTGTTGTACAAAGCGTTATTAAAACTACCATGTTTGGATTTTCAGGAATGGTCGTTATTGCATTTTTGTTCGGATTAAATATGGTTCGATTAGAAAAGAAATATGGAATTCAAAGTGAAAATAAGAGGAAATAATAATGGCTTTTAAGTTTCAAGTAAATTTAGATGTAAAGTTCAATCATAATGCGGTTTTTTTGAAAAAAGCTGATAAATATAAACCAAAGATTATTTATCACCAACTGTCAGCTAAACAACTAATCAAATTAACCAAGGATGAAACAAAATTAGATGGTGTTGGTGTTTCTAACGCCGGATCTGTCAATGAATTAAAAAGTAAAAAATTTGGAAAAGATGACAACTTTCTTATCGACATAGGTCAACATTGTGTGGGAAAATTTCAGATTCATATTGATCATGTGGGATCACCAATGGATGCACCTTTAACCTTAAAAATTCGGTTCGCTGAAATGCCTAATGAATTCAAATATAATTCAAAAGATTATAACGGTTGGTTAAGTAAATCATGGATGCAGGAAGAGTTAATTCATGTAGATAATTTGCCAGTTGATTTAAAGTTACCAAGAAGGTATAGCTTTAGATATGTTGAAATCCGCGTAGTAGATACGTCTCCAAAATGGTCAGTTAAGTTCTCTGATCCTCGAGTAATCAGTCAAAGTGCGGTAAATAAGGTTCAAATTCCAAAGTCTAAGTTTGATGATAATGAACTTGATAAAATCTATGAAACTGGTGTGAATACCTTGCACGATTGTATGCAAGACGTTTTTGAAGATGGCCCAAAAAGAGATAGGAGATTGTGGTTAGGAGATTTAAGATTACAAGCATTAGCCAACTACGCTTCCTTTAACAATACCAATTTAGTTAAGAGATGTCTGTATTTGTTTGCAGGGATGACCGCTGAGGATGGTAGAATCTCTGCTAATGTCTTTACCAATAATAAATATATTCCAGATGATACATTTATGTATGATTACGGACTATTTTTTATTTCAACCTTAGATGATTTGCTGAAACATGAATTTAATCAGGAGATATTGGATGATCTGTATCCAATCGCCAAGAAACAGTGGGACTATGATCAGAAATTCATTTCTGATGATGGAAAGGTCATTACAGATAAAGATTACATAACATTTGTTGATTGGTCTCAGGATTTTGATAAAAATACTTCAGCACAGGCTATCACTATTTTTGTACTTAAACAATTAATTGACTTAGCAGGAATGGCTGAAGACTCAGAGAAACTTAAATATGAAAATCAACTAAACAAACTGGTAAATTATGCTGAAAATAAGTTGTTTGATCACAAAAAAGGACTATTCATTTCTGGACCTAATAAAGAAATAAATGTGGCTAGTCAAGTTTGGATGGTTTTGGCACATGTATTAGATAACGAACAAAATCATGCTCTCATGAAAAAGACTCAAACCGAATTATTTCCAATTAAAGGCATAGCAACCCCGTATATGTATCATCATGTAACACAAGCTTTGTTCGAAGCAGGATTTAGGGAAGCTGGAATTAAATTGATGAAAGAGTACTGGGGGAAGATGATTTCTCTTGGTGCCGATACTTATTGGGAAGCTTTTGAACCAGAACACCCCAACTTTTCTCCTTATGGAAATGCTATGGTTAATAGTTTTTGTCACGCATGGAGTTGTACACCTGTTTGGTTACTTAATAAGTATCTAAATTAATTTTTAGTAGAAAGAGGCTTATTATGTCAAAAAATATAAGTAAGTTTCATTATGCATTAATTGTTTTAGCATTACTTTCATTGAATATTGTGGAACAGGCGGCAAGCGTTATTAATGCTACTATTCCTGGCATGAAAGGAACTTTTTCAAATCAATCTTTAGTTAACATTGAACTTATTACAACCATTGTTTCAATGTTTGTGACTATATTTGTTTTGATAAGTGGCTTTGTTGTAAAACAGATCGGACAAAAAAATACCGCAATTTTAGGCCTAGCAATTGCGTCTATTAGTTCTATTATTCCAGCATTTTTAAACGATTTTAATATCATTATTATTTCTAGAGCAATTTTAGGTGCAGGAATAGGTTTAGCTAATCCATTAGCAATTAGTCTAATAGGAGTTTTCTTTTATGGTGATCAAAGAGCTAAATTAATGGGCTGGAGATCTGCTATTGCAGGATTAGGGACAGCTTTAATGACTTTTATTGCCGGCCAATTATTAGTTTTTAGTTGGCATGCATCCTATTTGGTTTACTTATTATTTATTCCAACTCTATTATTATTTATTTTCTTTGTTCCTGATCCTGTAAAATCTGGTGCAATTAAAAGACAAGAGCAAGAACAGAAAAAAGAATTACAGAAGGCTGCTAATGAGGGAAACGAGGTACAGCAAGATTCAATAGCTTTGATTGCTGAATTAACCTTATTAATTTTCTTGGGTTTAGTTTCAGCTATGATTTTCTTTGTTAAGTTGCCAACATTTTTTGTTGAAAATAATATTGGTTCCCCAACTCAAGCATCAAATGTTTTATCTTTAATTAATATTTCCAATGTAATTGGAGGGTTCATCTTTGGTATTTGTTATAAAAAATTGAAGAAATTTATTTTACCTTTTGCATTAGGAATAGGTGGAATAGCTACGTGTTTAATTTCGATTTCTAGAAATATGTGGGTTATTACAATCATTTCAATCTTATATGGTATTGTTTGCTCATTATCTATTCCTTATATTTTTAATAGAATAAGTGAAGTTTCAAGTGCTAAAAAAGCCCCATTTTTTACTTCAATAGCATTAGTTGGTTCAAATTTGGGTTCATTTCTTTCGCCAATTATTGCAAATTATTTAGGCACCCAATCTTCAACCGTTATTTTTAATGCAGGCTTAATCAATATTGTTACTGGTGTAGTTACGTTAATAGTTATTATTGCCACTAAAGAACGCCGCCATCATGTACATCAGAAATTAGTTAAATAAAAAGATCCCTTAGCTATCTAAACTAAGCTAAATAAAAAAGTTAGTTTATTGTTATTTTAGTAAAAAGCGCTTTCAAAAAACTGTGTACTTATAATAAAATAAAAATAAATCTGACAGCTCAACTAGGAGGTAAAAAATAAATGAACGAATCAGTATTTCCAAAAGATTTCTTATGGGGCGGAGCCACTGCTGCTAACCAAATTGAAGGTGGCTATAACGAAGATGGTAAAGGTTTATCAGTCACTGACATCACCACTGCTGGTAGTTTAAAACATCCTAGAATGTTAACTTATACTCTTAATGGTAAGCCTGGCAAAACTCCTGCATTACCTGGTGCGGGTTTACCAGAAGGTGCAGTTGGTGCAATTGATCCAAATGAATATTATCCAAATCATGTAGCAATTGACTTTTACCACCACTACAAAGAAGACATTAAATTATTTGCTGAAATGGGCTTTAAGACTTTTAGATTATCAATTGCCTGGACCAGAATTTTTCCAAAAGGTGACGAAAAAGAACCAAACCAAGCTGGACTTGATTTTTATCGTAGAGTCTTTGAAGAATTAAAGAAATATAACATTGAACCGCTTGTCACAATTTCTCACTATGAAGATCCCCTTTACCTAAGTGAAAAATACCATGACTGGCAAGACCGCAAGATGATTGACGAATATGTTAAATACGCAACGGTCTTATTCAAAGAATACAAAGGCTTAGTAAAATATTGGCTGACCTTCAATGAAATTAATTCTGCAGTCTTGATGCTTAACATGTTTAGTCAACATGCCGGAGACGACAGCGCATTTCAACATGCTTATCAAAAATTGCACTACCAATTTGTGGCTAGTGCTCGTGCAGTCAAAGCTGCTCATGAAATTTATCCTAACTATATGGTAGGAAATATGATTTGCGGTATTGTTTCATACCCATTAACTCCAGACCCCAAGGATATCTTGGCTTGCCGTCATTCATGGGAACAAAATATTTACTATTGCGGCGATGTGCAAGCTTTAGGTGAATATCCAAGTTTTGCTAAGCGCTTATGGAATGAACATAATGTTCACTTAGATATCACTGACCAAGACTTAGCCGATTTAAAGGCGGGCAAAGTCGACATGTACACCTTCTCGTATTACATGTCTACGGTAGTAACTACGCACGAAGTTAAAGACACTGTCGGCGGAAACTTTTCAGCTGGTGCCAAGAACTCATATTTGAAATATTCAGAATGGGGCTGGTCAACTGATCCAGAAGGCTTACAATACTACCTTGAATTGATGAATGATCGTTACCACTTGCCTTTGATGGTGGTTGAAAATGGACTTGGTGCAGTTGATAAAATGACTGCTGATCATAAGGTTCACGACGACTATCGAATTGACTACTTGAGACAACATATCAGTGCCATGAAAGACGCTATCAAAGATGGCGTTAACTTAATCGGCTACACTACTTGGGGTTGCATTGACTTAGTCAGTGCCGGAACTGGTCAAATGTCTAAGCGTTACGGCTTCATTTATGTTGACCGCGACGATCAGGGAAATGGCAGCTTGAAGCGTTATAAGAAAGATTCATTTGATTGGTATAAGAAGATTATCGCTTCCAATGGAGAAGATTTAGATTAGATAAGAGGGGAGTAGCTGTTGCTACTTCCTTTTTGTTAAAAAGAGGAATAATTATGACACAGTATTTAGCTTTTGATGTCGGCGGAACGAACTTAAAATACGCCTTATTAAATAACTCTGGTGAAATTATCGAAAAAGATAAAACCTCGACTCCAACTGATAATATTAATAATTTTATGGCAAAGATTTATGAAATTGCCGATAAATATGTTGGTAAGTTCGAAGGAATTGCAATTTGTGCACCGGGAAAAGTTGATGTGCAAAAAGGAATTGTTTATTTCGGCGGGGCCTTGCCATTTCTTGATCAAACTAATTTTAAAGAATTACTAGAAAATCGTTATCATATCCCAGTCGGAGTTGAAAATGATGGAAAAGCAGCTGGTTTGGCTGAACTTTGGCTAGGCGAATTAAAGGGCATCGATAACGGAATGGCAGTTGTATTAGGAACTGGGATTGGTGGCGGATTAATTTTAAATGGAAAACTTGTGCGCGGCAGCCACTTTCAAGCTGGCGAATTAAGCTTCATGCATACCGATTCTTCTAAGTATGGTTTTGAAAGTTTTGTTTGCGACAAAGGTTCAGCTGTTTCAATGGTTAAAAAAGTCAATCAGGCTGTTGGGAATCAAGATGTTAAAGATGGATTAGTCGCATTTGACGCGATAAAAGAGCAAAATCCAGCAGCTGTCAAAATCTTTAAGCGGATGTGCCGCGAGATTGCAGTCTTGATTACTAATATCCAAGCTGTAGCCGATCTTGATAAAATCGTTATTGGCGGTGGTATCAGTGCTCAACCAATCGTAGTTGAAGAGATAAACCGTCAATATGATCAGCTGGTTGATGAGGTTGAATTTGTCAAGAAGATGTTGACCAAACCTGAAATCGTACGGGCAAGATTTATGAATGATGCTAATATTTATGGTGCTTTGTATGCTTTACTCTTGCAGATTAATCACGAGAAATATTAGCAGAAAAAGTAGCCGAAAGGCTACTTTTTTAATAGAAATATTGTAGATAATTCAAGAATTGACTCACCTAAATTTTCATCATGAAAGATACTTAGAGGAGTAAAAAATACGTCATCGATACTGGCAACTCTAGGAGCTTAAGCGTCCGCTTCCGGTTATATTATTTTATTTTGATTTTTATAATGATAACTATCAGCTGGGCAGAACTAAGACGGTTGTCATTTTTTGCGCAGATTTTATTTAATATGTAATTTTAGTATTAGTATTGAAATATTTGTCAAAAGAAGTTCTTGAAACACTACTTTTACTTAAGCTATTTGCAGAACTTGTTGTTACTTTATTACTATAAGTCCCTTTTACAGTAATTTTGTATTTACTGCTTCCTTTAACGAGCGTTTTACCAGATGAGTTGACAATAGTTACAGTTTTACCTGATTTATCAACGATTTTTGCGCCTGATTCAATGTTTAAGTTGCTTACAGTGGAATTGCCAGTTACTATCCACTTCGAATCTTTAGCGATATTAATGGTAATTGGAGCTGAAGTTTTACTTGAACTAGTAGCTTTTGAATTTGTAGTAATAGTTGTTTTACCAGTATAAGTTGAATTCTTTAACAAATAAAGCTTAAGACTAGAAATATTATCAACGGAGATATTGCCGTCTAATTTTTGTTTGATACCAGTGAAAATTACTTTAGCACCATTTGAACCAGCACTGCCCCAAGAATTAGAGTTGTTACCGGCAATCGTTAGTAAGTTAACTTTCTTTGAATTGAAGTTTAACTTGGTATTTTTGAGTACAACGTTGGCTCTAGTGTTAGTAACATAAAACATTGCACCAGAATCAATTGAAGTTGACAAGCTAGAATTTACTGCTTGGAATTTTGCAGCTTTGCTAGTTGAAGTATCGGCATCTCCAGACATTGACTGGTAGAGAATTACACCATTTTTAATTGGATCAGAACCAGTCTTATTGTTATTTGTAGAAACTAATTTTGAATTTGAAATATAAATGTTGTTATAGCCTTCCATACCGGCAATTTGAGAACCAGAGGCAGAACCAGTCACATTATTAACTTCGATATTTCCTGTTGAATAAATTAATGGAGAACCACTACCTGCAGTCTTAAGCTTCGAGTTAGTTACGCTAACATTACCACCGCCACGGTCAGTAGCTAATGCTGCTGAGTGGTCACCTTTAGTAGAAATATTAGTTTTATTTGCGATAATAGTTCCGCCGTAGGTAGCATCTAATCCACGTGAATTAGCTGAGCCAGTTGTTGTGATACTGGTGTTATTAGCATAGACAGTTGCCTTATTTGAAGCAAAAATTCCGTTTGCCCCTTTGGCATTACTTTTAATTTTAGAGTTTTTAATATATGCAGTTGATTTCTTTCCAGTAGCTAATAAAACTGAATTAGTCCCATAGAAGTTGTTATTGTCATCATTAGAAGAAGAACCAGTTTTAGACAATGTAACATGATTTAAGGTTAAGGAACCGGCATTTTTTACTAAAGCGACATTTTTATCTTTGCTAGAACTTGTGTAAGTTTTGTTAAGCAATTTGCGACTTGTTGAATTTACAAGAACAGAAGCTGATAAGCTTCCAGTATAATCATAGCTTTGTGTATTCGCTCCACCTTTCTTTGAACCAGAAGGCATTGCAGGGGGAGTTGAATTGGCAGCATTTACAACCTGACTAGAAATAGTTACTGTTTCCCCAGCGATTGCGAGGGCGATTAAAGGAATACTGACAAATTTTAATTTCTTTCTTTTCATAAAGTGAGTCTCCTTTCAAACATTGACTATAATTTAACTGGTAAATATGAATAATTTTTGATGAAAAAAGCAATTTTTTGTTATTACTTTTAGAAAAAAATAAAGGCTTTGATTGGAAAATTTGAACCATTTTATATAAAATGATAAAGAAAAAATAAGCTAAATTAGTTTTTAGGATGTGGAATTTTGATTGGCATTTTAATTAATGGTCTTGCTGTAATATTTGGTACAGCAATTGGCTGTTTATTTAAACGACATTTAAAAGAAAAATATATTGAAGCCCTTTGGTTAGCATTAGGTTTAGCTGCTTTAGGAGTGGGAATTAATACGGTGGTTAATTACATGAATAAGTTGAATTTCCCGCTCTTATTTGTTGTGAGTTTAACTTTGGGTACCTTAATAGGTAAATTGTTTGAAGTTGATCAACATGTAGAAAATTTGCTTGAAACTAAATTTACAAGTGAGCTAGCTAAAGGTGTTGCAACTGCGACCTTTTTAGATTGTATAGGCGCACTTAGCTTACTAGGACCAATTAATGCTGCAAAAACTGGAGATTTAACTTTTTTATTAACTAATGCTTCTCTAACTTTTGTTTGTGCAATTATTTTTGGAGCTAGCTTTGGTTGGGGGATGCTTTTAGAAACACCAATTCTATTGGGATGGTTTTTCTTAATCTTTGGCCTTGTTAAGGTAGGCTTTGCAAGCTTTTTTAGTATGGAGTTAGTTAATGAGCTTTGCCTTGTAGGTGGCTTCTTAATTACTGCAAGTGGGATTAGTTTGCTAAAAATTCGTGAAATTAAAAGCTTAGACTTATTACCAAGTTTGCTTATTCCCGTTTTATATTTCTTAGGTAAGATGATTTTTCATTATTGACAAGCTTGAATTTGCTATGGACAAATAGATAACTTACAATATTAAAAGGAATTTGCTGAATAAACTACTGCGCTTAGTTTATTCAGGATGAGAGGAATTTTATGAATAAAAAAAATAGTTCTGCTCCGCAGTTAAAAAGGTCAATGTCTGCAGGGCATATGGAAATGATATCTCTTGGAGGAGCGATTGGAGTTGGGCTCTTTATGGGATCAACTTCAACTATCAAATGGACAGGGCCGTCTGTTTTGTTAGCTTATATGTTTGTTGGCCTCATTCTTTACATCGTAATGCGGGCTTTAGGTGAGATGCTTTATGTAAATCCTGGTACAGGATCTTTTGCAGATTATGCAACTGAATATGTTCATCCAATGGCTGGTTATATGGCTGAGTGGGCCAATGTTTTTGAATATATAGTTGTTGGAATGAGTGAAGTAGTTGCAGCAACAGAATATTTGAAGTTTTGGTGGCCA
>NZ_AYYU01000010.1 GCF_001436455.1 Lactobacillus jensenii DSM 20557
CTATTTACACAAAAAATTTGACAGTTTCAATTGGTATAGCTTCACTTTACTTTTATATCATATAATCATCTATATTCTTTTTTGATATTGGTATATACGAATTATCAAAAAAGAAAAAAGGCTTTACGCCTTTTTATTGAATATTTAATAGTTTTAAATTAATTTTGTATAAGCTTTATACTCTGAGTCTCTATAGCAACAAAAAATCACTTTAATTGCAAAGTTATGCTTTTCAAGCCATTGCTTTACAACTTCACTTGCAACACTTGCAGCCTGATCAATTGGATAGCCATATACTCCAGTTGATATGCCAGAAAACGCAACTGAACGGCATTTATACTTCATAGCTAAATCTAGGCTATTTTTATAGCAAGCTTGTAATTCTTTTTTAGGTGACTGGCTCAATTTAAAAACAGGCCCTACAGTATGAATTATATATTTACAAGTTGCTAAATCAAAGGAATATGTAATCTTGGCTTGTCCTGTCTCACAGCCATGTAACTTTTTACAAGCTTCAAGTAACTTGGGGCCTGCTGCTTGATGAATTGCTCCATCAACTCCTCCACCACCTAGTAAAGTTTTATTAGCTGCATTAACAATTGCATCAGATGGAAAATTAACAACACTAGCCTTTACAACAAAAAGATTCTTACTTAATTCAATTTCTTTCATTATTCCATCACCTATTTAATAATAGCACTAAAAAAGCTACCCAAATGGGTAGCCTATTTTTGAAACAAAAGGAAATAATAATATAGAAAGGAGGTGATAAAAATACAGGAAACTTTCTCCATCCACATATCTACTGTGGACAAGTTTATTATACCAATTAATGATAAAAAGTGCTTAAAAAAGCACTCGTGCTTTTAATTTAATTTAAATGTAAATTTATTACTTTGAATAAATAAATACTAGTTTTCTCCTAAATTATATTCTATAATTATGATTATTTAATTAAAATATTAATTTTAGAGAAGAGGAAGTATAATGAAATCACTCAATTTATGTTTAGACGATGTATTTGTAAAAATAATGGAAGACGACACCTTCAGCATCAGATTTCATAATTGCCGACCTGAAGATTTTGAAATTACCCCTGGCGAAAATACTACTATTAAGCAAATTTATTCTAGCCATAACTTATTTATTAAAAAGAAATACTTCTCTTTATCTTTTAAATCTAAAGATGAAACAACTTCAATTATCGAATTGCGTTTACCATCACTTGAACATTTAAACAGTACCTGTGATTCTGGTGGAATCAGTCTTCGCAACTTAACGATAAATACTATTGATATACAAGTTGACAGTGGCTTAGTTTACCTTAATGACATTCACTCTGAAAAAGCATCTATCACCTGTGACTCTGGCACTGTAAATGCCAATAAGTTAATTGTTTCAGATTGTTGCGATATCGATGTTGATTCTGGAACCTTATTTATCAAAAATTCATTAACTAATCTTTGCGGTTACGATATTAAGTGTGAAACTGGTATCTCCAAATTATTTGGATCAGTTAAAATTCGTGGAGATAAGCGTCTCTTTAAAGCTGGTGTTCCGATGTATCGTCTTAGAAATGATACGGGCCTTTGTACAATCGAATAAAAGAAAAATAGCCAGAATAAACTTCTGGCTATTTCTATAGGGTTTATATATAGGGGTTGGAAGAATTTATCTTCCGCTTTCTAAGAATGAAAATAATCATCTGATAGCAAAACAAATAAAGTGGGAGTTTCATTTATCTTACTTGTGGGAGTATTCAGAATAATTATTTTCGCATTTTGCAGCATTGCTGCATGGTCTACTGAAGTAACAGTAGAAATAAAGGTTCTAAGCTAAATTACTAAAATAAATCTAGGGGGTTGTTTTAATGAGGGTGATTTATTTTAGTAAACAACTTAGCTCAAAAGGATTGTTATAAACTGTTGCTAGAACACACCACCTCCTTAAATAATAACGTTTTGTTTTATAACTCAATTAAAAATAAACTCATCAAAATCAAGTACTCAATTTTAAGGCGAAAAACACAACCTAAAAGTTACATAAACTTTACTATATATCTATATGTTATATATTTCACAATTCACTAAACATAATAATCCAAATTTTAACACTAAAAGCTTATTGCTTAGTATTATTAAGCAATCAATATAATATCAGTTAATCGCGAATTTTCAAGGTCTATAGGTATACTTTTTTGAAAATATTTTCATTAATTAAGTCAGTTAATTAATTAGTATTTTTTCATAAATAAATCTCATTTGTGATTTATTCACTATGTTAAAAAAAAAAAAAAAATAGCGTACTTTATCAATCTTTTTTTCATTAGATAATTGCTATCTTTCGTGATGTTTTTGTACTTTTTTATAAAGAATGTCTATTTTTTTATCTTACAAGTCCTATTCATGCTATTTTTATAGCCATTTGATACATCTAACTGTGTTTATTATGTTTAGTAAAACGCTGATTGATAATAATATAAAACTTCAATATAAAAAATATTTTTCAGATTCTTTAATAGTTAGTTTCAATTAATATTTTTCAGATATAAAAAATGATTTCTAAAGAGCCTGATGTTTCTTTATATTACTTTAATCATTAATTTCATATATTTATCAAATTTAAAATCACATCGAAATAAAAGCGCTGATAGATCGAAGTTTTACAAAACTTTGATTATCAACGCTATTTTATTAATACTTTTTCTAAACTAGTTTAAGTTCTTAGGAACTGCTTCTGTTCCTACTAAAATAATTTCCACAATAAAGCATTCCGATAGCTGTCACACTTTCACTAGTGCGTTTCACTTAACTCTAGTCAATTGTTAATTCTGTTTCTGCATCGAAGAAATGAGCTTTATTCATTTCAAAACCCATTTGAATCTTGCTACCAGGCTTTGTAAAGTCACGTGCATCAACGCGAGAAACTAACTCGCTTTCACCTACTTTAGTGTAAAGCTGAGTTTCTGAGCCTAATAATTCAGACACGGTTACGGTAGCATTTACCACCGTTTCAGGAAATGCCTGTAAGAAAACTTCTTCAGTATGAACATCTTCAGGACGAATACCAAAGATAATTTCTTTGTTGTCATAGCCTTTTTCTTTCTTCCGTTTTGTTAACGGTTACATAGTAATACTATGCTCATTTTTTGTAAACACTTACATCAATATATACTGATAATTTAACCTATTCAACTCTTTGGCATATAACGCTTTGTAACGTTTACCTAAAAATGCAGTATAAATAAAAATTTTTCTTAAATTGTTTACTTAAACAAAAAAGCCTTGGAATTAATCCAAGACTTCTTACAAAGTAAAGTTTTTAATTATTTATCAATTTGACTGGTAAAATATATTTCTTTTCAATATTATCTCGATAATTTTCAATTTGACTTAAACAAAGTTTTACTAATAAGTTAGCTAGTTCTTCTGTAGGCTGTCTAACTGTAATCAATTCAGGAAATAAATGACTTATAAATTCAGTTCCGTCAAATCCTGTAATAATTGGCTGATAGTTAATTAGCTTTGCTTGCTCTCTAACAAATAAGGCTGTTATATCATCAGTTGTACATATAGCATCATATTTTTTATCTTTTATTAATCCATCAATTTGAATTTTTCTAGTGATTTCTGAACTTTCGAAATCTGTGTAGGCAGTTTTAATTTCTAAATCGTGATAATTAAAAACCCTCATCATTCCTTTAATTCGATCAGTAATTGGGAAATAGTCTTGCCGATTCCCAGATAGAATTAGAATTTTTTTACACTTTTTCGCTACTACAGCTTTAGCAATTTTAAAGCCACCATCCAAATTATTGCACGATATAAGTGGAATATTAGGGCCCAAATTTCGATCAAAAGTTACAATTGGAATTCCAGGGTAATTTACTTTATTCGCTTTTAAAGGAGAACTATTAATTATTCCCCTTATTTGGCCATCAAAAATTAAAGAGATATAATCTTCCAACTTATGATTTTCATCATTATCAATAAATAATGTGAAATTATATCCTTTCTTTTTTAAGTTTATCTCTAAATAAGTAAATAATTCCGAAAACAATGGATTTTTTATTGATGGGAAAATTATTCCGATTGCTTTTGTATTCGATAATTTACGTAACTCTTTTTTGGGGTGATATCTTAACTTAGAAATTGCATTTTCAATCTTTTCTGCAGTAGTTGCTGCCACATAGCCATTTTGATTAATGAATCTAGATACTGTTGCAATTGAAACACCTGCTTCACGAGCAACATCTTTAATATTGGCATTCATAAAAAATCTTACCTCCCTACTTTGTTAATTAAGAAATGTAATTTGTGTAAAAATATGTAAATTCTTTTATATGTATCACCTATTGTATACAATCGTTATATAAAATCAACTGAAAGCGCTATGACAAGGAGTAAATAGTTATGAAATTACAAAACAAAGTAATGTTAATTACCTACCCTGATAGTATGGGTCATAACCTTAAGGACCTAAACTACGTTTTAGAAAATTATTTAAAGGGTGCTGTTGGTGGTTTACATATCTTGCCATTTTTCCCATCAGCTGGAGACCGTGGCTTTTCACCAATGACTTACGACAAAGTCGATGAAAAATTCGGTGACTGGAGTGATATTGAAGCATTATCAAGCAAGTACTACACTATGTTTGACTTCATGATCAACCACTTATCAAAGCACTCTGAATACTACAAGGACTTTGTTAAGAACAAGGATAAGAGTAAGTACAAGGACCTCTACCTTAACTGGGACAAGTTTTGGCCAGAAAACCGTCCAACTCAAGCAGATGTAGACTTAATCTACAAGCGTAAGGACCGTGCACCATACCAAACTATCGAATTTGCGGATGGCACTAAGACTAATATCTGGAACACTTTTGGTGAAGACCAACTTGACTTAGATATTAGAACTGAAACTACTAAGAAGTTCGTTAAAGACAACTTAGTTAACTTAGCAAATCACGGTGCAAGTTTAATCAGATTAGATGCATTTGCATACGCTGTTAAGAAGCTTGATAGCAATGACTTCTTCGTTGAACCAGAAATTTGGGACTTATTAAAAGAAGCTAATGATGACTTAAAGGGTACTGATGCTCAACTTCTTCCAGAAATTCACGAACACTACAAGTATCCATTCAAGGTTAGTGAACACGGATACTTTGTTTACGACTTTGCTTTACCAATGGTATTACTTTACTCACTTTACAATGGTAAATCTAAGCGTCTTGCTGATTGGTTACGTAAGAGCCCAATGAAGCAATTCACTACTTTGGATACTCACGATGGTTTGGGTGTTGTTGATGCTAAGGACATTTTAGCTGATGACGAAATTGATATGACCACTAACGAATTATACAAGGTTGGTGCTAATGTTAAGCGTAAGTACTCTTCAGCTGAATACCACAACCTTGACATTTACCAAATCAACACTACTTACTACTCAGCTTTAGGTGACGATGACAAGAAGTACTTCATTTCACGTCTTGTTCAAGTCTTTGCACCTGGTATTCCACAAGTTTACTACGTTGGTTTACTTGCAGGTCAAAACGACTTGAAGTTACTTGAAGAAACTAAGGAAGGTAGAAACATCAACCGTCACTACTACGAAGTTGATGAAGTAGCTGAAGAAGTTAAACGTCCTGTAGTTGCCAAGTTACTTAACTTGTTACGCTTCAGAAATGAAGAAGAAGCTTTCGATCTAGAAGGTAGCATCGATATTACTACTCCTAGTGAAAGCCAAATTCAAATTATTCGTGAAAACAAGGCTAAGACTAGAAAAGCTGTGTTAAACCTTGACTTAGAAAGTCTTGAATACAGCGTTGAAGTCAACGGTAAAACTGTTGATTTCAACTAATCTCTTTTCACATTAATTATTCTAACTGTTTAATTATTTTCCTATTTCCAATTTTTATAACTCAATTAAAAAAGCAGTCGAATGACTGCTTTTTTCTTATCCACTAATTTTTATTACACCAACAATTACTAAATATATTGCCAATACACCTAATAAAAGTAAGAATATCATAACTAACTTTTCAGGAAGCGAAATTGCTTTTTTATAATATTTTCTAGCTTTGTAATACAAGTAAAAGCCAGGAATAAAACTAACTGCGACCAATAAAACTTGTTGCCAACCAGCTAAGATCATACAACATAATTGGAAAACTGCTCCTAATAAGCCAATTAATAATTGTCCCCAATTATTTTCTTTTCGACTTAATTTTATCTGATAAATGCAGACGAATAAGTAAGTAAATAAACTAGCTGCAACACATAATGAATAAGCAAATTCATAAGCCTGCTTAGTAAATAAGAGTGAAAACAAAAAGATACTTTGCAAGCTTGCAGTTAAAATTAGTGAATCTTTTGGTGCACCCTTTTTATTTGTTTTACCCCAAAATGGTGGCAAAACTTTATCCCTTGCTAGGAGCATAGTAGATTCTGCAGGCAAAAGTGTCCATGAAAGCCATGAAATAAACGTAGAAACAATTAAGCCAATATTAATAATAATTGCTCCTGGCCAACCAATAATTTTAGTTAAAATTGCTCCTAAAGCTGGTTGCCCTACTTTTGCTAGTTGAGCTTGTGTCATAACTCCATAAGGTAAGATAGAAATTAAAACATAGACTAAAAACAGTAAAATGAAGGCAACTATTGAGGCATATTCAGCTTCTTTTCTTGTTTTAGCCCGGTGTGCCATCACACTGGCCCCTTCAATTCCAATAAATACCCAAATCATAGTTAATAAAGAAGATCTAATTTGGGTCCATAAATTTCCAGCTTTAAAACTATTATTCAAATTATCAACAGCATTTCCCCAGAAATTGGCAGTAAACAGTCCTGCTTTAAAAGAAATTGTTACAAAAATCAGAAATAAAATTAAAGGACAGACTTTAAAAAAGGTCCCGATAGTGTTTATAAACGTGGCATTTTCTACACCTTCATTAACAAGATAAGTTAATACCCAGCCTACAACAATCGCAAATAAAATAGCCACAATAGTTTGACCATTCCCAAAAATCGGAAAAAAAGTTCCTAATGCACTCATCATCATCGTGGCAATTGCAATATTACCTAACCAATCAGATAGCCAATAAGTCCAACCAGCAATAAATTCAGCTAGCGGTCCTAAAGCTTCATGAGCGTAGCTAAAAACACCTGATTCCAATTCTGGTCTTTTCTGAGATAAATTATTTAATGATAAAACTAAGAATAAAATTCCTAATCCGACAAATAACCAAGCAAGTAATGCTGGGCCTGGTGCGGCAGCTGTACTAATATCTGTAGTAATTCCAAAAATTCCAGCCCCAATACATGAGCTTACGATTAATGCAACTAGCTCTAATTTTCCAATTGCTCTTTTTTTAATTGTTCTCACCTATTCTGAAAAATAATAAAATAATTAATCATTTTATCATACTAAGCTATTATTTGTCTAACAAAAAAAGAAAGTCCTGTTTTAGGACTTTCTTTTTTTTCATCTAATTATTTTTCTAACTAACTGATCTTAATTACTCCTGTCATAATAAATAAGATTGCTACCAAACTTAATAATAAGATAATTCCCATAACCAATTTTTCAGATAATGAAATTGGACGCTTATTTTCATGACATGCTTGGTAATAAATAATAAAGCCAGGAATAAAACTAATAGACACTAACAATACTTCCTGCCAACCAGCTAAAAACATACATGCCAATTGGAAAGCTGCCGCAAGTAAACCAATCATAAATTGGCCCCATTCTTTTCGACCAGCACTAAATTTCATTTGATACAAACCAACTAGCAAGTATGAGAATAAAATAGCTGCTGTACAAAGAGAATATGCGAATTCATAAGCTTCTTGTGTAAATAAAAGTGAGAACAAGAAAATTGTTTGCAAAATAGCAGTAATGTAAAGAGAAGTAGTTGGAGCTCCTTTAGCATTTACCTTACCCCAAACTTTTGGCATTGCCTTATCTTCGGCAGCTAACATAGTAGTTTCTGCTGGAAGCATTGTCCAAGACAACCAAGAAATAATAGTTGAAACAATTAAACCTAAGTTGATAATAGTTGCTCCCCACGCACCAACAACACTCTTAAGTACATAACCTAAGGCAGGTTGACCAGCACTAGCAAGTTGAGCACGAGTTAAAGTACCATAAGGCAAAATTGAAATTAAAACATAAATTAAAACTAATAAAATAAATCCAATAGTTGAAGCTTGTTCTGCTTCTTTACGAGTTTTAGCTCTATGAGCCATAACACTGGCACCTTCAACACCGATAAAGACCCAAATCATTGTCATCAAAGAGCCCTTTATTTGTTCACCAATTGAACCAGTAACAGTACCCTTTGACATGTTATTAGCAACTTGGCCCCAGAAATCGGCAGTAAACATTCCACCTTTAAAGAAGATGAACATCAAAATAACAAATAAGATTAATGGCACAATCTTAAAAATAGTACCAATGAAGTTAATAAATGATGCACTTTCTACCCCATTGTTAACTAAGATTGTTAATAACCAACAAAAGATAATTGCTCCCAAAATTGAAGGAACATTTTGACCACCAGCAAAAAATGGAATAAAAGTCCCAATAGCACTCATTAACATAGTGGCAAAGGCAATATTACCTAGCCATGCTGAAAGCCAGTAAGACCAACCTGAAATAAATTCACCTAATGGTCCAAAGCCAGCACCCGCATAACTAAAGATACCAGCTTCAAGATCTGGACGCTTTTGTGACAAATTATTTAAACATAAAACTAAAGCCAAAATTCCTAAACCAACAAATAACCAAGCAAGTAAGGCAGGTCCTGGTGCAGCTGCTTTAGAAACATCACTGGTAATACCAAAAATACCAGTTCCAATACATGAGCTAACAATCAATGCGATTAGCTCAGTTCTGCTAATCTTTTTTTCTTTTTCCATAATTACACCTCACGCGAAATAGCGAAGTAGCCGATTGGCCAACTTCGCTATCTCCTTAATCGATATCTTCACGAACGATTGGGCAAGACATACAACGTGGGCCGCCACGACCGCGTGACAATTCACTTGAACGAACTTCATGGACTAAGATGCCATGCTTACGCAATAAATCATTTGATACATAGTTTCTGTCGTAAGTTACAACTTCACCTGGTGCAATTGCCAAAGTATTTGAGCCATCATTCCATTGTTCACGTGGAGCGATAATCTTATCACCATTACCAGTAGCAATTAAGTCAATTTCTGACTTATTTAAAGCCTTCTTCAAAACTTCCTTAATATCAGTATGATGTTCAATGGTAATTTCTCCATCTTTACCTGGATGAAGTACCCAGTTATCAACTTTACCATCTTCATCCAAAATTGCTGGGTGAACTGTAAATTGATCATAATTAATCATAGTAAAGACAGTGTCTAAGTGCATCATTGCATGATTATGTGGAATATGAATTGCAATAATTGTATCGTAGTCAGAATCTTTGAATAAGTTCTTTGCAATATCTTGAATCGCATCAGCTGTAGTTCTTTGGCTAATACCAATTGCTAAAACATGATTACTTAGAACTAATTCATCCCCACCCTCAATGTGAGTTGCGTGGTTACGATCACGCCATACAGGTACTTTACCAGCAAAGCGTTCATTATATTTAATAATATATTCAGTAATTAAAGATTCTCTTTGACGAGCCTTAAATGTCATGCGGTTAATTGAAATCCCATTACCAATTGAAGCTTGTGGATCACGAGTAAAGTAGGCATTAGGCATTGGGTCCATTAAAAATGGCCAATCAGTGTCTTCTGAAAGTGATTGAAGATCTGGATTTTTAATTTCAACATCTTCAATTCTTACACCTTCAATAATTTTGTTAACCATATCTTGAACATTCATACTGCCCAAGTATTCCATTAAAGCTTCTTTAGTTGCACCAGCAATATAGCCAGATTCAGCAATCATTCTTTCCAAAAATTCATGACGAATCTTTTCATCTGCTAAAGCTTCAGCAGCCAATTTTTCAAAATAAATTACTTCAATCCCTTGGTCACGCAAGGTTTGTGCAAAATAGTCATGCTCTTTTTGAGCAATAGGCAAATATGGAATATCATCAAATAAAAGTCGTTCCATATAATCTGGTGTAATATTTTCAATTTCCTTACCAGGGCGGTGGAGCATAACAGTCTTCAACTTCCCGATTTCAGAAGTCACATGAATTCCACTAGTCATTACTTTCACTCCTTTTTTAAAAAAATAATGTTTTTAATTATGAATTACTGTTCCTAGCTTGCCTGCCAGTGCATCGTCTAAGCCGGCAAGTGAGGTAATAATTGCTTTTCTTTCTGGATGTTTTTCAACAAAGCTCAAGCAAGCTTCAACCTTTGGTAACATACTACCAGCAGCAAATTGCTTTTCTTCAATACACTTCTTAGCTTCAGATATTGATAGATCTTTCAAGGTCTTTTGATCAGGCTTATTGTAATTTACATAAACATAATCTACTGCTGTCAAAATAATTAAAGTGTCACAAGATAAATTATCAGCAAGTAAGGCACTTGACCGGTCTTTATCAATAACAGCTGGCACTCCCTTTAATCCACTTTCAGTTTTGATAACAGGTACACCGCCACCACCACCAGCAATAACGATTGATCCGTTTTCAATCAAAGTTTTAATAGAGTTTAGTTCAATAATCTTTTCTGGTAATGGTGAAGCGATGACTTGACGATATCCTCGACCTGCATCTTCTTTGAAAGTTAGACCCTTTTCTTTAGCGATTCTTTCAGCATCTTCTTTTGAATAAAAGCTACCAATTGGCTTAGTAGGATTTTGAAAAGCTTTATCATTTTCATCAACTAAGATTTGAGTAATTAAAGTTGCGACATCTTTATCTGGAAGTTCATTCTTCAAACTTTGTTGTAAGTGATAGCCAATATAACCTTGACTTAAAGCACCACATTCTGGGAATGGGAAGCTAGCACCTTGACCATGTTCAGCAGCATAGCTTAAGCCTAAGTTGATTTGCCCAACTTGCGGTCCATTACCATGGCTAATTACAACTTGATGTCCGGCTTTAATTAAACCGGCAAGTGACTTAGCAGTTTGCTTAACTAACTTTAATTGTTCTTCTGGAGTTTTACCTAAGGCGTTACCACCTAAAGCTACAACAACTTTCATTAAACTTTCCTCCTTAGTCACCTAAAGTTGCAACCATAACAGCCTTAATGGTGTGCATCCGGTTTTCAGCTTCACGGAAGACTACTGATTGTGGACTTTCAAAGACTTCATCAGTTACTTCCATTTCACTTAAGCCATACTTATCCTTAATCTTCTTAGCAACAGCTGTATCTAAGTTGTGGAAAGCAGGTAAACAGTGTTCAAAAATTGCATGTGGATTTTCAGTTGCTTCCATAACTTCTTTGGTTACTTGATAAGGCTTAAGGAGCTTAATTCTTCTTTCCCATTCTTCGTCAGGTTCACCCATTGATACCCAAACATCAGCATAGATAACATCCATACCTTTAACGCCTTCTTTGATGTCGTTTGAAACAACAATCTTAGCTCCAGTTTTTTCAGCAATCTTGTTTGCCTTTGCTAATACTTCTGGATCAGGGTTCAATTCCTTTGGTGTTACTACGTGGTATTCCATTCCCATTACTGCACTACCAAGCATTAAAGCATTTGAGACATTATCTTGACCATCACCAATAAAGGCAAACTTAATATCACGATATTCCTTCTTCAAAACTTCCTTAGCTGTTAAGAAGTCAGCCAAAACTTGAGTTGGGTGATCTTCATCAGTTAAACCATTCCAAACTGGAACACCTGAATATTTAGCTAAAGTTTCAGCAGAGCGTTGTGAGAAACCACGGTATTCAATTCCATCAAACATCCCACCTAAAACGCGGGCAGTATCCTTAACTGATTCCTTGTAGCCAATGTGTGAACCTGATGGTCCTAAATAAGTTACATGTGCGCCTTGATCTTTTGCACCAACTTCAAAGGCACAACGAGTACGAGTTGAGGCCTTTTCAAAAATTAAAGCAATGTTCTTGCCCTTAAGATGTTGTTGTTCAGTTCCAGCGTACTTAGCTTTCTTTAAATCTTCAGACAAGTTAAGTAAGTATTCCATTTCACGAGTATTAAAATCTGCTAATGTTAAAAAACTACGATTTCTTAAATTAAAAGCCATTGATATATCCTCCCCTGGATAATATTTCTTCCATTTATTTTCAGTTTTAATTATAGTAACCGCTTTCACAGTGTTTCATAGAGTACTCCCATTATTCACTTCTTTTTTTCAATCTTTTTGTGTTATTCTATTAATAGATAAATATTAATAGCGCTTTCAAAGACATCCAGAGCTAAGTTCAATGTCTATTTAGCTCTTATATTTTTTAAAATGCCGTTTCAAAGTACATCATCAAATTTCAATTTTATTCATGAGGTAATAAGATATGAATTTTTATATTGTTGATCCAAACAAAGAAAATCGTGATAATCTCCGAAACTTAAT
Source organism: Lactobacillus jensenii DSM 20557 (assembly GCF_001436455.1). Taxonomy (GTDB): domain Bacteria; phylum Bacillota; class Bacilli; order Lactobacillales; family Lactobacillaceae; genus Lactobacillus; species Lactobacillus jensenii. Next base: position 12,490 of record NZ_AYYU01000010.1, read on the forward strand.
TGAAGCAGATTATGACTCAATTGTTGTCGGAACTGCTGGGGAAAGTAATCGCGCTTATAGTGAAATTATTCAATTACATATAGATATCTTAATTATTAATTACAATCTTGATGAAAATGAAGCTGGTCTTGAGCTTATTAATAAGCTCAAGAAAGTTGGCTCTCGTCCTAGATTTTTGATGATTTGCCCTCAATTATCTCCACAAAAAATGCAAACTATTTATGATTCAAGTGTTGATTTAATTATTACTTCACCTCTCAACTTAGTTGAAGCTAGACAAATGATTCGTTTAATTGCTTCTTACGCAATGCTTTTAAACCGTCTAAATCAAATTTATGAAATATCTAGTTCCAGTATTGCACCATATACTCGGCCACAAGCCCTCCATCGTGAACAAACAGAGTACATATCCCAAGTACTCAGATTTTTAGGTATTGCAGCTGAAGCTGGGGTTGAAGATATTATGAAGATTTGCAATATTATGTGTGATCAAAATATCGAATTCTCACAGATCAATTTTGAACGTGATTTACATATTACTGAGCATGATAAAAGAATTATTTTTCAAAGAATTCGTCGCTCCCTCAAAGTAGGAATCAGTAATTTGGCCAATATGTGTTTAGACTATCCGGAAAATGATATTTTATTAGATTATGCCAATAATTTATTCGAATATCGTAATATCCACAATGAAATGCGCAAACTAAACGGTGAAAGTGCTATGCCCGTTCAAATATCATTGCAGCACTTCTTTAATGGTTTGCTTCAAGAAAGTTATCGGGTTAAAAACTAAACAAAAAAGCTATCTAATTGCATTAAGTGATGCAACTAGATAGCTTTTATTTATTCAATAAAAATCTTGCGAAGTACAGTTCATAAATTATTCCAAATATTGAAAAACATGCCGCAAAGAAGCCTTCTGTTAAGACATTGATAATTGGGTCAGTCAAAGGATTAAAGAGCCAATTATTATTATGAAAAATCATATGATGAAAAGTAACGAAAAATGTATCAAAATTCGCTACAGCAAATGGGACAACTACTACCGGAATAAGCATAAAAATTAATGCCCAAGTTTTAGATAAATGATCAAAATTAGGTTTAAATCGTAAAACTATTAATCCCAATATAAATACAATTACAGCTAGTTCAAATAAATATTTGCATTCAGTAAAGTGCTCAATTGCATTACTGGAGCTAGCAAAATTATCCATTTTTAGTTCATGCTTAAATGGCCAAAGCAAAAACCAAAGTAACTGACTATAATTATGCATTACTTGTCCAAGTGTTAAGTTAACTGTTTCGTAAGTTTTTTGAACTTGTACAAATAAGGCAAGTAATGGCCAGCTTAATAAAATTGTCCCTGTTACTGCACTCGCGATTCCCATTAAAAAGTGAAAGATAGGATTATATGTACCCTTTGTGATTAATTTTCTTCTTTTCATAATTCAAATTCATCCAGATTATCCACAACATAACTTGGTTGACGTTTACCACTAATATCTTCACGTTTGTTAACGCCTGTTAAAGTTAACAAACTATCTACTCCACTATTAAAGCCAGCATGAATATCCGTTAAATAATTATCTCCAACAATTAAACAATCCTGTTTAGAATAAGGACTTCTTTCTAGTAATTTATCCACAATAATGTTAGACGGTTTACCAATAAACAATGGTTTTTGTCCACTAGCTACTTCTATCATTTTACATACTGAACCATTACCTGGTAACAACTCATCCCCACTTGGCAAATTTAAATCGCTGTTAGTTCCAATAAATTTTGCCCCATTTCTAATATGGCGAACTGCAGTCCGAATCTTATGATATGTTAAGTCAGTATCCATCCCAACTACAACATAATCAGGATTTTGATCATCAAAACTAATTTCTGGATGAGACAATAACTCATTCCACAAACCAATTTGACCAATTATATAAACCTTGGCAGTCTTTTTTTCAGATAAAATATATGAGCTCGTAGCCATACAAGGCGTATAAATATGTTGAATATCAGTTTTTACACCGTGTCCTGCTAATTTATCAACCACCATTTGAGGTGTTCGAGTTGTATTATTAGTTAAAAAAATATAATCTAACTGCTTTTCCTGCAACCTTTTAACAAAATTAACACCTGATTCAATTGTGTCTTTCCCTCGATAAATAGTACCATCTAAATCTATTAGGAAGAGTTGGTATTGTTTCATTAGTAATTATCTATCCTTACGTTTTTTTATTACAAAGACATGATGCTTACCTTTTTTGGTTTGGGCATAATCTTTTTTAGAATTAAATTTTGTTTTCTTAACTTTTCTTTCCCGAAAATAATGTGAGTTATTCTTTTTTTTATGGTAATTATTTTTGCTTCTAAAACGCACATTATAAGTCTTTTTCTGCTTAAAGTTTTGACTTACTTCATTATATGTATTATCTTCATCCAATTGCAAAATAAAATAGCCACTTCCAGGATTACAATATTCAGTTAAGTAATCAACTATTGTTGAAACCTTCTTATCAATTGAGGTTCTCACCCAATCTTGAAAGAAACCTTTTAATCGTAAATGCTCACTTGAAATATCACCAACTAAAAAATCATACTGATCAAGATAAGGATCATATTTTTGTCTTAATAGTTCCAAATCAACAGCATCTTTTTCATTAGCAATGATGCTGTATTGACGCCCATTAATTATTAATTTATCACCTAACCGCGCTACTGATGCTAAAGGATGATGCAAGGTAGGAGTATTTTCTTGCTTATTTTCTTCCACTAACCTCACCTTTCTTAATTGGATATTTTCTTGCTAAATATTCACCGATTACCTGACTTAATACTTTAGGGAACAGAAATTCATTTTCACCAACAACGGCCAAAGTTGGAAAGAATGGAATCAAAATGTAATGATCTAAGGTCGCAATTTGATAATACTTTTCAGGATCGATTTCTTCCCCATTCACATAAACAATTCGCGTTTTCATATCTACTTGAATATTTCGATAGTAAACTTCTCCAAATACTTTTCCTCTGAAGCTCATGCCTATTAAATGGAACTTTTTTAAAAAATGCCGATTCTTTTCAATTTCCATAACCAATCGCCATAAATCACTACCTTTTAAAGTAGTACGTACAACATGCATTGGATGTGGCAAACAAGTTTGTAAGTCAAAGCGCGTCAAAATACCTTCTTTAAATGGTGTCAAAAAAAGACCCGTCGAAAGCATGGCTAAATCTGTCCCAGCAAAATCAGCTATCGCATCTAGCGAAACCGCTAAAGCCTCTTCTTTATCATTTTCAAATAAAGCCGGCAAATCAGCAATTTTTTCTTTTTCTAGTAATTGTTTTCCCTTTTCAAACAAGGCTTTGCTTTCAGCTATATCTTGAGCATGCTCGGCCATTTGAGCAGTTTCATGAACACAAGCCTTTATTTCGGTAATTTTATGCTGCTCATCAACGGTTAAATTAACATCCCCAACATAACGTCCCCATTTTCCAGTTTGAACAATCAAGGTCTTATTAACCCATTTTCCATGTTCTAATAAAGTGTGAGTATGTCCTCCAACAATTAAATCAAATTCTGGAAATTTTTCAGCTATCCAACTATCTAAATTAACTCCAATATGAGTTAAGCCAACCAATATATCATATTTTCCTTTTAAGGTAGCTAATAAATTAGGAAGCACTTCTCCTAACATTTTTACGTGCCAGTGATTAGGTCCATATGTCATTGGATAAGGAGCTGTTAATCCAATGACAGCTATCCTTGTACCTTTTTTTGTGGTGAAAATTTTATAACTAGTACACCAACTGGGCATACTTTCATCTTCTTCACGCAAATTAGCTAAAACAGTTGGAAATTCTGCATGATCAAATAAATGTTCAACAACTTCATGAGGATTAGAAATTCCTTCATTATTTCCAATTGTTACAGCATCATAATTAAACTGATTCATTAATTCAATATTAGCGTGCCCATTAGTTGCATCACTTAATGGATTAGAACGGTCCATAAAGTCGCCTGCATCAAAAGTATAGACTTGATCAACCGTACCATCTTGTTGGGCTGCATTTAAGAAGCGTTTAATTTTAGGGAATTTTTCAAAATGTGAATGTAAGTCGTTGGTATGCAAAATTCTGATTTTTTCCATAATTGCCTCTTATCCAATATGATTTGATTTTAAAATTAATTTATAAGCATCCAATACTTTTCCTTTAGGCTTATCCCATTCTTCCCACTTAGTCAAGGTGGTTAAAGTTGGAAATTTATATGTTTTATTAATATATGCTTCATAAGTTTTTAAAGCATTAGTTCTGGCAATATTAAGCTGCAGTAAGCGAACTTCTTTAATCATTCCCCGGTCACAAGCTAATTCAGCGATTCCATTTTGTTCAACATTAGTAATTTCATAGTAAGTTGAACCGTCATTACGGGTTATTTCTTCAATCATATCAAATGTTTGGTAATTTTGATTCATTATGCACTCCTTAAAAATCACTAATTTAATAGAAAAAAAACTCTTTCCATGCTATCGTAAAAACAACAGAGGTGGACAGATGAAATTGAAAAAATGCCTAAATTGGGGCCTTTTCTTATCTTTAATATTTATAATCAATTGTGGTTTTTTAGTTGTTGGACATCGTGGAGATCCAACTAAATACCCAGAAGAAACCATTCAAAGTGACAATTCTGCTTTTGATTCCGGAGCCGATTATGTTGAGTTAGACTTGCACTTATCTAAAGATAATATAGCGGTTGTTTCTCATGATGACGACTTAGGAAGAATGGTTGGTACAAATGCCATTGTATCACAAAATACCTTTGAAACTTTAAGTAAGCTTCAATACTCTAATGGCGAACATGTAATTAGTCTAAATCAACTATTTGAATACTATAAAGATAAGCCAAATACTAAGTTTATTCTTGAAACTAAAGTTGACCATGGAGTTAATAAAAGTAACAACTTAGAAAAAGTTATTGCATCTAGTATTAAAAAATATCATATGGAAAATCGGGTAATGATTCACTCCTTTTCAGCCAAGAGTTTATACTATTTTAGCCAATTACTTCCAAATGTTGAGCGAATTTTTATTGTTGGATCCTTAAAAAGAATTAATTATGATACCCTGCAATATGTCAATGCAGTTAATGTTTCAAGTGATTTAATCAAAAAATATCCTGAGTTAGTAAAATGGCTTCATGGTAGTGATAAAAAGATTTTCGTTTGGGCAGAAATGGATGAGTCACCTAAACTTTGGAATTGGTTAATTAATAATAATATCGATGGAGTAGTGACTAACTTCCCAGCTACTGGTTTCAAATATAAAGTAGCCAAAGAAGGCTCAAAGCAAGTAGAAATTAATAAAGATGCTACGTACTTAGGCTTTAATCAAGCCAAGACTATTATGAATCCCTATCAACCAGTTACAAATAAAGCCAAAATATCATTTTTAGAAAATGTTCATGTTCTAAAAAGTGTTCAAGTAGGGAATCAACTTTATTATCAACTAGGCGGCAATTCATTTGTCAAAGCTGACTATATAAGTTTTGACTTAAACTATGATAACTTGAATCCATATTTCAATTCTCAAATCAAAACTCCATCGCATACCAAAGTAAAAGTATATTTATCGCCAAATCATTTAACGTATTTACATAAGCATTTAAGATTTAATCAAAACTATAAAATTTATGGCTTCTCTGGTACTAGTAAAAATCTTTGGATTAAGACTAACTTAGGTTGGGTTCAAGCACGAGAAATTTTATTCACTAATTTTCCGATTAATAGTTTTGCTTTTAGCCGCTACCAACTACTTGATGCAAATACAAGATACAGTAATATTGAACTACTCTCATTTACTATTTTACGTGACCCATATACTCAGCAATTTAATCCAAATTTAAAATCTTTTCTTAATCACAAGGCGCTTTCATAAAAGAAGCGCTTTTTTTATGATAAAATTAATTTAATATGATTAAGGAGGCTTTTTCGATGGAATTAGATTATAAAAAATTAGCCCTTGCTAAAAAAGACGATATTTTAAAAGACTTAGGCGAATTAATTGCGATTGATTCTTCTGAAGACTTAAATAACGCTAGTGAAGAATATCCTGTAGGTCCTGGTCCAGTTAAGGCCATGAAGAAGTTTCTTTCCTTTGCTGAAAGAGATGGTTTTGATGTTCAAAACTTTAATAATTACGCTGGACGTGTTAATTATGGTGAAGGCCAAAAACGCTTAGGTGTTATTGGCCACATGGACGTGGTTCCTGCTGGGGACGGCTGGGTAACTGATCCATTTAAGATGCTAATTCAAGATGGTAAGATTATTGGCCGTGGTAGTGCTGATGACAAGGGGCCAGCTTTAGCTGCATACTACGGCATGCTTATTTTGAAGGAAGCTGGCTTCAAGCCAAAGAAGAAGATTGACTTTGTTTTAGGTACTAATGAAGAAACTAACTGGGTAGGAATTGACTACTACTTAAAGCATGAACCAACTCCAGACCCAGTCTTCTCACCAGATGCCGAATTTCCAATTATCAATGGTGAACAAGGTATCTACACTTTAATTATGAACTTTAAAGAAGTAGCTGGTACTGGCAGTATTGACCTTCTTACTTTCAAGGCAGGAATTGCAGAAAACGTAACTCCACAAAAGGCTTTTGCAAGTATCAAGGCTGATAACTTAGCTGACATTAAGACTAGTTTTGAAAAATTCTTAGCTGATAACAACTTAGAAGGCAAATTCGAAATTGAAGGTGATACTGCTAACTTAGAATTAGTTGGTCAAGGTGCTCACGCTTCTGCTCCTCAAGTTGGACGTAACGCAGCTACTTTCCTAGCAGTCTTCTTAGATAATCTTGACTTAGCTGGTACTGCTAAGAACTACATTCACTTCTTAAGTAGCGTTGAACACGAAGACTTCAAGGGTGAAAAATTAGGCATTGCTCACCATGACGACTTAATGGGTGATTTATCAAGTGCTCCAAGTATGTTTGACTTTAAGAAGGGCGAAAAAGCTGAACTTCGTGATAACATTCGTTACCCACAAGGAACCGATCCAGAGAAGATGGTTAAGCAAGTTACTGAAAAATATGGTGACATCTTAGAAGCTTCATTTAATGGCTTTGAAGAACCTCACTATGTACCAGGTGATGATCCGCTTGTTAAGACTTTGCTTAATGTTTTTGAAAAGCAAACCGGTCTTCCAGGTCACGAAGTTGTTATCGGTGGCGGTACTTATGGTCGTTTATTTGAACATGGGGTTGCCTTTGGTGCTCAACCAGAAGATGCACCAATGGTTATGCACCAAGCAAATGAATATATGAAAGTTGACGATTTAATTAATTCAATTAGCATTTACGCTGAAGCAATTTACGAATTAACTAAAGATGCTGAATAATTTGAACAAAAAAGCTGGGAGGATAACCTCCCAGCTTTTTTATTTATTTTCTGCTAGTACTACCTTTTTCTACCAATTCGTAAGGCATTACCATATGTTGTTCATCTAATTCTTCATTCGCCATTAATTTAGTTAGCATTCTCATTGCTATGGCACCAATGTCATATAAAGGTTGCTTAATATTAGTTAAACTTGGACGAACGACTTCAGAAATTGCAGTGGCATTTGATGTAATCAATTCCAAATCATCTGGAATCTTCTTACCATCATCTAACGCAGCATTCATAATCCCCACTGCTGACAAGTTTCTAGTTACTAAAGCAGCATCAATTCCATCTTTTTCAAGCTTACCATATAAGTCGTAACCATCTTGGTAAGAATAAATATCTTGATAAATATGCTTAGTTAAATTATTTTCCTCAGCAAATTCTTGGTAGGCTCTAATTCTATTTTCTTTGTTAATAGATGCTTCACCATCTGCTAAAATCAAAGCTATTTCTTTGCAGCCATTATCTAATAACAAGGTTAAAGCTTCTTTATCAGATTTTTGATAATCAATATTAACTGATGCAAATTGTTCTCTTGAATCAATTGTTCCAGCTAAAACAACAGGCGTATTTGTTCTTTCAAAGGCCGCTGCTGCTTCATCTGAAAGACGGTCCCCCATATAAATAACACCATCGACTTGCTTATTAAGCAATCCCTGAATAACTTGATCTTCCTTTAACAACTTATTTTCAGTACTTGAAAGGATAATGTTGTACTTATATAAAGTTGCAATATCATCAATACCCTTTGACAACTCTGCAAAATACAAATTAGTTAAATCTGGTACGATAATACCAACTGTAGTAGTTCTTTTAGAAGCTAAACCTTGAGCTACTGCATTAGGTTGATAATGGAGGCGATTAATTACTTCCATTACCCGATCACGGGTTTCCTTACGAACGTTATTATTGCCGTTCACTACTCGCGAAACTGTAGCCATCGAAACTTTAGCTTCGCGAGCAACATCATAAATAGTTACTTCTTGCTTATGCATAATTTCGCTCCTCATCTTTCACTAACTCATCATATAACAATACCACGAATTACTCTAGTGGTGCAAACGCTTGCCCACTTCATGGTAAATTCTTTATATTGTTATATAATAGTTTTAAAAGATTTTTAATTATAAAGGAGAAAAGAGCATGAATTTAGATAAATTACAAAATTGGTTAGCTGAACATAATGTTGATGCAGCTTATATCTCAAACCCAATTACAATCGCTTATTTTACCGGTTATGAAATGGAACCTGAGGAAAGAATCTTTGCCTTATTGGCATTTAAAGATGCTGAACCTTTCATCTTCTGTCCTGCTCTAAACGTCGAAGAAGCCAAGCATTCTGAATGGAATGGTGATGTATACGGTTATTTAGACCACGAAAATCCATGGCAAATCATTAAAAATCATGTAGAAAAGAGAACCAAGTCATTCAAGCATTGGGCAATTGAACAAAATAATTTGCCAGTTGAACGCTATAACTTTTTGCGTCAAGTCTTTAATAACAGTGATTTTGATACTAATTTATCTGAATTCATCGATCATTTAAGACTTTACAAAACTCCTGAAGAAGTTGAAAAGTTAAAAGCTGCAGGAGCTGAAGCTGACTTTGCTTTTCAAATCGGTTTTGATAATATCGCAACTGGTGTAACAGAAAGATACATTGCTGGTCAGATTGATTATCAACTTAAGTTACAAAAAGGTGTAATGCACCAAAGTTTTGAAACTATTGTTCAAGCTGGTGAAAACGCATCTAACCCCCACCTTGGTCCTACAATGAATACGATTAAGCCTAATGAATTGGTCCTCTTTGACTTAGGTACCATGCATAAAGGCTATGCATCTGATTCTTCAAGAACAGTAGCTTATGGAACTCCAACTGATAAGCAAAAAGAAATCTATGAAATTGACCGTGAAGCTCAACAAGCTGCAATTGAAGCAGCTAAGCCAGGTATTACAGCTGCTGAACTAGATGCAGTTGCACGTGACATTATTACTAAGGCTGGCTATGGCGAATACTTTATCCACCGTCTTGGTCACGGAATTGGTAAGAATGTTCACGAATTTCCATCAATTATGCAAGGCAATGATTTAGTAATTGAAGAAGGCATGTGTTTTTCAATTGAACCAGGCATCTATATTCCAGGCGTTGGTGGTGTTCGAATTGAAGACTGCGGTGTTGTAACTAAGAACGGTTTTGAACCATTTACCAAAACTGACAAATCGCTTAAATACATCCCATTACGTGACAAAAAATAGTAAATAAAAAAGCTTTACCTTTCGGTAAAGCTTTTTTACTTTTCAGCGTTTTCTAAATCACTTAAAGTTTCGTTATCATCATTTTCATTGCTACCCAGATTATGCTTAGTTGAATCAATTACAATATCATCAAAATCCTTAAGTTCTGAATCATCTTCAACATTTTTCGGAAAGGCAGCAAGTTGATTTTTTACAACTTCAGTTGAATTATCATACTTCTTTTTTAAGTCATTCAAAGTTTCATTATTATCAAGCTTTTGCTTTAATTCTTCAATTGTTTCATCTGGAAGAAGATAAGCAGCTGCTGCTAAACCGGCTGCTGCACCAACAACTGTTCCAAATACAAATGCTCCTAATTTTTTCATAGAGAAACTCTCCAATCTTTTCTAATCTAAACCGCGACGTCTTCTGCGTCTAGCCAAAATACTTGTCAAAATAGTGGTCATCAACCCCGTCTTCTTAATATTCACCTCAGAAAAACGAGTTGCCAATTTACGTGATGATGAATTAAGGTCAGATACACTTTCACCCAAATCTGCTGCTGCTTGAACAACAGGTTCAACAGTTTTCATCTTGGAGTTTACATCTTCTAATAAATTATTAGTTTTATCAAGTAAGTCATTGGTTTGCTTCATAATGTCGTCAATATCATTACTCATCTTCCCCAAAGCATCATTAGTGATGTCCATTGTTTGTTCAACTTTTTTCAAAGTCTTAGTAGTTCTTAAAAGAACAGGAATAGTAAATAATACAAACAACAAAAAAGCAACCGCTGCAATTAAGCCAGCTAATGCACCATAAGAAATTAACATTATTTTTCCTCCAAATTAATTCATCTAAAAAAAGTCTAGCATGATTTAGTCTATCTGACAATTTACATCATTATCTGGTATGCTATTAACATAATAGCACGAAATGAGGAAATAAATGTACACGTTAGCTTCAAAAATGTTTTCAAATTGGTCAATCGACTGGTCAAAGTATTTAAATAGCTTTATAAGTGTAATTTGGCAGTTAAGTATTACTACTGCAATTTTTCTTTTAATTAATAATTTTGGTAAACGTGTAATTACCAAATACTTTTTAAAAGGCAAAGTTAAGTTAAACAAGCGTAGTCAGACAATTGCCAACTTATCAACCAATGTTTTCCAATATACTACATTATTTTTCTATTTATTTGGCGTTTTAAGCATTCTAGGCGTCCCTGTCGGCACCTTAATAGCCAGTGCAGGTATTTTCTCCCTTGCCTTAGGTATGGGCGCTCAGGGTTTTGTTAGCGACCTTGTAAATGGCTTCTTCATTTTAAGTGAAGATCAGTATAATGTAGGAGATTTAGTAAAAATTGGAACAGAAACAGGAACGGTCGTCCGCTTAGGTATTAGAACAACTTGCATTAAACAAATAGACGGTTCCCTTACCTATATCCCCAACCGAAAAATCTTGGAAGTAACTAATTTATCTCATGGTGGTACTGGAATAGATATTGAATTAAACTTATTAGCCAAAAATGATTTAACCAAAGTAAATACGCTAATTAATCAAGTTAATAAGCAGCTCAAACGAAATGAAAAGTTTTTATCAACCCCACCTACCAATTATGGTGTAACCAAGCAAGAGGGGCCAAACGTTACAATTCAAGTGCACTTACAAGTAATTGGCGGAAATTCAACTGAAATAAAAAATAATTATTTAAGTGGCTATATTAAAGCTTTTCAAGATGCTGGCATTGAATTTGCTCACTTAAAATAAAAAGGTCCTGGATTCTTCCAGGACCTTTTTTATGCACGCCATTGTCCACCTTGCCCATAAGTATGTGGACCTAATTCATTAATAATTACATGGATATGCTCTTTAGGAGCACCTGTATTTTTATGAACAGCGTCAGTAACGTCTTTCATTAAATTTTCTAATTGTTCGGGACTTCTGCCCTTAATTAATTCAATATGTACAAATGGCATAACTTACCTCTTAAAATTGTTCAAGCCAAGCTGGCATCTTTTCTACTAATTGTTTAAGTGCTTTACCACGGTGAGAAATTTCATTCTTTTCATCAGTTGTCATTTCTGCAAAAGTTTTTCCTTTTTCTGGAACATAGAATAATGGATCATAACCAAAGCCATCATGTCCACGAGGAATCGCCAAAACTACCCCTTCACATTCTCCTGTTACAACTAAGTCTTTATCAAAATGACCTGGCATTGATAAAACAAAAGTTGAGCAGAACTTAGCTGATCTTTCTTCTTCTGGAATACCACCTAATGATGCAAGTAACTTAGCATTATTTCTTGCGTCATTATGTGCTTCACCACCATATCTTGCTGAATGTACACCAGGAGCACCATTTAACTTATCAACAACTAAACCAGAATCATCACTTAAAGTTGGCATCTTTGAGAATTCTGCTAAAGCATGGGCCTTTAAAGTAGCATTTTCTTCAAATGTACTACCATTTTCATTAACATGTGGAGCTGCTTCTAAGTCCGCATTAGTTTTAACTTCAATATCTAAGCCGGCCTTTCGGAAAGCTGCTTTTAGTTCTTTAACTTTATTTTTGTTATTAGTTGCAAATAATAATACTTTACTCATAAATCTTCTCCCGTTTCTACATGAGTAGCTACTAACTCCGGATCATCTAACCATTTACGAGCAATTTCAGTAAACTTTTGGCAATCACCGGTTGTATAGTATTCACGTTTTCCTTTTTTTCCTGCTAGCATCCCATCACGCTTTAAAACATTTTCAGTATATTGCGCAACTTGATCTGCTGGATCTACTAGCTTAATTGTACTTCCAACAACTTTAGAAATTTCTTTCTCAATAATTGGATAATGTGTACAACCTAAGACCATTGTATCAAATTCTTTTTCCTTTAGGGAGTCTAAACTATCCCTTACCACATCAATATTGTAAGCGTAATCACGTTGTGCTTCTACAAGTGGTGCTAATTGAGGGGTTGCAAGTTCTGTAACTTCAATATCAGGATTACGGAATTTAATTTCTCTACTATAAGCATGAGATTCAATCGTAACATGCGTACCAATTACTGCAACTTTATTATTTTTAGTGGTTCTAGCTGCAGCTAAGCTACCTGATTGAATAACTCCAATAATTTGAGGAGTAATTTCTTTTTGAATTACTTCCATTGCTGCAGCTGTTGCCGTATTACATGCAAAAATAATTACTTTTACATTTTTTGACAGTAAAAAATTGACACTTCTTCTTGTTAATTCGATTACTTCTTCGGTTGTTTTATCACCATATGGCATGTGGGCCTGGTCACCAATAAAAACCGTTGCTTCATTTGGTAGTTTTTTCATAACCTTTTTGAGGACGGTTAAGCCACCTAATCCGGAATCTAATAATCCAATTGGTCGATTATCCATGATTTTTTCTCCTCAGACTTGTAAAAAATATTTTTCGCTTCCCCTAGTTTAATGTAAAATAGAAAAGAATACAAAGGGATGGAAAGCTATGCAAGAAAATAACGAACACTCATATTTTATTAATCAACTTTATCGCGATTTTTTATTACCAACTATTTTAGGGGAAGATACTAAAGAAATTTTATATTGGGCTGGTAAAAAAATTGCTAATAAATATGCTTTAAGTGATACAGAATCTTTAATTGACTTCTTTCAAATGGCTCAATTTGGGGATTTAAAGTTAATTACTGAAAAGAGAGTTGGAGCCACTTTTGAATTAAGTGGTCAAGTTGTAGAAGATCGCTTAAATAGTGACAATAAAGATTTTGAACTTGAGGCTGGTATTATCAGCGCTTGTTTAGCAAGTGCAAATCAACGCGATTGTGAAAGTAGCGTTGTTATCAATGATAAAGAAAACAAAGTTCAAATCATTGCTCAATATTAATTGCATTAAAAGAGGCTACTTCAAACGAAGTAACCTCTTTTAGTTTATCTATTAATCAGTGTATTGATCTAAAATTTCATCTAATTTCTCTTTTGGTGTATAACCAGTAATTCGATCCACAACTTCTCCATCTTTTTTAATGATTAAAGTAGGGATTGCCATAATTCCTAGATTCTTAGCTGTTGATTGATTTTCATCAACATCCATCTTAGTAAATTTTACATCTTGGCGTTCTTCTGCCAATTGATCAATAATTGGTGATTGCATCCGGCATGGACCACACCAAGTTGCCCAAAAGTCAGTTAAAACTACGCCTTCCTTAGTTTCTTCAGCAAAATTTTGATCTGTTAAAGCTTCGACCATTTTAATTACCTCTACTCTATAAAACTAATTTTTTATTTGTACTTTAATTCTATGATTAGCACTTACTTTTTGCAAGTAACTTGCTCACTATTTTAATTCAACTATCGTTGCTCCGTTACCACCTTCATTAGCAGGTGCATAGTTAAAACTTTTGACATGCCGACTAGATTTTAAATATTGCCAAACCCCTTGTCTAATCGCGCCAGTTCCAATACCATGAACAATTACCACACTACTCAATCCAGCTAACAAAGAAGCATCCATATATCGATCTAAATTAACCATAGCTTCTTCATAACGCTGACCTCGTAAATCTAACTGACTACTTGCACTTGCTCGATTAAGTTTTCGAGTAGTTCTAACAATGGTTTGCTTTTTCTTAAGAGCTTTATTTGCTTCTTTTTCAATGTCGCGATCTGTAACTTTAAGTTTCACAATTCCCATTTGAACTTCATAATCATGATCAGATAGCTTCTTAGTAACTGTACCAACTTGTCCATATGACAGAACCTTAACTTGGTCACCAACTGCAACATTATGCCGCTTTTTTTCTCTTCTTAAAACCTTATTATGAGCTAAATTATCTGCTTCCTTAGACAATTTATTAAAATCACCCTTAGCATCAATTAACTTGTTTTCTTTAATTGCTGCGCCACTGGCTTTTTGTTTTTCTAATTCCGCAATAATTGCTTCGGCTTTTTTACGTTTTTTGGCGACCACTTCATTGGCCCGTTCATTGGCAAATTCTAATTGTCTTTGTACCCGCTGATTGTAAATATCTAAGCCATCTTGTAACTTCTTTAAAAGTTCTTCAGATTTTTCTAAATTTTTAGCTAGGAATTTACGCTTAGCCGTTACTTCTTTGGTTTGTTCATTTAATCGGGCAATCATTTTATTTAGTTCTGAATCAGAGTCTTTAGTTAAGCTTTCAGCTTTTTTAACAACTTTTTCGTTCATCCCTAATCTTCTAGTAATTGCAAACGCATTTGAATAACCTGGAATACCCACTTGTAAAATGTAGGTTGGAGTCAAATTCTTCACATCAAATTCCATTGAAGCATTAGTTGTTCGATCACGATTATACCCGTAGAGCTTCAGCTCAGGATAGTGGGTAGTAACCATAATTTTTGCACCATGTTCTCGCAATTCATCCAAAATTGCAATCGCCAGGCTTGCCCCTTCTTCAGGATCAGTACCTGCCCCAATTTCGTCAATTAAGACTAAAGTATTTTTATTTACATGCTTCATGATATAGATAATATCATTCATGTGTGAAGAAAAAGTACTCAAAGACTGTTCAATAGATTGCTCATCACCAATATCTGCATAAATTTCATCAAAGACACCCACTTGGCTATTTTCGCTTGTTGGAATAAATAACCCAGACTGGGCCATTAACTGAATCAATCCCAAAGTCTTTAATGTTATTGTTTTACCACCAGTGTTAGGCCCAGTGATTAGCATCGTATCAAAATCAATCCCCAAACTAATATCATTTGGTACTACTTTTTCTGGATCAATTAAGGGGTGACGAGCTTGGCGTAAAAGAACTTCATGATTATCAGAAATTTGAGGCTGAGTAGCCTTCATTTTCTTAGCTAATTTAGCTTTTGCCTGTAAGAAATCAAGCTCTGTCAATGCATCACTAATCTTTCTCAAACATTCAGTATCTTCACCTGCCAAAGCTGATAAGTGCTTCAAAATCTTACGAATTTCTTTTCGCTCTTGTGCCAGCAAGCTTTGTTGACGATTATTTAAATTCAAAACTGCTTCAGGCTCTACAAACAAGGTTTGACCACTAGCACTTTGATCATGAACAACCCCGCCAAGCTTACCCTTAAATTCTTGCTTAACCGGCAATACATATCGATCATCACGAATAGTAACTAAACCTTCTGATAAGTACTTACTTGCCGATTTTGTCAAAGCAGTCATTTTATTTTTGATTTCTTCTTCATTAGCAGCTAAATCATGTCGCAATCTAGCTAATTCAGTAGAAGCAGAATCTAATACACTACCATCAAAATCAATTGAATGCTTTAATTCAGACAATAATTCAGCAGGTAATTGCAAGTCTTGTAAGATTTTATCAATTGCACTTAAATCAAGTTCAGCATCTTCATTTTTTTCAATAAAGTCATTAATTTCTTTCGCCAAAGTCAAAATAAGTAAGATATTCGCTAATTCTTCTGCATTCAAACTTGCCTTTACCTTTAAGCGCTTTAAGCTGCCTTCTAAGGGCTTAAAATTTACAATAGGTAATTGCCCTCTAATTCGTAATAAATTCGCTACAGCACGTGTTTGGGACAGCATTAGCCTGACTTGGGCAGAGTTATCACTAGGTTGTAAATCTTGTGCTTGCTTTTTGGCTGTATCAGTAACTGCTTCTTGAGCTAATTTTTCAGTAATTCTTGGATATTCTAGTATCTTTAAAATCTTATGATTCATATTCCCTTTTACCTATAAAAAAGGACCGGCCTAAACCAGTCCCTTTAATTATTCACCGCTTAAACGATCATCATCTAAGAATGTGTTCAAGACTCCTTGAACCATGGCCCATTCTTCATCAGATTCAATTTCATGTAAGTCGCTACTTGTTACATCACCATCTGCATTTGCATCATAGCTAAAAGCTTGAACTTCAATATCTTCATCTTCAGCAATTGCAGCTGGATATAGTAACACATAACTCTTGTCATAATCGTCTGAATGAAAGGTGAATAAAATTTCAAATAATTCTTCATTACCTTGGTCATCAACTAAGGTAATTTGGCGATCTTTGTCATCGCCTGGATTAATTGTTGCTGCCATCAGTGTTCCTTCTCTTTAAATCTAAATAATTCTGTAAAATTAAAACCGCCGCCATTTGATCAATGACTTCTTTTCTTTTCTTGCGGTCATGGATTTCAGCTTCTTCAATCAAAACGCGATCTGCTTCAATTGTTGTCAAACGTTCATCAGAATAAGCAACTGGTAATGAAAACTTGTCTTCTAGTCTCTTACCATAATTCTTACTTCGACTCACGCTTACCCCATCAGAACCATCCATATTTTTGGGTAGACCTAGTACAAAACCAGTTACATCATATTCTCGCACTAATTTTTTTATTGCTTTCATACCAAAATTGTGTCGAGTTTCATCAATTGAAATTGTTTCTAGTTTTTGTGCAGTAAGCCCTAGCTCATCACTAATTGCTACACCAACGGTCTTTGAACCAACATCAAGGCCTAATAAACGCATTACTTATCCTTGCCTAAGTAACTCTTGACTAATTCCTCGATAATTTCATCACGTTCATGTTTCAAAATCAAATTACGTGCATCATTATGCCGAGGAATATAAGCTGGGTCGCCAGAAAGTAAGTATCCTACAATCTGGTTAGTTGGATTATAACCTTTTTCTTCAAGAGCACTATAAACATCTTGTAAAGTATCATAAACATTTTTGCCTTTATTTTGATTGAAATCAAAATGCATAGTTTTATCTAGCGAACTCATTTTTCATTCCTCCTATGGCAATTCTACTTGAAAAACGCGGTTAAAACAATTAATTTTACTTGTTAATCTCGTTAATTACGGCTGCAATTGCATCTTTAAGGCCTGCAGGGTTCTTACCACCAGCTTGTGCCATGTTTGGACGGCCACCACCGCCACCACCAAAGATAGGAGCTGCAACCTTAATTAAATTGCCTGCCTTAAGCCCTTTATCTAAAGCAGCGTCAGTTAAACTAATAACCATATTAGCTTTACCATCATTTGCACAAGCAAGAACTAAAACATCACTCTTGTTAGAAGATTTCCAGTTATCAGCAAGTTCACGTAAATCGTTCATACCATTTACATTGGCAATTGCTGCGATAACCTTTAAACCATTAACTTCTTGAACATTTTCAAAAATATCACTTGCTTTTGCTGCATTAATTTCTGATTCAAGTTCGCTAGCCTTCTTTTGACTAGCATGTAATTCTTCTTCAAGTGAAGTAATCTTAGTCTTAATATCTTCAGCTTTAGTAGCCTTAACTTCTTTCTTGATTTCTTCAAGTAAAGCATCACGATTTGCAAGATATTCGTAGGCCTTTTCGCTAGTTACAGCTTCGATTCGGCGAATACCGGCACCAATTGCTTGTTCAGAAATAATCTTGAAGATACCAATTTGGGCAGTATTTGCACAGTGAGTACCACCACAGAACTCGATTGAGAAGTCATTAACTTGAACAACGCGAACCTTATCACCATATTTACCGTTAAAGAGAGCTAATGCACCCATCTTCTTACCAGTTTCAGGGTCAGTAATAGTAGTCTTAACTTCAATATTTTCCCAAATTTTTTGGTTAACTAAACGTTCAACAGTTTCAATTTCACGTGGTGTCATTGGGTCAATAGCAGTGAAGTCGAAACGTAAGAAGTCAGGATCAACTAAAGAACCAGCTTGGTGAGTATGTTCACCTAAAACTTCACGTAATGCTGCGTGAATCAAGTGAGTTGCAGTATGTGAGTGACGCAAGCCTTCACGGCGGTGAGCATCAATCTTTAAGACATATTCCTTACCCTTTTCCATTGGCAAAACAAGGTCAACAAAGTGCAAGTTTTGGTCATTTGGAGCATGTTGCACATCGATAACCTTAGCAACTAAGTCACCATCTTGGTCATAAATATCACCATGGTCAGCTACTTGACCACCACGTTCTGCATAAAATGGAGTCTTATCAAAAATCAAAGTTGCAGATTCGCCATCAGCCTTATCAACTAACTTGTCGTTAACCACGATGTCAATTAACTTAGCATGCTTTTCTTCGTAAACGCCGTATTCAAATTCTGACTTGTCCTTAATGTTCATCAGGGTTTCATCTTGACGCCCCATTGATTGTAAGTCACCACGAGCTTTTCTAGCACGTTCTTTTTGAGCTTCCATTTCCTTATCAAAGCCAGCTTTATCAACTTTTAAGCCCTTGTCTTGAGCAGCTTCAAAAGTTAATTCATATGGGAAACCGTAAGTATCAAATAACTTGAAGGCATCCTTACCAGAAATAGTCTTGTCGTCATTTGCACTTGCTTTTTCGATTAAGTCATCAAGTAAAGTTAAACCTGATTCAAGAGTAGCACCGAAGCGGTCTTCTTCATTCTTAATTACTTTTTGAATGAATGGAGCTTGCTTCAAGACTTCTGGGTAGTGACTTTCCATAACTTTACCAACAACTGGTACTAATTTGTAAAGAAAGGCTCCGTTAATACCTAAACGCTTACCGTTTAAGTCAGCACGTCTAATTAAACGACGTAAAACATAGCCACGGCCTGAGTTTGATGGAAGTGCACCATCGCCAATTGCAAATGAAACTGCACGTACGTGGTCAGCAATAATCTTAAAGGCAACGTCATCTTCCTTGTTAGTTGCGTATTTCTTGCCAGCACTCATCTTTTCAGTTTCATGAATCATTGGCATGAATAAGTCAGTTTCAAAGTTAGTTGGGGCATCTTGCAAGATTGAAAGTACCCGTTCAAGACCCATCCCAGTATCGATGTTCTTGTGTGGTTGATCAACATATTCACCATTTGGTAAGTGGTTGTATTGTGAAAACACAATGTTCCAAATTTCAAGGTAACGTGCGTTTTCACCACCTGGGAAGTTTTCTGGGTCATCTTCAGCTACGTCGTTATTTTCTTGACCACGGTCGTAGAAAATTTCAGTATCAGGACCACATGGACCTTCACCAATATCCCAGAAGTTGTCTTCTAACTTGATAATGTGGTCTTTTGGCATCCCTGCCTTTTCCCAAACTCTTTGAGAATCAACGTCTTTAGGGTAAACAGTACAGTAAAGCTTATCCTTGTCTAAACCAAGCCACTTAGGACTAGTTAAGAATTCCCAAGCCCAAGGAATAGCTTCATCTCTAAAGTAGTCACCAACACTGAAGTTACCTAGCATTTCAAAGAAAGTTTGGTGACGAGCAGTCTTACCAACGTTTTCAATATCGTTAGTTCTGATTGACTTTTGTGAACTAGTAATTCTACGGTTCTTAGGAACAACTGAACCATCGAAATACTTCTTCATAGTTGCAACCCCAGAGTTAATCCAAAGTAAAGTTGGATCATCTTGTGGGATTAATGATTGTGATGGCAAAACCATGTGACCATGTTCTTTAAAGAAATCAAGGTACATTTGCCGAAACTCTGAACTTGTAAGCTTCTTCATCGTTATCTCCTTAAATAAAAAAACACTATTGCACATATTCAAGGACGCCAACGCGCGGTACCACCTTGATTGCAACAGTGTTTGTTACCACTTTAATATCGAAATTTAAGAACTTAAAGGAGCATTTTTTACTTCTTATTAGGATTTCCCACCAAAGCATCCCTCTCTGAAAATAAGTTCAGTAAAAAACATATCTTAAGCTGAAAATAATTTTACTACTTAGCCATTATTTGTCAACGCGTTTGCGCTTGCGACGACGTTTTTCAACTCTTGCCTCATGACGTTTTTCAAGCTTTCGCTTTTGCTTAGCATCTTCAGCAATTGCTTTTTTAATTTTCTTTTTATAACCTGGCTTTTTCTTAACCTTAGCCTTTTTAACATATCCAATTAGACGATTATCTAACTTATGATTAGTTGCACTTCTTTGAATACGACGGCGATAGTGAGTTCTTTCTACTAATTCGTCGTTCTTCAATTCAACAAAGTTAAATTGAACACCAACGTGTTCTAATTGGCCAACTAAATTCATTTCTTCTTCACGGATTAAAGTAATAGCATGCCCCTTTAATCCATTCCGACCTGTTCGTCCAATTCTATGAATTACAAACTCTAAGTCTTTAGGTAATTCATAGTTAATTACTAAGCTGACACCATCAATATCAATTCCACGAGCAGCTAAGTCAGTTGCAACAACATATTGAAAGTCGCCTTGGCGCACTAAACGTAAGGTTCTCTTTCTTTCACGTTCAGTAATCCCGCCATGAATCTTAGCTACTCTCAACCCTTGATCTTGCAAGTAGCTGGTAATTTCATCAACTTTAGTCTTAGTATTGGCAAAAACTAAGGCTAGGTATGGTTGCCCCATTGTTAACAACTTGTACAAAATATTCTTTCTGTCTTTAGAACCAATATCAAGCAAGTCATTTTTAATTGTAGGAGCAATAACAGCCGGATTTTCAACAATAATTCTTTCGGGTTTTTGCATATATTTACGCAAAAAGTTATCAAGCTTAACTGGAATTGTTGCAGAAAATGCAGCAATTTGTACAGTTTTAGGCATACGTGCTGCAACTTGATCAATATCACCTAAAAATCCCAAATCAAGTGACATATCTGCTTCGTCAATAATAAAGCACTTAGTATTTTCTAAGTTGATAATCCGCTTTTTAGCAAAATCAAGTAACCTACCAGGAGTAGCAACTATAACTTGTGGTGCCTTACTTTCTGCCTTAGAAATTTGGCGTTCACGATCACTACCACCAGCTAAAAGAGAAATTGAAAGATCTAAATTACTTGCATCTCTCAATTGCCGCGCAACATTATAAAGCTGTTGGGCTAACTCACGACTGGGAGCAGTAATAACTATTTGGGTAGTTTGACTGCTTGGAGCTACTTCATTAAGAGCGGGAATTAAGTAAGCATGAGTCTTACCAGAACCGGTTGCAGCTTGAACTAGCATATTCTTACCAGTCAAAAAGACAGGAATAACTTCTGCTTGAACCTTAGTTGGCTTTTTAAAGTTTATTTTTTCAAGACCTGCTTGAAGATTTGCGTTAATTCGTGAATCTAAAAAAATATTATTCATGTTCTTCCTTATACTTGTTTGTAACATCAATTAATTCCGCAAAAATTTGTTTAATTTCTGCTTCATCTTTGGCCTTAGCACCACTTGCTAAAGCATGGCCACCACCATTATGCTTAGCAGCTAAACCATTAATAACTGGGCCCTTTGAACGATAATGTACTCGATAAGTACCATCTTCTAATTCAACAATTACACTCCAAGTCAAAATATCTTTAATTCTACCAGGAGTTGAAACAGTTACAGAAGCTTCTTCAGTTGTAACTCCCATCTTCTTCAAGTCAGCTTGGGTTAGTACTGCATAAGCTGCTCCTGACTTATCAACTGTCATGTAGTCTAATACGCTACTTTGAAGTTTGGCTTGCTTGAAAGTTACATCACTGATGTTTCTAGCGATTTGAGTCAAATCAATACCAGTCTTTGCAAGCATTGCTGCAATTTCAAAGGTGTGAGCAGTTGTTTCTGGATACATGAAACGTCCAGTATCGCCAACAATTCCGGCATAGATTGGCAAAGCAACTTCAGCAGTAATTGGCATCTTTTGGCTAATCAAGAAATCAGCAATAATTTCACTTGCTGCAGGAGCTTGATCATTTACATAATATAAATCACCATAAGGATCAACATTAGGGTGGTGATCAATCTTAATTAAAAAGTCCCCCATATCGTAGCGTTGGTCTGAAACCCGTGGTCGATCAGCTGTATCAGTTGTAATAACCAATGCTCCCTTGTAGTCTTCATCCTTGATATCGTCGCCCTTATTAATCCAAGTTAAATCGCCCCAGTCAACACCAGCATATAAAACTCGCTTTTCTGGGAATGCCAATTTAATCGAACGTCCAAGCCCAGCTTGTGAACCAATTGCATCAGGATCTGGACTAATATGACGATGTAAAATGATTGTGTCATATTCTTTAATTTTGGCATAGATTTCATCAAAAGTAGTATTAGACATAATAATGTGCTCCCTTATTAATAAATTCAATATAAATTCTATCAGATAAAAAATATATTTTACCAATCAGTTGAAAATAAACCAAGATTTATTTCTGCATATCGAATACTTTCAAGCTGGCTAACACTAATTCCCAATAAGCGAATGCCGGCAGTCTGATAATCGACCTGCCTAAGTAATTCATAGCTAGCTTGATAAATCACTTGTTCATCACTTGTGAATTTAGGTAAAGTTTGTCGCTTAGTTTTGGTAACAAAATCTGGAGTTCTTACCTTAATTGTTACTACTTTACCTTGCAACTTTTTTTCTTTTAGCTGCTTACTAATGACTTCAGCAAAATTTCTTAAGTTACGTAAAATTTCATTTTGGTCAAATAAAACTGGTAAATAAGTATTTTCACGGCCAATTGATTTTCGCTTGCGCTGCGCCTTAACTGGTGAAAAATCAATTCCATGTGCATGAAGTGCTAATTGATAGCCAAATTTTCCAAATAAGCTTGTTAACTTTTTTACTGATAATTGTTGTAAATCTCTACCAGTCTGTAGCCCTAATTCTTTAAAAGTTCCTTGCGTCTTTTTCCCGACCCCAGGGAATTTCTTAATCGGTTGGTCTGCAAGAAAAGCCACGGCTTCTTGCGGCAGAATTACACTTCTACCAAAGGGCTTGGCATACTCAGAACCCATTTTGGCTAAAAATTTATTGTAACTAACACCAAAACTAGCACCAAGATGCAACTCTTTGTATATTCTCTCTTGCATATAACAGCCTAATTCAATTGCACTAAAGTTACCTAGTTTATTATTAGTTACATCCATGTATGCTTCATCTAAAGCTACACTTTCCACTTGATCAGTTACAGCATGCATAATTTCATGAACTTGAGCTGAAACATGCCGATATTTATCAAAGTTCGGTGTTACAAAAACTAACTTATCTTTGGGTATTTTTCTAACGGCTTCAATTGCTGGCATTGCAGAATTTATACCATATTGCCGAGCAAGATAATTTGCAGTCGCAATTACCCCATGACCATTATATTCACGAGGATCATGAGCAATTACTAACGCCTTATTTTTAAGCTCAGGATTATCTCTCATTTCAACTGAAGCATAAAAAGCATCCATATCTAAATGGATAATTTTGCGATGAATATCATTTTTAGGAAGTAAATCCATTATTCATAAATCCATCGTTCAGTTGGGGTTTCAAAAATTTCACTAGCTTGTTTTGGTCCCAATTTCCCTTGTGGATATTGAATTAATTTATCGATAGTTTTGTTTTCACCTTGCCAAGCATCTTCAACTGCATCAATAAATTCCCAGAACTTAGCAAGTTCACTCCAGTGAGTGAAGTTAGTTTGATCTCCCACAAAAACATCATGAAGTAAACGTTCATAACCATCTGGAACTAGTGAATTTTCATAATCTGAAAATTCATAAGCTAAATTTTCACGACGAATTCCAGGCTCAGAAATCCGTTTACCATTGATTGTGAAATAAATTTCACTCTTAGGATCAATAATGATAGTAATGTTATTAGAATGAGCTTGTCCATACAAGTTGTTCATATGCTTTAAGACAATATCAATCCGGTTCTTCTTTTCTCGCAGCTTTTTACCAGTTCTAAAGTAAATTGGAACATTAGCTAATGATCCTTTAGTAAACTTCACTTTCCCGGCTGCAAAAGTTTCTGTTTTAGAATCAGGAGCAACATTTGGTTCTTGTAAATAGCCAAAAGTATCATCTGTTCCGGCATATTGCGCTCTAACAAAGGCTGTCTTTATTTCATCAGCTGAAGGAATAACCATGCTATCAAGTAATTCTTGCTTCTTAGCATGAATAGCTTCTGAAGTAAGTGCAGTTGGTTCACCCATTGCTAATAAAGTAATTATTTGGAAGATATGATTTTGGACCATATCGCGCAAGGCACCAGAAGTTTCATAGTATCCACCACGTGCTTCAACACCTAGATTTTCAGCCAAAGTAACTTGAATATTTTTGATATATTCACCTGACCAAATATTCTTAATTAATGGGTTGGATAAGCGCATTGGTAAAATATTTTGAATCATTTCTTTACCAAGATAATGGTCAATTCGATATACAGAATTTTCATTGAATGAGGCCTTAATTTCTTCATTTAATTCACTAGCTGAAGCAAGATCGCGGCCAAAAGGTTTTTCAACCACAATTCGGTTGAAGCCACTGCCAATTAACTTTTGGTCATTAATATGAGTTGCAATTGTTCCAAAAAAGCGAGGAGCCATTGCCATATAAAAGATGCGATTACCTTGAGCGCTATAACGACTATCTAAGTCATTAGCTAAATCTTTAATTGCTTGGTAATGTTCAGTATTTGTTACATCATGTGATTGGTAATAAAAATGACTTGCAAACTGCTTTAAGTGATTTTCATCAACTTCTTTATTATTTTCATGAACAGCATCCATAACTTGCTCACGTAAATAATCATGACTCCATGGCCTACGCGCCGTCCCAATTACTGCAAAGTTATCTTTAATTAAGTCTTGTTCATATAAGTTAAATAAAGCTGGATACAATTTTCGATGGGCCAAATCACCACTACCACCAAAAATAGTCATAATTACTGGTATATTTTTCATAGTCATCCCTTCTAAGTCTTACTCACATTCATAAATAATTTTACAACATTCTAGTTTTAGACATAGAAAAAACGCCTCACGGCGTCTATCTTACTTGTCTTCGTTAGCTTGTTCTTCTTCTGAAGCAGCCTTTTCTTCAGTTTCTGCAGGATTTACTTCTTGCTTAGGTGCAGATTCAACAACTTGACGAACTGCCATCTTACTAAAAGTTAAGAAAATTCCATCAGCATCAACAACAACTGTCTTGTCCTTGTCATTAACTGAATCAATCTTAGCATGTAAACCACTTACTAAGATAACCTTGTCGCCCTTCTTAAGCTTAGAAAGCATGTCCATTGCTTGTTGTTGACGCTTCTTTTGTGGCTTAATCATGAAAAAGTATGTAAAACCAACTAAAACAATCATCATAATGATTGTTGAATAACTACCAAAACCGGCTGCTGCAGCCATAAATGAAATATTCATTTTTTCACCTCATAAAAATATCTACTTTATATTATACAAAACTATACAAACTTTACTAGAAATTAACTTTAACTTTCTTCAGGAAGTGGTATCCCCAGTTGCAAATAAGCTTTCTGAGTGGCTACCCGACCACGCGGTGTCATCGTAATAAACTTATGCTGAAGCAAATATGGCTCATAAACGGCTTCAATTGTGTCTGTATCTTCTCCAATATTTGCTGCCAAAGTTCTAATTCCAACTGGTCCACCGTGATAAGCTTCAATAATTGTTCTTAAAATCTTGCGGTCAGTTAAATCTAGCCCTTCATTATCAACTTGCAATTGATCTAAGGCATACTTGGTTGTAGCCAAAGAAATTTTATTTTCTTCTTTAACTTGTGCATAATCTCTTACTCGCTTCAAAAGTCGATTGGCTACTCTTGGCGTTCCCCGACTTCTTCTAGCTAATTCATGGGCAGCTTCTTTACCAATTTTAGTGGAAAAAACTTCACTAGAGCGTTGAATAATCTTTTCTAAATCGCCAATTGTGTAGTATTGCATATGCTCAACAATTCCAAAACGATCCCTCAATGGCGCAGATAAGTCACCAGCCCTAGTTGTAGCCCCAATTAAGGTAAACGGAGGAAGTGGCACATGCACTGCATGACTTGTTGAACCTTCTCCAACTACAATATCAACATAATAATCTTCCATTGCTGAATAAAGGATTTCTTCAATTGGCTTTGCCAAACGGTGAATTTCATCAATAAACAAAACATCCCCTGGGTCAAGATCAGAAAGTAAAGCTACTAAATCACCAGCTCGCTCAATTGCGGGACCAGAAGTATTTTTTAAATTAACTCCTAATTCATTGGCAATTACAAAGGCCATAGTCGTCTTACCTAAACCTGGTGGACCATAAAGTAAGACGTGATCAAGGGCTTCATCTCTTTTCTTAGCTGCTTGAATATAAATCTCCATTTCAGATTTAACTCTTTTTTGACCAATGTATTGGCTAAAAGATTGGGGACGTAAACTTAATTCATCTTGTAAGTCTTCTTGTTCTTCTTCACCAGCTACCACTCTGCTATCTTCGTCCATCATTTCACTTCCTTAAATTGATTTTTATTGGCTATTTTTTCTTAAGTAACAGCTTAAGTCCTTCTTTAATATACTCATCAGCTGTGTCATAAGTTGATTTTTCAAGTTTTGGCTTAACTTTTTCGACTTCTTTTTTAGTATAGCCCAAAGCTGACAAAGCTAATAAGGCATCACTAAGAGCTTGAGAGGTATCAGCAGTAAATAGATCTTGTTCAACATAACTACCTAATTTTCCCTTTAAATCAAGCACAATTTGTGAGGCAGTCTTTTTTCCAACTCCTGGGAATTTAGTTAAGTAATTAACTTCTCCATTTTCAATCGCCTTAGCAAGCGAATCGCTACTTTCAGCAGCCATAATTGCCATGGCACTTTTAGGTCCGATTCCACTTACACTAAGGAGCTTCAAAAATAATTGTTTTTCATCGCCACTTTCAAAGCCATATAAACTAATGTCATTATCACGTACAACTTGCTCAACATAAACCCGAATCCGTTGGCCTTCACTATAACTATATGGCTTGGCACTATAAATCTTAAAGCCTTGTCCACCTACATCTAATGCAATGAAACTTGGCGTAATGATCGTAACAGTTCCTTCTAAATATTCATACATTCTTATTCACCTTTTTTAAACATATGGTCAAGTTCCGTATCGGTAATTTTGACAATAATTAGTTGTCCAAATGGATCATAATATGGATCAGCTAAACTCGCTAGTTGTTCTAGCATGCTTTGGGCGCCTTCTTTAGTAAGCTTTTCTTTGCGCACTCGCCTTTTTACTTCGGCTTTAGCTAGACTAGCTTTAATGCCAGCTAAATTGTCTTTTTTACTAGTTAAAAATAAATCCAGCAGTTCACGAATATTGCGCTCAGATTCATCTTTTAGCCAAAGTGGATAACTTGGCAAAAGAAGTGAATTTTGACCAAAATCTTCTAAAATTAACCCAATCTCTCTAAGCTCGGATAAGTGATTCTTAATTTCTAAATAATCTTCACTACCAAAATCTAAAACAAGTGGTGTTAGTAAGGTTTGCTGATAATCTGTCTCCTGCATTTGCTTTAAAATATCGCAATACTTCAAAGCGCGCTCAGCACTAACTTGATCAATTAAGTATAAATCATCTTCATTACTTGCTAAAAGATAAGCTCCGACTTGTCCACAATAAGTTAAATATGGCAATGAATAAGCAATCTTTTCATCACCTTTAGTTAATAAATTATCTTCTTTCTTATTAGCTTTTTTGGTAAATGGCGTTAGGCTTACTTGAATAGCGACATTTTTATCCCAACTAGCAGTTAAAACATAGCGATCATCTTCTCGAACTTGATTTAAGTCAACATAGCTCACTTCTTGATCAGAAATTTGCTTTTCTTCTTTAGCTGGCTGCTCTTCATAAGTCCGAGTTGTATCAACTACATTTTTGTTAAGGTTAAAAGCTAATTGGTCTTGTCTATCTACTTCTTTATTTAAATTCGCTAAAGCACTTACTTGACTAGTATTTTCTAATAAAGCAGTAGAAATTCCTTCTGTAATCAGCCGACTAAGTTCTTTTTCTTTTGATAATCTAACTTGTTCTTTAGTGGGGTGCACATTTACATCAACTAAAAATGGGTCAAGCTCAATCAAAATAACAGCTATTGGATAGCGACCTTGAGCAATTTTACTACCATAACCGGCTAAAATCGCCTTAGTTAATTGGTAATTCTTAATGTAACGCCCATTGAGCAAAATCGATACAAAATTTCGATTTGATCTTGTAGTCTCAGGCGTAGATAATAACCCACTTACCTTGAAATCTGGGTCTTCTTTACTAAATTCAATCATGTCTTTAGCAATAAAACGCCCATAAATATTTGCTAAATCTTGGCGTAAGTTATTATTACCTGGCGTTTTTAAAAGCAGTTTACCTTCATTTTTTAAGGTAAAGGCAATCTCACTATGTCCAAGTGCTAGACGATTTACAATGTCCACAATTTTCATTGTTTCGGTTCGTGGACTCTTTAAATATTTCAACCGAGCTGGCGTATTGTAGAACAAATCACTAACTTTGATTTCAGTTCCCTTGGTACTAGCATGAGTTTCTTCGCTTAGCTTTTCCCCACCAGCAAATTCAGCCTTCACACCTTTAATACCATCAGTACTCGTTATTACTTCTGTATGTGACACAGCAACAATTGAAGCTAACGCTTCTCCACGAAAGCCCAGAGTTGCAATCTTAAAAAGGTCACGTTCTTTGCTTATTTTGCTGGTAGCATGACGGCGAAAGGCTAAGTCTAAGTCTTCACTTGCAATACCACTACCATTATCGCGAACGATTACTTCTTTTAGACCAGCATCAATAAATTCAATCTCAATTTGACTAGCTTTAGCATCAATTGCATTTTCAACTAATTCTTTAACTACACTAGCTGGTCGTTCAATAACTTCACCAGCCGCAATCTGGTTGGTTAAAGTTTCCGATAATTCATGAATTTTCGCCATTAGTCTTCATCCTTTAAATCTTGTTGCCAAGATGCTACTAATTGCATAACTTCTAGTGGCGTCTTATCAGCCAAGTACAAGTTATTAATATCTTCAATTACTTGCTTTTCAGTATCGGAGATGGCTTCATCACTAGTAGTTTCTTCAGTTTCACTACTATCACTAAAAAGATCTAGCTGCAAACTAGCTGGTTCAAGCCCATTAGCACCTTGCGCTTCAAGCCTCTTTAGCATTTTGCTTGCTTCGCGTAAGACTTTATTAGGTAAGCCAGCAAGTTGAGCAACGTGAATGCCGTATGATTGATCGGCTGGTCCTGGCAAAATCTTATGTAAGAAAATTAGCTTGCCATTTTCTTGAGTTGCACCAACGTGAATATTCTTAAGATGATCTAGTGTTTTTTCCATATCAGTTAATTCATGATAGTGTGTCGCAAATAAAGTCTTAGCACCAACCTTGTCATGTAAGTACTTCACAATAGCCCCTGCAAGCGCCATTCCGTCATAAGTCGCAGTACCACGTCCAATCTCATCAAAAAGGACAAGTGAGCGCTTAGTAGCATTTTGCAAGGCTTCATTAGCTTCGCTCATTTCAACCATAAAGGTGGATTGTCCACTAATTAAATCATCGGCTGCCCCAATTCTAGTAAAGATCTGATCAAAAATTGGCAGAGATGCTTCAGTTGCTGGAACAAATGAGCCTACTTGAGCCATTACAGCTATTAAAGCCATCTGTCTCATGTAAGTACTCTTACCTGACATGTTAGGCCCTGTAATTAAGAAAACGCTAGTATCATCAGCCATTTGAATGTCGTTGGGGATGTAGCTGCCGTCAGCAAGCACTTTTTCAACTACGGGGTGACGACCTGCAATTACTTTAATTTCTTGACTATCTTGGTGGAAACTTGGACGGCAATAATTATTTTCTTCTGCAACTGTCGCAAAACTAGTCAAAGCATCTAAGCTGGCAATTGTGTTACCAAGTTCTTGTAATTTAGGGATGAAGGTCTTGATGTATTCACGCAAGTCAGAAAAGATTTGGTATTCAAGATCCGTTGACTTATTTTCAGCTTCTAAAATTAAATTTTCATGCTCTTTAAGTTCTGGCGTAATGTAGCGCTCTGACCCAGTTAAAGTCTGCTTACGAATGTAGCGACCTTCTGGCACCTTGGCAATATTTCCCTTTGAAACTTGGATAAAGTAACCAAAGACCTTGTTGTAGCCAATCTTTAAATTTTCAATCCCTGTCGCCGTGCGCTCTTGTGCCTGAAGCTGAGCAAGCCAGGTCTTCCCATTATTCATCGCATCACGATAACGGTCAAGCTGTTCATTGATACCTTCACGAATCAATCCACCATCAGTAGTTAAAATTGGTGGATTTTCCACAATTGTATCTTTAATCTTCTTAGCTAACTCTGATAAATCAATAATTTGATCTGCAAAATTAGCTAAATCTTCATCGCCACTTTCAAATAAGGCACTTTGAATCTGAGGAATTGCATCTAAAGAACGTGACAATTGCAAAAGCTCACGTGCATTAGCACTACCAAAGGCAATGCGCCCAGTTAAACGCTCTAAGTCATAAACGCCCTTTAGTGCATCCTTGACAGCTTCTCGAATAAAGTAGTTATCAAGCATTGCTTGAACAATCTTTTGGCGCTTTTCAATTTCGCTAATTGAAAGAAGGGGCCGCGCTAACCACTGCTTAAGAAGACGCCCGCCCATTGCAGTATTAGTCTTATCAAGTAACCAAAATAGTGACCCCATCTTCTTACCAGTCTTGGCACTGGCTACTAATTCGAGGTTATTTTGAACAACGTGGGACATTTGTAAATATTGCGAAACTTCATAGCTCTTGGCAATCTGTAAGTGAGCTAGGCTTCTTTTTTGAGTAACTAATAAGTAAGTTACTAGCTGCTTAGTGGCATCTTTTTCAGCTTGATTACTTAACTTTTGAATTGCATAGGAAACTTCGGCATGCTTTTCTTGGTCTTGAATAGGAGTTGAAACTGTAATGTTACTCTTTTTTAAGACGTCCTTTTGACTATCAGAAAGACTACCTTCAAAAACTACTTCTTTAGTTCGCAGAGAAAGCAATTCATTTAGCACATCAGCAAAACTCTTCAAATGAGTCGTGAAGATTTCCCCAGTGGATAAGTCAGAATATGCTAAGCCAAAGCCACTCTTAGTGGAAAAAACAGAAGTTAAATAGTTACTTTCCTTAGCACCATTCGGACCTTCATTCATCATGGTTCCTGGAGTTACTAACTGAATGATTCCACGCTTAACCATCCCTTTAGCTTGCTTAGGGTCTTCAAGTTGTTCACAAAGAGCAACCTTATAACCTTTTTCCACTAAAGTATTCACATAAGAATCCACAGCTTGGTGGGGAACTCCAGCCATTGGAATTGGATTTTCGGTTTTGTTTGAACGGTGGGTTAAGGTTAATTCTAAGATTTGCGCACCCTTAACTGCATCATCTTCAAAAAGTTCATAAAAGTCCCCGACACGATAGAACAAAAAGGCATCAGGATACTGACTCTTGATGTCGTAATATTGCTTCATCATAGGTGTTGTTTCTGCCATTTAATTGCGTCCCCTCAAAAAGAAATTACTATATTCTATTATAGCAAAAAGAAAGCGTGCAATAATCATTGCACACTTTAATTACTTAATAATTATAATCATCATCCGAATTGGCGTTTTGTTTGACTACTAATCTCTCCAACATAATTTAAGTTACATACTAAAAAGAACGAAAAAATATTAATACTTCAAAGAATATATCCTTGATTATCAAGATTTTGGTATTACAGAAGAAATTTACTCTAAATATACTTTATTAAATAGGTCTAATTGCCATTTGTTTTGCTTGAGAAACCACCAATTTCGTTGCATCAGCTGAAATATCAGGTGGATACCCGTATTTTCTTAAAAGGTGTCTAACAGCCATTATCATTTTAGCTTGAACAGCAGCTCTTCGTTCCCAATCAACACCTGCATTAGCCTTGACTGTCTTTACTAGTTCTTTGGCAATTAAATGTAATTTTTCTTCACCTAAAACTTGTACAGCTTTTTCATGGTTTGCTAAAGCATCATAGAAAGCAATTTCTTCTGGAGTTAAACCAAGATCTTTACCTTTTTCCTGTTCA
The DNA here is from genome assembly GCF_001436455.1 of Lactobacillus jensenii DSM 20557. Taxonomy (GTDB): domain Bacteria; phylum Bacillota; class Bacilli; order Lactobacillales; family Lactobacillaceae; genus Lactobacillus; species Lactobacillus jensenii. The sequence goes on from NZ_AYYU01000010.1 coordinate 44,940, forward strand.
GCATTAATTTTTTGAGCCATTTCAATCAACTCTCGAATAACAATTTCAGTGTTTATCCCACGTCTATTATATTCAGCAATTGATGCTTCAAGCATTTCTTGAAATTTCTTACCTTGCACAATGTTCATTTGCAAACAAACTTTAATCTGTCCTCGTAGAATTTTCTCCAAAATTCTAACTGCTAAAGATTTTTCATTTAGGTTCTGAACTTTCTTCAAAAACTCTGGAGAAATTGTATCCAATCTTGGCTTTTCCAATCCTAAAGATTTATATACATCTACTTCAGGTTCAGCAATTATTGATTGGTCAATCATTTGACGTAAGCGATAATCAATGTTCTTTCTTTCATGATCATCATTGTTGGAAAGTAATTTCATGATAAATACTTTAACTAACCTAAAGAATGCTATTTCTGGCCCAATCTCTTGAGCAGCTGGCTGAATTGCCACTAATGCATATAACTTTTGAGTCTCTGTTACTACATCACAAAACTTTTGAATTGTGTCTTTATCTTCAGCAATTAACTCATTTGCAACCTTATTAACTGTCCTAGTTCTTACAATATCATCTTTCGAATCGAAGCCCGAATAGTCTATTCCGTATAAGAAATCATTTTTAATGATATTGTACTTATCTTTAAGTAGTGCCAAAACCTTTTCGACATTAATGCCTACTTGATCTTTGTCATCTTTAGAATAAATACTTAATGCAAGTTTTAAAGAATCCGCAATACCAATGTAGTCAACAATCAAGCCACTATCTTTATTTTTGAACACTCTGTTAACACGAGCTATCGCCTGTATCAAATTATGACCTTTCATAGGTTTATCAACATACAAAGTATTTAAACTAGGTACATCAAATCCAGTTAGCCACATATCAACAACTATTACTATTTGAAGTTCATCTGAGTTGTCTTTCATACGTTGTTGTAAAATACGACGGTCTTGCTTGCTAGTATTATGTTTAGCAAGTTCTGGGCCATCTGAAGGACTAGAGGTCATTACGATCTTTATTTTTCCTTTGTGGATATCTGAACTTTCCCAATTTGGACGCAATTTTATAATCTCATTGTATAATTTGACAGCATTGATTCGAGAGATTTCGACAATCATAGATTTACCGAACTCTTCTTTTTGCCGAGCTTCAAAATGAGATACAAAATGCTTAGCTATAGCTTCCAATCTTTGCTTAGCACCAGCAATAGCTTCAAGCTTAGTTAATTCTTTATTTCGAGCTTCTTTTTCTGAATCAGAAGCTTCGGTATTTAAATCATACTCATCCATCAACTCATTAAACTTCTCTTCTGAGCCTGATTTAAGTTTTAAAGGAATTATATGACTTTCATAAAAGATCCTAACTGTTGCGTGATCTGCTACAGATTGAGTTATATCATATACATCAATATAATTACCAAAAATTGCTACAGTTGACTTATCTGCTGTATCAATTGGAGTACCAGTAAATCCAATAAATGAAGCATTAGGTAAAGCATCCCTCAAATATTTTGCATAACCATATCTAACACCGTTCTTAGTAAGTTCAGCCTGCAGACCATATTGAGTTCTATGAGCTTCATCTGCCATAACAATTACATCAGATCGATTAGTTAAAACTGGCATTTCATTTTCCCCACGTTCAAAATCTGGAGAAAACTTTTGAATTGTACTAAAGACAATTCCACCTGAATTACGGCTCATATAATCTCTAACTTCATCACGATTTTCTGCATGATCTGGTGTTTGTTGAAGATATTCATGAGCCTGAGCAAAAGTACCAAACAATTGATCATCTAAATCATTTCTATCATTAATCACAAGAATAGTTGGATTACCTAGTTTTCTAGCAACAATTCCTGAGAAGAAAACCATCGATAAAGATTTTCCTGATCCTGTAGTATGCCAAACAACACCTATTCTTTTATCACTATTAGATTTCAAAGCACGTTCAGCAGCAACAACTGCTTTATTAACCATATAGTATTGATGGTATGCAGTTAATATTTTTACCGTACTATCACCATTGGTCTCAAAAATAATAAAGTTTTGAATAATATTGAGTAAGGTTTTAGGCTTCAACATATACTCAATTAAAATATCGAGTTCCAGGCTACCTTCTGGTACTAATTCATTTTTAGGTTGTCGCCAACGCATAAAGCGATCAAAACCTGCAGTCAAAGAACCTGCACGAGCATTAACTCCATCAGAAGCAATTAGGATTTCATTGTATTTCATGTAGTCTGGAATTTCAGCTTTATAAGTTTGTAACTGTTCGTACGCTTCTTTTACAGTAATATTTTCATTATCAGGCTTTTTAAGTTCAAATGTAATTAAAGGCAGTCCGTTAACAAATACAGTGATATCGGTTCTACGGCTTTTTTCACCTTGTACAATTTCAAATTGATTAGTAGCTAAAAAGTCATTATTTTTCCAGTTATCAAAATCGATTACATGCAAAGTAACAGTCTTATTTTCTCCATTCTCAGATGTCTTTATCTTCACACCTTCAATCAGCAACTTGTGCATGTAATGATTGTTAATCATCATATCTGGATTATCAGCTAATTTGGAAAATTCATGCAGAGCACGACGATAAATATCATCTGAATAACCTGGATTTAATTCTTTTAAGACTTTAGACAATCTAGGTTCAAGGATGAACTTGGTATGATCATTATTTCTTTCAGCATCGATAATTTTACTAGTATGATTGTATACTTCACTTTTAATAACTTGATATCCCTGTTTTTCTAGGGACTCAAGGGCATCATTTTCTATACTTTCTTCTTTAATTGAATTCATGACTTCACCTCTTTCAAATATTGTTTGTTAGGATAAATGATAATTTAGTAGCTTAGAAGTATTTAGTTAATAAATTTTCTTTAAATGTCATTAAAGATTGATTTTCTTTAATAAGTTCTAACCTTTTTTCATAAATTGGAGACATGATTTTATTAAATTTATCGAATGATACTTTATCAGGTATTAGAACTTTTGAGCTTTTTAGGTCATTTCTTTTTATATGCCCCATAGTCGTAGCCTTGCCAGCAGCAATTGATTGAAACTTATGTAAATGAAATTTAGTCCATTCATAAATAAACCAATTAGGGTATTCGCTAGATGTAACTTTAAATAAATGTTGATTTAAGCCTGACTTATTTCCTGACCATATTTTAACTAATAAAGTACCAGACCATGAGAATATAATATCACCAGTATTTACAATAACTTCTGGGTCTATATTAGCTGAACAGCGATCTGAATTATTATCGGTACTACCTTGGTTTAATTCACGTATTTTTAAAACTGGTAAACTTTCTGAATTTTCAGTAGGCCTAAATTTTTGCATTGCCAATCCGTTTTTATAATTTGCAATATTTGTTAAAGATGAAACTTCAAATTTTGAATTGATTATTTTGTTATTAAAAATTGTCGTCATTAAATCATCTAAATTATCATTTATCTGATTGTTAAGTTTAGATTTTTGATATAGATTCTTGAAAATAAAACTAATTTTCTTTTGCTTTTCTAAGCTTGGTATTTCAAATTGTAAGTTGGCAATATCATCTGGTTTTACTGCTGGATATGTAGATTTTGATGTTTCACCAATATCCTGCAATTTTTGCGTTGTGGATTTAAGACTTAATAATAAAAACAAATAGAATGGATCAACTATTTTTTTATCTGGATGCACTACAGCAAAACCTGTACTATAAATCCAATCACAGTTATTTTTATCAATAAAGCCATAATGCAAATTATTAGGCCTTACTGTTGATATTACAGTATCTCCGATAGCTGCTTTTCTTCTTGCCCTACTAGGTGCTTCAGTAATATTGTCATATCTAATAGGTCTAATAAAACAATTATCAGTAACTGAACTCGTATCCTCATAATTTAAGGCACCAGAGTATAATTTTGGCTTAATAGAATTACTGTTAATCTCGGCTATTTGACTAACTTTATATTTCATACCCTAACTCCTTCAAAACATCCTTTATCTCATCTTGAAGTCGATCACTCTCTTCAAATTGCTTCTTCAATTCACCAGTCAATCTCGCCATCTTAACTTCATATGGTTCACCATCATCTTCTTGTTCAGCTAAGCCAACATAACGTCCTGGCGTTAATACATAGTCATTTTTAGCAATTTCATCTAATTTAGCAATCTTACAAAATCCAGCAACATCTTCGTATTTTTGTTTATTAGTTCCACGATATGCGTGATAAGTATCAGCAATCTTCTTAATATCTTCATTGCTAAATTCTCTGTGAGTTCGGTCTACCATTTCACCTAATTCACGAGCATCAATGAATAAAGTTTCTCCACGACGATCCCGTTCATCTTCAGAATTCTTATTCATATCAATAAACCATAATGAAACAGGAATTCCAGTTGAGTAGAACATCTTATCTGGTAAAGCAACAATCGCATCAATCTTGTCTGCTTCTAAAAGATTTTTACGAATAGCTAATTCTTCTTTGAGTGTGGTTGATAATGCTCCATTAGCTAAAACGAAACCTGCTTTTCCATCTGGATTAAGCTTACTAATAATATGTTCAATCCAAGCATAGTTAGCATTTCCTTCAGGTGGAATACCATATTTCCAACGTGGGTCATCTTTTAATTTTTCTCCACCCCATTTTTTAACGTTAAATGGTGGATTAGCCAAAATATAGTCAAAATGAGTTCCTTTATGCAAGTCGTTAGTAAAAGTATCTGCTTGATGCGCCCCAAAATTGTTGTCAATACCTCTAATGGCAAGATTCAATTTGGCTAATTTCCAAGTAGTTGGATTTGATTCTTGTCCATAAACTGACAAGTCAGCAATCTGACCTTGGTGTTCTTGAACGAATTGTTCTGATTGTACAAACATCCCTCCAGAACCACAGCAAGGATCATATACGGTTCCCTTAAATGGCTCTACCATTTCAACCAAAGTTTTAACTACTGATCTCGGAGTATAGAATTCTCCACCATTTTTCTTTTCATTACTAGCGAATTTTTGTAGGAAATATTCATAAACTCTTCCAAGAATATCTCTTTCCTTTGCCTCTTTACCACCCACATTAATGTCTGAAATTAAATCTACTACTCCACCCAATCTAGATCTATCTAGATCTGGTGATTCATAATTTTTACTCAGAATTCCACGCAATGATTCATTATCTTTTTCAATAGATTCCATTGCATGATCTATTACTTCACCGATTTGTGGAGTTTTAGCTGCTTTTTGAATATTGTTCCATCTTGCTTCCGGACTAACCCAAAAAATATTATCTGCTAAATATGCATCTGAATCTTCAGCATCTTCTGGATAATCAGATTTTAAAAGTTCTTGTCTTTTTTCTTCAAAAGAATCTGACACATACTTTAAAAAGATTAACCCTAAAACAACATTCCGATATTCTGATGCATCCATGCTTCCACGTAATTCATCACACGCTGCCCACAATTTATCTTCAAATTTTAAGTCATTTGATTTGCTTGCCATAATTTGTCTCTTTCTATTATCTTTACTTTTGAATTTTACACTAACTCAAATTCCTTAATTATTATTTCTTATTTTCTTTTCATTAATTTCAAAGACCAATTCTGCTGGATCTATTCCGTATATTTGAAATAGCTTATTCAATACATTCAATTTATTCCATGTATTTGTTCTTCCATAAACATATAAATCATCTGCTACTTTAGTAAATTCATTTTTTTCAGTACCACTTAAATAACATTTCCATCCCTTTGTAGCATGCATTGCTATTACCTTATATAGTGGAGTTGGATCTATTTCATATAATGCTTCAATCACATTTACATACATTTCAATCCAAGATTTAACTTGATAAGGTGTTCCTTTAAATGTATAACTAACTATCTTAGTACCTGCAAAATCATAATCTTCATCAAGTGTACGACTTACTTTTTCACGTTGCTTAGGCTGAAAATTAGTTTCAGGATATGGCCATAATTTCAAAGCAAGTTCCTTTAAGTAATCGTTTCTAGCAAGTAATTCTTTTTCAGTCCATTGATTACAATTTTTCAAAAAGTCATTAAGTCTAAAACCACTTTGGTCAAAACCATTATCAATATGCTTTTTTTCAATAAAGCTTCGATTAGAATACTTACTGTTGTAAGCAGTCAAAGTTAAATTGGCCAATTTATTTATCCATTGAGTATAGATCCTCTTATAATCACTACCTAATGTATTTTTCCATGAATCAGATAATGTTTGCGGCATAATATGTTCAATTGTATAATTTCCATCTTGCATATTATCTACAACATTAACATGCTCGCGTGAGTCTTGATTTTCAAGTCTATCAAATAAATATTTTCGAGCATTTTTATTCATATCATAGATATCCTTATCATCAAATGATTTTAAAAATTCAGAATCTTTAGGATATCTAGAACTATCTGCTTTATTAATAAGAATATAACTTAAAACCGGTAAAAATTCTGTATTTCCTTGGTTAGTCAACTTAATAGTTTCACTAAATAAAGTAGCAAAAATTTTATTTAAGGCATTTGTAGGGAATGAACACATTGTACGTCTAAAAATAAAAGTTTCCACTACTTTCAATGATCCTATAAGTGCTTTAAAATCAATCTTATTTAATTTCCAATAATTAATCAAAGGTAATAAGAAGGGCTTAATAACTCTCATATCTAAAATATTTAATCTATGCAATACTTCATCTACTTCTCGCTCTCCGGTTGAAGCATTGCTAATATCACGATTAATTTCTGAATATCTTTCCAAATCACTAAGTAATTCTTCTATATCAGAATCATTTTTCTCACTATACTTTTTAAATTCAAGATAAACTTTTTGAATTTTAGGAACTCTCTTCAAATTAAAAGTCAGATAATTTCTTAGGAAATTAGAAACCTCATAATTTGTATTAACTTCAATCTTATTCCAATAATTTTCATATAAGCTTTCTTGAACTTTTACTGGCTGGTTCATCAAGACATAGTTTCTAACTTTATCAGCTTCAGTCAAATCTAGTCCCGTTGAATTTAAACTTTCAAAAATTAATTGAGCGTCATCTTCTCCTTGCTTAAGAGAAATATCAATAATCATTAACTTCTGAATAGCCTTAAATAACTCATCCGCAGTTAGTTCTTGATCTAAAATTCTTTCATAAAAATATCTAAAGTTATTAGTTAAATTAGAACTCAATAAATAATCTTTTTCATCTTTAAATAGTCGCTTTAACGCCATTTCATCATTCTTTACAGGTTTTAAGCGTAATTTTTTATCTTCTGGTTGAAATTCATCTTCAAGGTAGCTACTCTTATTCTTCGTGCTAATTGCGGATCAGCACTTGTAATTTTTTCTTCTTCAAGAAGCTTTACTAATGCAAGCATTAAAAGATACACTGTAGTAATTCGTTGCTGTCCATCAATAATTGAGACTTCTCCTATACCTTCTTGCGTACCCATTTCAACTACACTACCAAAGAAATGATTTTGACGATTGTTTTTTATTAATGACACTAAATCATCAAATAATTGACGACAGTTATCACGAGTCCAATCGTAATTTCTTTGATAAACTGGAATAATCATTCTTACATTTGAGCCGTCATAAAGAGAAATTAATCTTTTTTCTGATCCTTTCATAAGCTACCTCCACTATTTTCTTTCTATATAATTATATCCCAACAGTCACGCACTTCTCCACCACATCCCTGCACATTGTCAGCACCCAATTTTCCGCTATAATAAGAGCTATAGTTAGATACTATGGAGGGAATATATGAATACTAAAAATAAAAAAGTGTGGCTAATTGTTGGTATTGTAGTTGGCGTACTTTTGTATGCTTTTCACTCTACAAGAGCTATCATTACACATCACGCAGATACCGCTAGTTCCAGCAAGGTTGAGAAGAAGGCTACCAATTCTTCAACTGAATCTACCCAAAAAGCTAGCTCAAGCACTTCAAAAGCTGCCAAGAAAACTGACCCAGCAGCTGCTGCTTTAACCAAATACAAGGTTGCTGATCTCAGCCAAGCAGTAGGCGACCGTCAAGCCTTTAATCCGCAGGCTATCAACTCAGCCCAATTTGGTGCTTTCATCTTACTTTATGCTGCAGGCAAGTTGCCAAATAGCTTTTACAACCAGATTTTAACCACTAGTAACAAGACCAACTACCTCAACATCTCTGGTGGCCCTGATGATAAGGACAAGTCTAGATCTGAATTCACCATTACCGCTGAACAAACTGAAGCTGCTTATGGCTACTTTGTTAGCGGCGACAAGGTTCAGCTCTTCCAATCAGTTGGTGAAAATCCGCTTGAACCTGAATACAAGATTTTAGGCCAAGCAAGCGTTAAGCAAATCATCGTCTACGTTGCTGAACACTACTCAGATGCCCAAGTTAAGACTTACGTAAATCGCGTCAACAACACTCAAGGTTTGACTCAATAATTAAGCAACAAAAAAACGGTCTCACATAGGTATTCCTATGACTGAGGCCGTTTTCTTTTATTTAAATTTCCTACATATACTTACTAAAGTCCACCACTTGGTCATACTTAGCCAAGCTTTCACTATCATAGTGGTGGTTAACTTCAATGAAGGTTAAGTCTGAATTAAGCAAGTAATTTTCAACATCAGCTGCGGTCTTTTTATCAAGTGAAGCGTTAATTTCATCTAATAATAAAACTGGCCGCTTAGCTAAAATCGCCCGCGCAAGGCCAATTCTTGACAGTTGCCCACCTGAGAGCTGATCCGCATTATCACCTAACTGATAGTCAAAGCCCTTCTCTCGAACCAAGTCACCTAAGTCAAGTTGCTCGCACACTGCTCTTACTTCACTTTCTGCAAGATCAGCTCCTAAGGTTAGATTAAACCAAAGACTTTCAGGAAAGATAATCGCCTTTTGACTAGCGTAACTAAATAAGTTGCTAAACGCACCAGCTTTCACAACTGTATCATCAAGCTTAATTTCACCTGCGCTCCCGAAGTCACCATATAACAAGAATTGGAGTAGCGTCGACTTTCCTGAACCTGATGGTCCAATGACGGCAAGCTTTTCCCCTTTATTCAAGGTAAAGCTAATACCGTTTGCCAACTTATTACCTTGCCGACTCAAGTTAACATCTTTAACTGCTAAGCTACTAAAGTCAGAAATTGCAGCTTTTTCAGCCTTTTGACCTTGAGCTGACAACTGCTTAATTTTTTCAACGATATCCTTGGTGGTTGTTAAGTTATTCCGTTCACTCAAAATTTGCAAGATTGGGTTAACGAAGGAGTTCGATAATTGAATAATCGCAAATAAAGCGCCAAGAGTTGTTTGGCCTTGAATAACCAGCACCACCCCAATTGCAAACGGTACAAGGAAGGTGCCGCCAATTGCAATAATGTTCAAGAAGGCATTGGTATTATTTTTCGCTAGGTTCATCTTGGCAAGCTTATCTTCAAGATTGTCAACAGTGACCCGATTTTGCGCAACTGCTGCATTTCTTTTATTGAATAAACTGAAAACTTCAGTCCCAGCTAACAAGTGCTTAGTCTGGTTAACGTACTTATCATTGGCCTTAGTCCAGGCAACGGAGCTAGTTTGAATTTGCTTTTGGAAGATGTTTGACACAACTGCTGGCAGACTAGCACCAACTAAGAAGACCAGTGTCAGCATCCAGTTGAGGTAGAGCGAATAGCCTAGAGCCAGCACGACTGTATATGAATAGAACAAGATTTGAATCTCAGCTTCATAGCGATTAGTCTCAAGGAGCTTGAAGTCATTGGTCAAAAAGCCCAAGTTCGCACTATCTTCGTGCTTGCTAGTAAGCATTCCCTTAAGCACGCTAGTCCTAAGCTTAACATTAGTAGTTTTAATCGCGTCAGCTTTCAAATAATTAAAAATTAAATTAGAAATCAAGACTGCCGTTAAGATGACCACTAGCTGAATGAATAGCTGAGGCAATGCTGAGAATTCTTTCTTAGTAGCCATATTGGTTAAGCTACCGACCATGTAGGCCATAATAATATTTTCGGTACTATAGATTAAGCCAAAAAAGTTAAGCCAAAAGAACTTGAACTTTGAATAGTTTTGGTAGATCATGGCTCTTCCTCCGTTTTTATTAATAATTTTATTTTTTTATAATAGTATCATATATTTTAACCAAAATAAAAAAGTGTCGAAATTGACACTTTTTATCTTGCCAAATAGCGTGTTAAGTCTTCCATGCCATTATCATCTAAAAATTCACGAATTCTCTGAGTTTTATTCTTTTCTCCGGATAACAACGCATGATAATAATTGGTATAAATCTTCAAAAAGCAATAATTCTTTAAAGACGGATCCACTTGTTCTAACCATTTAAAAGCTAGAGTTATTGATTTACCTTTTAAAAATGAAGATTTATACGCTTTGTCTAAGAAATTTATTAAGATTGAAGAGATAATTTCTTTAGCTCTAATACTTGTTGCACTAGGTGCTTTCTTGCTAATCAGTGATCCAATAATTGAATTTAATTCTTCTATTTTTAAAACAGGAATTGATATTGACAACAGATTCAAACTCAACTCATCCCAATTATCTGAGTTAAACATCAGCTGTTTAACTTCTTTAATTGTTTCGTCATCAATCTTTTCTGGGCCATATTTTAATCCTTGATAAAGTAGTTTTGCTTCGACTCGTAGCCCCCTAGCCAGCCGATTATTTTGACTATTTGGGAATTTATCTATCGCATCAATAACTTTCAAAAGTCCATCAGTATCTTTTTGATAATAAGCATTTCCCACTAACCTGTGTAAATTATCAAAGTTACTTTTTCCGAAGGTGTTTTTTTCAAAATTAAATTCCTCAAAGAAGTCCTGAATTCTAATGCCATGCAAATTAAGAATATCAATTAAATCTTGAGCATTAATTTCATGGATTCCGCGCTCTATCTTCGAATAATAGGACTTAGTTAAAACATCTCCTGCCATCTCACTTTGGCTGAGATTCAACTTCTTTCGTGTAATTTTCAATGCTTCCCCAATTTCCATAGCTATCCCTCCCGGTATTTAAGTTAAGTATATCATCACGATATCTTTTTCACCTGATAATTGTATACAAAAAGCTGGTAAATCAGCATGGGCTAACTTACCAGTTTTTTATTTTGGGGAATATTTTTCAGCAATCTTTATTTCTTTGCTGTTTTTATAAGATTTTTCCTTTGGGGCGAAATTAGTTATTTTCGCTCAAGATAGCTTTTATTTCTTCATCTGAAA
>NZ_AYYU01000011.1 GCF_001436455.1 Lactobacillus jensenii DSM 20557
TAGGTATAGTAACTAAATTGAGCTGCACATGCAAAAACAATAAATGCGCAAGTTAAAATAACTCTGATATCTTTAATAAAGTCTTGCTTATCAGTGTTATGAATAGATTCAGTGTTCTTGCTGGTATTTTTAGCAGTAATTTGTGGTGTGTTTCTAGGTGCTAAAGAAATTAAAAGCAGTAAAACAATTACACTAAGAATAGTAATAATTGCAAAACTATACCGCCATGAAAAGATTTCGGCAATTTTATTACCAACAGGAACACCAAGTAAGTTTGCAATACCGGCACCAGAATATACCCAAGAAATCAAACCAGCTCTTTTTTCAGCTGGTGCAATAAAGTTGGTCATAATTATTGTGATAGAAATAATTGATCCAGCAGTTGCACCAGATAAAATTCTGGAAATGATGAGCACGTAAAAGTTAGGTGCAAGAGCAGTTAGTGTGTTAGCAATAATAAACACAACTAAGAGTCCAAATAACACTAGATGGCGTTTAACGTGTGCAAAAACAATAGATATAATAGGCGTACATATAGAATAAACGAAAGCAAAGACAGTAACCAAAATACCTAAAAGGGAAATTTGAATTTTTAAGTCTGCGCTGATATTTTCTAAAACCGCCACTACCATGTATTCGTTACAACCGAGCATGAAAGCTACTAAAACGAACATGATTGACTGTAATTTATATTTCAATGTTCTATCTCCTTTGAATTGCATAGCAAAGTATACTCATTAAGTTTACCCGCTTGAACATTGAAAATAAAGAAAAATATTTAAAAAAGGAAACCATTTTCAGGTTTCCTTTTTCTAGTTATTCATATTTTCTTAAATTAAGTTCATATGCTACACGTTCTGGATCAACTGGTTCATTGTCTACCTCAATCATTCCACGATAAACAAAACCATTTTTTTCAGCAATTCTTTGAACGATTTTATTAACAGGAGCAGTATCAATGCGATAATTTTCAATTCCTTTAACTCTCATTGCCGAAATTAAATTGCTCATCATAAGTCCAGATAAGTTTTGCCCACGGTATTTACTGCTGATTGCTAAGCGGTGGATTGTTGCATAAGGGTCATTATTATTTTCCCAAGAACCATGGCTAATTTCTGCATAAGTAGGTTCTTCACCGATAATAATAGCTGCATAGCCAGCTGTTTGACCATCTACTTTTAAAATCCAAGCATCTTCGTTGGTAATATCTTGTTTAATAACCGCTTCATCAGGGTAGCCGTTTTGCCATTGATTACTTCCGGAGTCTTTTAAAAACTTTTTGGATGAATTAATTATTTCCATAATGTCGGCTAAATCCGATAATTTTGCTGGTTCGATAAATACTAAACTCAAAATAATACCTCCTAATGAAAAGTGTTATTACTATCTAAACATATTTATTGCTAGAATCCTAATAATATGCAAAAAAGCAACCCTATATGGCCGCTTTTTAACGAATAAGATATTTGATTGTCATAGCAAGAATAAAGGCAATAAAGGCAAAAATTGCTGAAATAAAGACAATTTGAGCAATAGAAATAAAGTTGATTGCTTGAGCAGCTACTAATGATCCAACTGCAATTCCCACGTTAGAAAAAACGGGATTAAGGGATGAAGCTAAATCCAAGGCTTGTGGGTATGAGTGACTTGCGATATCTAATAGAAATACAGTAACACTTGAACCATATGAGCAGTTAACGATACATATAAGTGCAATTAAAATAAAGGCAAAAATTCGTAATTGCATGGTAAAGCCTGTTACAACTAAAGCAATCGCCATGAATAAATATAACCAAGGAATATCTTTCATATTGCCCCGTCCAGCGATATAGCCACCAATTTTATTTCCGATAATAGAAACAAAACCTAAAATAAAAAGTAATGGTGACAAAAGCTCAGTTTTAAATCCCATTGATTCTGTAAGTATCTTGGTGATATAGGTATAGTAACTAAATTGAGCTGCACAAACGAAAACAATAAAGAGACAAGTTAAGATGGTACGTTTATCTTTAATGAAAGCTGCTCCACCTTGGTGGGATTTTTTACTGGTGTCATTTTTGATATTTAGTTGTGGGGTATCACGTGGAGCATAGACAATTAAAGCTGCAAAGATAAAGATTGTTAAAATAGTAACCATCCAAAAACTATTTCGCCAGGAACCTAGTTCAGCGATTTTATTACCTATTGGAACTCCAGCAACATTGGCAATACTAAAACCAGCAAATACCCAGGAAATTAAACTAGCTCGTTTAGCAGGAGGGGCAATAAAACTGGCCATAATAATCGTTATTGAAATAATTGCTCCTGCAGTTGATCCAGATAGAATTCTAGAAAGTAAGATTGAAATGAAGTTGGGTGCAAGTGCAGTCCAGGTATTAGCTAATAAAAAAATTGTTAAAAGTATAAATAAAACATTATGCCGTTTAAAACGATTGCAAACAATTGAAATAATCGGTGTGCAGATTGAGTAAACCATGGCAAACAAGGTTACTAAAAGACCTAGTAATGATAATGGAATTTTTAAGTCTTGATATATACTAGGTAAAACTCCAACAATCATGTATTCGTTGCAACCAAGCATAAAGGCAACTAGTACAAATAAAATTGCTTGAATTCGATATCTCATAACAACTATTCCTCTCTATAGTATTAGGCTTAAGAAAAGATATTATTATCATTCTAATGATGGAAAAAATAAATGTAAATATGATGGAAAAAATAAATGTAAATATAAAAAGCTGGCAAAGCCAGCTTTTTATACTAAATATTTTCTTTTAAGTAGTTGTAAAGCATGCCTTTTTCAAGTTCAGCAGTTTCAACACCTAAAGCATTAGCAAGAGCGTATGAAAAGGCCCAAGCAGTGGCTGGACCACGGCTAGTGATAACTTTTTGCTTTTGATCAGTAACGACAATATCTTCATGAAATCTTCCAGTTGGGCAATCAATAGAAATTTCATCTTCAAAACCAGGATAACAAGTGAAATCGGTATCTGCTAAAAGACCATATTTTCCTAAGGCCATTGGTGCAGCACACATCGCTGCAATCCACTTGCCAGCTTGATGACGCTTTTGCATTATTTCAGCTAACTTTTGACTTGCTGCCAAGTTCTTGGCTCCAGCTAGTCCGCCAGGGAAGGAGACTAAATCATAATCAAGTAAACTATCATCAACAACCTTGTCACAAGTCAATTTAATCTTGTGATCACCTAAGACTTCTTTGCTAGTTAAGCCAACCATATCAGCTTGCAAGCCTAAGCGACGCAAAACATCAACTTGACTTAAGCCTTCAACTTCTTCACAACCATCTGCAAAAATTACGGCAACTTTTTTCATAACTTAATCCTTTCTTTGATAAAATTATTTATAAGTCTATTCTACGCAATTTTATATTGAAAAGTTAAGTAAGGATTTGAAAAGAGGAAGTTTATGGTAGGGGAAATTTTAGTTTCGATTTTTTTAATAGGAGCTGGTATTTTAGCAGGAATAGTTTCAGTGGTATCAAGTATGGCTTCACTTGTATCTTATCCGGCCTTACTACTTGCTGGGGTGGCGCCAGTTTATGCTAATGTTACTAATACAGCGGCCTTAATTTTTACAGGATTAGGTTCAGCAGTTTCTTCTATGAAAGAATTAAAAAGTTCATGGCACAAATATATTAAATACATTATTTTAATTTCAATTGGTGCTGCAATTGGTAGTTTTTTGGTTGTAATATTTCCCAGGAAAATTTTTGAAAAGTTGGTACCATTTTTTGTCTTTCTTTCTGCTTTTTTATTTCTAATGAGCGGTAAAAAGAGTACATATCAAAGAAAGGCAAATAATCAATTTTTGGCAAAGATCGAAATGTTTGCGGCAGGTGTCTATACTGGATATTTCGGTGCAGCAGCAGGGATATTAATGCTGATTGCTTTACTTAGCGTCAGTAATGATGACTTTGTTGTTGTTAATGCTGTGAAAAATGTAATAGGCTCTTTGGGAAATCTGATTGCTTTAATAATCTTTCTTTTCACTTCAAAAGTATACTGGATTAAGGCAATTCCTCTGGCAATTGGGCTATTTATTGAGGGATTTTTGGGGCAAATGATTATTAAGTACTTACCAGTCAAGGCTGTAAGAATTATAACTTTTATTTTTGCTATCTTTTTAGCGGTATATTTGGGCTGGCAAGCTTACCGTTAGAATTTTTTGAAAAAAACTTTCTCGAATTTGATGGTAGAATGGAATTAGTAAAAAGGAGGATATAAATGACGACTGAAGTATATTTAATCAGACACGGTGAAACAATGTTCAATCAGCTGAATAAGGTTCAAGGTTGGGCTGATTCCCCCTTGACGATAAAAGGTATTAATGACTTGAAAAAGACAGCTGAAGCGTTGTCACAGATTCATTTTGATAATATGTATTCTTCTGACTTAAAAAGAGCAATAAATACTGTTCATTTAATGAAAAATGCTAATGAAGTTTCCGAAATAGGAAAAATTAAAAAATTGCCAGAATTTAGAGAAGTCTTTTTTGGCTCATTTGAAGGGGATGACATTGATCAAACCTGGGAATGTATCAGCCAAAAAGCAGGACTGGGTAAAGAAAGAGATGTTCAAAAAATTATTAATCAGCTGGGGCTGTATAAATTTAGAGAAGCAACTAAAGCTGCAGATCCAAGACATTTAGCTGAAAATTATGATGAACTTAATACTAGAATGATTCGGGCAATTAAAAAACTCCGTGAAGAAACTGTTAATGAAAATCGAGTTTTGTTGGTATCACATGGCGACTTTATAAAGACCTTAGCAATTAAGTATTGGAATAAGAGTGATGGTATCCATGATATTGCATTCCCAGATAATGGAAGTATTACCCGGGGAATATTAAGTGATGATGGAAAATTTGAAATAGTTGATTACAACATTAAAGCTGAAGACTTTTAGGAGTAATTATGAGGCAAAATAAAATTACAAGTAAGTATTTTTTTGTAACTGCATTAAACATAATAATTACTTTAGCTGAGTTTTTAGGTGGGATTTTTTCTGGATCATTAGCCTTACTTTCAGATGCTGTGCATAATTTAAGTGATGTAGCGGCAATTGTGATTTCTTTCATAGCTCACTTAATTGGGCAAAAAGATCGTAACAAAAGAAAGACTTTTGGCTATCAGCGTGCTGAAACATTAGCGGCATTTACTAATGGTGTTGTTTTATTTGTTATTAGTTTCTTTTTGATGATTGAAGCTTTTGAGCGATTCAGTCAGCCACAAGAAGTAAAGGGAAAGTTGATGTTGATAATAGCTATCATTGGGTTAATAGCAAATGGGATCTCAATGCTAGTAATGAAGAGTGATTCTGCTCATAATTTAAATGTGCGCTCAACTTTTTTACATATGATGTCAGATGCGTTGTCAAGTGTTGCTGTTGTAATTGGTGCGGCAATGATTTATTTCTGGAAGAGTAGCTTAATTGACCCGT
The DNA here is from genome assembly GCF_001436455.1 of Lactobacillus jensenii DSM 20557. Lineage (GTDB taxonomy): Bacteria > Bacillota > Bacilli > Lactobacillales > Lactobacillaceae > Lactobacillus > Lactobacillus jensenii. Next base: position 5,460 of record NZ_AYYU01000011.1, read on the forward strand.
TGATGACATTGCTAGTTTCTATTTTTGTAATGTTTGAAGCCTATAAAATCACTAGAAAAGCGGCTAATATTTTGATGGAATCAAATCCTAACGTAGATTTAGATGAAATAAAAAAGCTTGTTCTTACTTTTCCCGAAGTTACAAATTTGCATCATTTGCATGTCTGGCGCTATAGTGATGATTTGATTATGATGGATGCTCATATCAATGTAACTGAAAAAATGAGTGTAGTACAACTTGAACAACTTTATATGAAGATAGGGCATGAGCTTAAAGAAAAATTAGGTATTAATCATGTTACTTTACAGGCAGAATACCAACGCGGAATAAAGGAAAGCATGATTGTTTTAAATAAGGATGATTAATATGGAAAACAAATACTTTTTGGCAGCTGTATTACTGATTATGGGAATCTATGATATGTCTTTTTATTACAATCGTAGACACCAACCAAATAATCAGCGAGGATTAAAGGCATATCTAATTTTTGGAATAATCTTGTTCATAGGCGGATTTTACGCCTTATTTAGATAGGATTTTGATAATGGTAAAACTTGTTTTAGTTAGACACGGTGAAAGCATTGCGAATGCTAAAAATATTTTTACAGGGTGGAATGATATTAGCTTAAGCAAACGAGGAATTGATGAAGCAAAAGTAGCGGGAGAATTAATCAAGGATATCCCAGATTTTACACCAACACATATCCATACCTCGTTATTGTCTCGAGCTATTATGACTGCGAATATTATTAGTGAGGTTAATGATTTTTTATATTTACCTATTACCAAAACTTGGCGATTAAATGAGAGACATTATGGAGCACTCCGTGGTATTAATAAAGATAAAGCCCGTGAAATCTTTGGTGTGGAACAAATAAAAAACTGGCGTAGAGGCTTTGATGAAGTTCCGCCCCTTGCTCAAGATAGTCTAAATGACCGTCGCTATAACATGATTGATCCTCATATACTGCCTAAGGCTGAAAGCTTACATCAAACTCAAAAAAGATTAATGCCTTATTATCATGAGCAGGTGGCTAGTCAACTCATTCAAGGGAAGGATCAATTAATTGTAGCTCATGGTTCTAGTTTACGTGCCTTAATCAAAAAGCTTGAATCAATTGATAATCATGATATTGTTAACTTAGAAGTACCAAATGCCGAGCCGATTGTTTATACAATGAATGATGAGCTTAAAATTATTGACAAGAAAATTTTAAGCTAATTACATTTACATTCATAAAAAGCGCACATTTTATGGTAAAATCTTTAACAGTGTAAAGAAATTTCTAGGTATGGAGAATAAGCGATGCGCAAAATATTCTTATTGAGAGGGGCCCCAGGATCGGGAAAGTCCTCATTTATTGCCCGCCATCACTTACAGCCGTATGCAATTAGTCGTGATTCAATTCGCCTACTTTTGGCTGACTTAACTGTATATTATGAAGAAGAAGCAGACTATTTGCATCAAGTGATTCCGCGGCATGTTAATGTTCGAACAGAACAGTTAGTTGATAATTTAGTTGAACATAAGATGTCTTATGGAGAAACGGTTATTGTTGATGGAACGCACATTGCTCCAAGTGCAATTGAACATTTTAAACCGTTAGTTGATAAATATCGCTATGAATTATTTGTAGTCGATTTAATGCAGAATAACACTTTGGATAACTTGCTCAAGCGTAATCAAACAAGAATGCACTATGATTGGGTTAAGCCTGAAGTTGTTAAGCAAATGTTTAATACTTATAAGGCTCATCCAGAAGTTCCAGAATGGGCTAAAATGATTACACCAAATCAAATGGAGCGGGCTTTATCTCAAAGAGAAAGTAATTTGGATCACTTTGAACATGTGATTGCAGTTCCTGATGGAGTAAAGGAAGAAGATTTTCCACATGTTCATATTTCTAATTTTTACTTCTCATTTAATGATAAATTTACTGAAAAATATGGAACTTATCGCAATGTAATTTCAATTGCTAAGACAAGAGAAGAAGCAATTGAGGAGTTTAAATTGCCTTACTTTGTATTCAAGTTCCATCATAAGCATTTTCTCATTTCAGCTTATCCAATTAGAAATGAGATGTTAGATCCTATTAGAAAAGTTAAGGGTGTATGGACTTATTCAACAGGGTTATATAACTTAGCTGATTTTGTAAAGGAATTTCCTGAAAATAAACAACAACATGTACATCAATTTAATCTAAGTAAGTTAGATAACAGTCGGTTGTTACATATTTGGTAAGATAAAAGAGCTTCACAGAAGTGAAGCTCTTTTTGTATCTGTTTATTAACTAAAATTCCATTGCTAATGCGCCCATTGGATCCCATGGCAATAATTGAATAGGATTCTTACTGCCGTCTTCAAAGGCATGTTTAAGTTCATCTGATAAGAACTTCTTATTGATAACAGCTTGGTAAACAAAAGCATTAAACCAATCATCACTCATAACGAAGTAGCCTTTAAAACCAGCTTTTTCCCCCCCATGAGTTTTCAATCTTCCACTTAGTTGGTTTGCCGTCAACTAAGTCAACACCAGTAATGACCATCGCATGATCCATTAAACTTTCACCAGTATCCAGCTTTTCAGCCTTACTCATTGAAAAGTCAACGTCAAATAATTCATCTCTGCGGTAAAGCTTAGTATCTAAAAGACCAGCTCTACGTTCAGAATCTTTAACAACATTTGAGCCGAACCAAACAACTTCGCCAGACTTAAGTTGATTAATAATTAATTCCTTCATTTCGTCAATTGGTAAGTTAAGGTGACGAACTTGGCGACCGCCTACAACATTACCTAAATATTCAACTGAAAATACCTTGTGGAATGGCTTGTCTGTAGTTGGAGCATTAATAGTTGAGATATAATCGCTTAAATTCCAACCAACATACTTTTTAAAGAATTCTTGTGGGGTAATATCACGGTCAATGTGGTAATTTTTGTCATCATCGCGATATTCAAAGTCAAATTTTTTAGGTGGAACTCCCAAAGAAATTGCTAAAACTCGAAATACTTCGTTGAGCATTTCATCTTTTGCACTTTCAATTTCTTCTGAACTCTTTCCGGCTTTAACAAGTTCTCTAAGCTTTAAACCATCTTTTCTAAGTAAAGTGTTTAAAGTGTCATTTAAAGCTGTGGAACTAGTTGCACTGAAAGTTTCTGGATATACAGACTTGGGAACAATTCCGTATTTCTCAATTAATCCACAAAGCATGTCCCATTGGCCACCATCTTGTTGTGGTGTAGCAAATAAGAATGAAACTTTACGGTCGCCTAAATCTTGATTAGCAGTAGCAATTACGTTTTCAAAGAACCAATTTGATTTTTCAAATTTGTCCCAGAAGTTAGTGTAATTTTGGGATAATTCAAATCCCTTAATTTTAAATTTCTTTTGTAGTGGGTGACGCATTGTATTAAGAGCACTAAACATCCAACAACGCCCAGAAGCCTTTTGATCTGCAACTTTACCAGTTTCGATTTCTATTGAAAAAGTAGGGTTTAAATCAATTTGGGTTTGTGTGTCTTGACTAGCTTTAAAAATTCCGTTAGTTTGAGCAGCACGTGCAGCAATACGTGCATCCTTTCGACTTGCAAAATCTGCTTTAAAGTTTTCAATTGCAGCTTGTGAAATCTCTTTTGCCATAATATCCTCCTAAATTGCTCTTTTAATAAAAGTTAAGTATATTTTAACTTAATTACCTAAATGAGTCTATTATCTTAATGAAGGTTTATAAACTAAATTAGCTAATGATAGTTGGTTTTCTTGAAAATAAGCTAGGATAGTAGGACCTAATGGCATGACTTTTAAATGATTAGCACGTGCGTAGCTTAATGCAAATTTAATCAGTTCATTAACTAAATTTGATTTAATTTCTGGATTTATAAATATATGGTCAATAGCCATAACTTTTCCGCCCTTTATTAAGTTATAGTGAAGTCGATATTCTGGAATCTCATCATTATTTAGATAAAAGTTATGGCTTTTTAAATCATGTTTAAACAAATTTACACCTCAAAAAAATAAATTTACTTGTTTTACGTAATTATATAATAGAAAATATGACAAGTAAGTATTCGAATATAAAGGAGTAAAAATAAATTTATGAAAGTTCGTGGCTTTGAAATCTGTGAAAAATATAAAGATGCTGATATTAAACTTCCTAAGCGGCAAACACTTGCTAGTGCTGGATATGATATAGAAGCTGCAGAAGATTGTGTGATTCCAAGTATTTGGCGTCTGAACTTTGTAAGAATTTTCCGTTTGATTAGAAATGGGCATGAACTTAATGAACGCGATTATGAATATGCTGATCAAATTTTGCAACCAATTATGGTCCATACAGGTGTAAAAGCCTATATGCCTAATGATGAAATGCTGATAATTGCTAATCGTTCTTCAAATACTGTAAAAAGAAGACTTTGCCTCCCTAATAGTATAGGGGTTGTTGATAGCGACTATTATAATAACCCTAATAATGAAGGCGAATTAATGGTACAACTAATTAATTATGGAGTACGACCTATCCACATTAAAAAGGGAGAACGAGTTGCACAAGGGATTTTTATGAAATATTTGCGGACTGATGATGATGCACCAGTATCCCGGCAGCGGATTGGTGGATTTGGTTCGACTAAAAAGTAAAGAGATGAGATAAATGGCAAAAGCACAAACAAGATATAAGTGTCGTTCATGTGGCTACATTTCAGCTTCATATCTAGGAAGATGTCCTAATTGTGGCTCCTGGAACCAATTTGAAAAAGAAGTCCAAGAAGTGCGTAAGACTAGTACCAAGCAAACGGCTAGTCGTTTAATGCCTACCACAGGCCTACATGAACCTGTAACTCTAGAAAAGGTAAAAGCTGAAAAGGAAACACGCATTCCAACTAAATTTAGTGAACTAAATAGGGTTCTTGGTGGAGGAATTGTTACTGGTTCACTTGTTTTAATTGGTGGAGATCCAGGAATTGGTAAATCAACATTAATGCTCCAAATTATGAGTACTTTGGCAAATGAGCATAAAGTATTATATGTTTCTGGTGAAGAATCGGCTAGCCAAATCAAACTTAGGGCAGACCGTTTGGGTGTAGGAGATAGCGGCATGTATCTTTATCCTGAAACTAATATGAGTAACATTCGTGATCAAATTAGTGATTTAAAGCCAGATTTTGTAGTAATTGATTCTATTCAGACAATGAATGAACCTAGTCTTGATTCGATGGTTGGTTCAGCTGCGCAAGTTAGAGAAGTTACTAGTGAATTAATGCATATTGCTAAGATAGATCAAATCACAGTATTTATTATTGGACACGTGACTAAAGAAGGGGCAATTGCTGGGCCTAAGATTTTGGAACATATGGTTGACACTGTGCTCTATTTTGAAGGGGATGAGCATCATGCTTATCGAATTTTGCACTCAGTTAAAAATCGTTTTGGTGCAGCCAATGAAATTGGAATGTTTGAGATGGAAAATTCAGGATTAAAAGAAGTAACAAATCCATCTTCAATCTTCTTAGATGAGCGGTTACCTAATTCAACAGGGTCATGTGTAGTTGTATCACTTGAAGGAACTAGACCAATTTTAGCTGAAGTACAAGCTCTTGTAGCACCAACAGCCTTTGGTTATGCTAAAAGGACGACCAGTGGAATTGATTATAATAAAGCAGCTTTGTTACTAGCAGTTTTAGAGAAAAGAGGAAACTTGATGTTACAAAATCAAGATGCCTATTTAACTACGACTGGTGGGATAAAATTATCTGAGCCAGCGATTGATTTGGCAATTGTCATGGCAATTGGTTCAAGTTATAAGGATATGGAAATTCCTTCTGAAGACTGTTTTGTTGGAGAAGTTGGCTTAACTGGTGAAGTACGACGTGTTAATAAAATTGAAAGCAGAATTGCTGAAGCTGAAAAAATTGGCTTTAAAAGAATTTTTATTCCTAAATTTAATATGAAGGCAAGTTTTGCAAATCGAAAAATTGAGGTCGTACCTGTTTCAACAGTAGCTCAAGCTTTAAAGTTAGTTTTTGGTTAAGGGTTTGAACTTTTCCTATAATATGCGTAAAATGAAAAAGTAACTACTATTTTTTAGTGAAAGAGGCAATTATTTTGGCTAAACAAAAAATTCGGGTTAGATATGCTCCAAGCCCAACAGGACATTTACACATTGGTAACGCAAGAACTGCATTATTCAACTTCTTGTTTGCTCGTCACAATAAGGGTACTTTGGTTCTAAGAATCGAAGATACTGATACTGCAAGAAATGTTGAAGGCGGTTCTAAGTCACAAATGGAAAACCTTCACTGGTTAGGTATTGACTGGGATGAAGGTCCAGACAAGGGCGGAGAATATGGCCCATATCGTCAATCTGAAAGAAAAGAAATTTACAACAAGTTAATTAAGCAATTACTTGATGAAGGTAAGGCTTACTACTCATACATGACTGAAGAAGAGCTTGAAGCTCAACGTGAAGAACAACGTGCTATGGGTATCGCACCTCACTACGTTTACGAATATCAAGATATGACAGCTGATGAAATTAAGGAAGCTCAAGCAAAAGCTGAAGCAAAAGGCCTTAAGCCAGTTGTTAGAATTCACATTCCTAAGGGTAAAACTTATGAATGGGATGATATTGTTAAAGGTCACATTAGCTTTGAAAGTGATACTATCGGTGGCGACTTTGTTATCCAAAAGCGTGATGGAATGCCAACGTATAACTTTGCAGTTGTTGTTGACGACCACTTGATGGAAATTAGTCACGTTTTACGTGGGGATGACCATATTGCCAACACTCCTAAGCAATTAGTTGTTTATGAAGCGTTTGGCTGGGAACCACCTAAGTTTGGTCACATGACTTTGATTATCAACGCAGCAACTGGTAAGAAGCTTTCTAAGCGTGATGAATCAGTTTTACAATTTATTGAACAATACCGTGACCTTGGTTACTTACCAGAAGCAATGTTTAACTTCATTACTTTACTTGGTTGGTCACCAGTTGGTGAAAGTGAAATCTTCTCACAAAGACAATTGATTAAGGATTTTGATCCTAAGCGTTTATCAAAGTCACCTGCTGCCTTTGATGAAAAGAAACTTGAATGGGTAAACAACCAATATGTTAAGACTGCTAATAGAGATGAATTGCTTGATTTAGCACTTAACAACTTGCAAGAAGCAGGTTTAGTGGATAAAGACATTACTCCAGAAAAGATGGAATGGGTACGTCAATTGGTTAACATTTACTCAGTTCAAATGTCTTACACTAAGCAAATTGTTGATTTCTCACATATCTTCTTTGAAGATAAGCAAGCTTTGACTGAAGAAGAAGTTGAAGAAATCAAGAATGATGAAGGTCGCGTTGTAATTGAAGAATTCAGAAAGCAACTTAACCTTGTACCACGCTATACTGCTGTTCAAGTTATGAATGCAATTCAAGCTACCAGAAAAGTTACTGGTGTTAAGGGTAGAAAGCTCTTTATGCCAATTAGAATTGCTGCTACTGGTTCAATGGTTGGCCCTGGTATTGGTGAAGCTATTGAATTAATGGGTAAGGATAAGGTTGAACACAATATTGATTTGACTTTATCTGAAATGACTAAGCAAGGTTTATAATGAAAAAATCGCGTTGAAAGACGCGATTTTTTTGTGGATAAAGTGTGATGATAGCTGATAAATTGCAGATTTGATATACTTAAGTTAGATAGAAGAATAGTAGAAATGAGGATAGAATAATAAAAAAAGAACGCGCAACCATTTTATTTATTTGCACGGTTATACTTAATGCCCTAATCATATCCTGTTTAGCAGATAACACATTATTTCAAATTTTATGTAATATAGCTCTTTGTGTCCCAAGTACAATTGGGATGTATAGGATAGCTAATTTTAAAACATATGTTATTAGATTGTCTTGGTGGAATGTTTTAATTTGTATTCCATATGTTCTTTTATTGGTCGATTACTTAATTTGGAGTGAATGGGTAACAATTATTGCTAATATTTTGATAGTTATTTTTTCGACATTAGGTATATATACTAGTTTAAATGTAAAAATTAAAAATCTAACTAACTAGATTAAAGAGGTTGTTTGATAAATAATCAAATGCCTCTTTTTTCTATCATCTGTTAGAATAGTAACAAGAGAAGTTCAAAAGGGAAGGTAAGCTAATGAAAATTTATAATACTTTGACCCGCCAAAAAGAAGAATTTAAACCGCTTGTTCCAGGCCAAGTTAGCATGTATGTCTGTGGACCAACTGTGTATAACTACATCCATATTGGAAATGCCCGTTCAAGTATTGCCTTTGATACAATTCGGCGCTACTTAGAATATAAGGGTTTTGACGTAAAATACGTTTCTAATTTTACTGATGTTGACGACAAGATGATTAATGAAGCACGAGCTGAAGGTATTACTGTGCCAGAGTTGGCTAAACGCTACATTAATGCTTTTATGGAGGATACTACCGCTTTAAATATTGAACCAGCTACACTTCACCCTCGAGCAACGGAAGAAATCAAAGATATTATTGCTTTTATAAAGACTTTGATTGAAAAGGGCTTTGCTTATGAAGTTGATGGTGATGTGTATTATCGGGCTAAGAAGTTCACTGGCTATGGCAAGTTAAGTGATCAAGATATTGCTAGTCTTGAAGAAGGTGCAAGTCAGCACGTTAATGAAGCAGAATTTGCTAAAAAAGAAGATCCAATTGACTTCGCCTTGTGGAAAAAGCAAAAACAAAGTGATGAAATTGCTTGGGATTCTCCTTGGGGCAAGGGTCGACCCGGTTGGCATATTGAATGTAGCGTGATGTCTACTAAGTACTTGGGTGATACGATTGATATTCATGGTGGTGGCCAAGACTTGGAATTTCCACACCATGAAAATGAAATTGCCCAAAGTGAAGCTAAAACTGGTAAGAAGTTTGTGAATTACTGGATGCATAATGGCTTTGTGACTGTGGGAAAAGATGAGCAAAAGATGTCGAAGTCACTTCATAATTTTGTGACTGTTCATGATATTTTGAAGCGTGTTGATCCACAAGTATTGCGCTTTTTCATGGCAAGTGTTCAATACCGTAAGCCAATTAACTATTCTGAAGAAAATTTGAAACAGGCAGCAATTATTTTGGATAAAATAAAGAATACTGTTTTAAATGTTCAAGATAAGTTAAAAGAAACTAATTCTCAAGAAAATCAAGATTTGACAATTGCAATTGAAGATAGTGAGAATCGTTTTAAAGAAGCTATGGACGATGATTTTAATGTACAAAATGCATTGTCAGTAGTTTATGATTTATTGCCAGTAATTAATAAAAATATTAGTGAAGATACTAGCGACTTATCAGCTCTTAGAAAGTTTTTGCAACATCTAGAAAAGTGGTTAGCTATATTTGGTGTTGATATAGATAAGTTAACTACTGAAAAAGTAAGTGATGATGATGCAGAAATTGAAGAATTAGTAAAAAAGCGTGATGAGGCTAGAAAGAATAAAGATTTTGCAACAAGTGATACTATTCGTGATCAATTAGCAGAGATGAATATCATTTTGCAAGATACACCGAAAGGAACTAAGTGGAGACGTGGGTAAAATAAGACAGCTTTTTGAAAAAGATATAAATCCTGATACTTTAAATGGACAAACTCTTGCTTATTTAGGAGATGCAGTTTACGAAATTTATATTCGTCGCCACTTGTTAAAGGGTGGAGTAGTAAGACCTCAAGTTTTACAAAGAGATGCAACACATTATGTATCGGCCAAAGCTCAGGCAGCTTTAATTTCTAAGATGCAAGATGATCAAATTTTAACAGAAGCTGAACTCGCTACTTTTAAACGAGGAAGAAATGCTAAGAGTCATACACATGCGAAAAACACTAAGATAGCAACTTATAAGTTATCAACAGGATTTGAAGCAATTTTTGGTTATTTAGAGTTGCTTGATAAGCATGATAGAATTGTAGAATTAGCAATTTGGTGTATTAAGCAAGTTGAAGCAGGAGGAATTGATAGTTATGACTTCAGTTAAAGGTGATTTTGTTTTCGGAAGACATGCTGGGATTGATTTCTTAAAGAATGAATCTGCTGACAAGATTAACAAAGTCTTTTTGCAAAATGGTGTACAAACAGAATTTGCTAATCAAGTTTATGGATTAGCAAAGAAGAAGCATTTAATTGTTCAAGAAGTACCAAAAAATAAACTTGATAAATTAGTACCAGACGCTAATCATCAAGGTTTAGTGCTTGCGATTTCTAGTTTTGAATATGCTGATTTAGATGATTTAGTTGAAAAAATTGCTGATAAAGAAAATCCATTTTTATTAATGCTGGATTCAATTGAAGATCCTCATAATTTAGGTTCTATTTTAAGAAGTGCTGATGCAACAGGAGTAGACGGCATTATAATTCCCAAAAGACGCGCTAGCGGCTTAACTAGTGTGGTAGCTAAAACTTCTACCGGGGCAATTGATCATGTCCCAGTTTGTCGCGTTAATAATCTGGTTCAAACAACGAAGGAATTAAAAAAGGCAGGCTATTGGTTCTTTGGCACGGCTATGGAAGGACAAGACTATCGCTATTGGGATACTAAAGGAAAATGCGTTTTAGTTATTGGTAATGAAGGAAAAGGGATTAGTCCGTTACTTTTAAAACAAATGGATCAAACTTTGACTATTCCAATGGTAGGTCATGTTCAATCTTTGAATGCTTCTGTAGCTACGGGGGTTTTACTCTATCAAATGCTAAACAATAAAATGCCTTTGTCTAAGTAATTTCAAACATAAAATGATACATGCTTAATTGAATTTAGGTTCGCTAAATCGAAAAAATACTTCTCTGTAGACTGATTAAAAATCTATCTCAGAGGAGTTTTTTTATGAAAACAATAGAAAATCTTATTCAAAGAGTTAAAGAAAATGATGATCTAGCTTTGCTCTTGTTATTTGAAAGATACAAGCCGATGATAACAGCAGTTACTAAAAGATATTTTATTCGTAATCTGGATGAAAATGATTGGAATCAAGAAGCTCTAATTGTTTGCTATGAATCCGCAGGATTGTATGATTTTGAGCGTGGAACTACATTTGGAACCTTTTTTAGGCTTCGCTTACAAAATAGGGCTAAGAATCTATTAAGGTTTGAACTTGCCAAAAGACGAGCTCTATATGCAAGTGCAATCTCTTATGAGGCACTAAAAGAGCGAGGGCAAATTTGTGATCCTAGTTATGAGCAAGCTAGTTTACCTACTAGTATTGAATTAAGCAACTTTATCCAAACTTTATCCCAGTTAGAAGTGATTGCATTGACGGTAATTACCGGATTGGTAGATTTAGATCAGGCAAGTATGACTGCGCAAGTACCACCTGAAACCATTAAAAGAGCGATAGCAAGAACTAGAATAAAAATGAGAGCGTATTTTCTGCGCTAAAATTAGTAAACTGTAGTAAAATAAGAGTTGTAGAAATTATTAGGAGGTATTTTAAGATGACAGAAGATGTTTTAAAGACAAGTTTGTTGGATCGTCACATGAAGGAAGTCTTCGACTGGAGTGACTCAAACGTTCCTGTTAGAGACGCCATTTGGAACTACTTCATGGAAAAGAATGGTAAAAATACCCTTAAGACTGAGGAAGATATGCTTCCTTTCTTGAAAGACTCCGACGATAAAATTGAAGCCTTCGTCAACGAAAATCTTAAGAAATAGACCAACTAAATAATTCTACGCCCGGTGGATACGCATGTTTGTCCACTACTAAAAGACTGCTAGTTAAGCTAGTGGCCTTTTTATTTGTAATAATTGCGAAAATTAGATTTTTTTGCTAGTATTAGATACAGTTTGGAAGTGAGATTATGGCAGTGAAAAAAGCAGCGTTAGCTTGCACTATTTGCGGTTCGCGAAACTACTCAATCACCGCAAGTAAAACTCGCACTGAAAGATTAGAAATTAAGAAGTTTTGTAAACATTGTAAAAAGATGACCTTACATAAAGAAACGAGGTAGCTATGTTTAAGTTCTTTAAGAGTGTTGGTCACGAAATGAAGAAGGTAACTTGGCCAACAGCAAAGCAAAATAGACGTGATACAACCACAGTTATTGTAACTTCAGTTTTATTTGCTTTATTCTTAGGTGCTCTTGACTGGGCGTTTAGCACTTTAACACAAATGACATTTTAATAGTTTCAAAGCTGATTATGTGATATAATCAACTTGCTAGTTAAAAAGCCTCTATAGAGAGGTTTTTTTATTTGTCTAAATTTAAGGAGAATTATAAATGGTAGAAACTTCAGCAAAAAAATGGTACGTTCTTCATACTTATGCAGGTTATGAAGATAAAGTTAAGAGTGACCTTTTATCACGTGCTCAATCAATGGGGATGCAAGACTTTATTTTTAGAGTTGTAACTCCACAAGAAACTAAAGTAGAAACAGTTCGTGGTAAAAAACAAGAAGTTGAAGAAAAGATTTTCCCAGGTTACGTTTTAGTTGAAATGGTTATGACTGATGAAAGTTGGTTTATTGTAAGAAACACTCCAAATGTAACTGGTTTTGTTGGTAGTCATGGTGGTGGTTCTAAGCCTTCTCCATTATTAGATGATGAAATTGCTCGCATTTTAGAAAACCAAGGCGTAGAAGCTAAGAAGCCAGATATTGATTTTGAAATTGGCGAAACAGTAACTATCACTGAAGGTGCATTTGACGGAATGGTTGGTAAAATTACCGATATTCAAGAAGATAAAGAAAAGATTTTCGTTTCTGTTGATATGTTTGGTAGAGCAACAACTGCTGAATTAGATTATGACCAAGTAAAGAAATTTGACGGTAATGAATAATTAACCTGCTTTTTTGCTTGTTTTATACTGCTTAAGATGGTAATATACTAGAGTATCTTTATTATTGTGGGAGGAAGACTAGGTAAGTCTTCCATTTTAACCGCATCACGGAATCAAGGAGGTTTTGACCGTGGCAAAGAAAGTTATTAATGTTGTTAAATTACAAATCCCAGCTGGTGCAGCAACACCTGCTCCTCCAGTTGGTCCTGCATTGGGTCAAGCCGGCATTAACATTGTTGGTTTTACTAAGGACTTCAATGCAAGAACTGCAGACCAAAAGGGTATGATTATCCCTGTAGTTATTACTGTATATGAAGATCGTTCATTCGAATTCATTACTAAGACTCCACCTGCAGCTGTATTATTGAAGAAGGCAGCTAAGGTTGAAAAGGGTTCTGGCGAACCTAACACTAAGAAGGTTGCTAAGGTAACCAAGGCTCAAGTTAAGGAAATCGCTGAAACCAAGATGCAAGACCTAAACGCAGCTGATGTTGAAGCAGCAATGCGCATGGTTGAAGGTACTGCTAGAAGCATGGGCTTCGAAGTAGAAGACTAAAGCTTACTAGGAACGTCGGATCGTTAATTAAAGTTAACGAATCAAGTGGGAGAGCTAAGAGGGCTCGTTTGACCACATTTGCAAGGAGGAATTTCGCATGCCAAAGCATGGTAAACAATATTTAGAAGCTGCTAAGAAAGTTGAAAGAAACAAGTTTTACTCAGTAGCTGAAGCAATGAAGCTTGTTAAGGAAACTTCATACGCAAAGTTTGACGCAACTGTTGAAGTTGCTTTCAACCTTTCAGTTGACCCTAAGCAAGCAGATCAACAAATTCGTGGTGCCTTAGTTTTACCTAATGGTACTGGTAAGACCCAAAAGGTTATCGTTTTCGCTGAAGGTCCTCAAGCTGAACAAGCTAAGGAAGCTGGTGCAGACGAAGTTGGTTCTGACGAATTAGTTGAAAAAGTTCAAAACGGTTACTTAGACTTTGATGTTGTTATTGCAACACCAATGATGATGGCTAAGGTAGGTCGTCTTGGTCGTGTCTTGGGTCCTAAGGGCTTAATGCCAAACCCTAAGACTGGTACTGTTACTATGGACGTTAAGAAGGCTGTAGAAAATGTTAAGGCTGGTCAAGTTGAATACCGCGTTGATAAGCAAGGTTTAATCCACGCACCTATCGGTAAGGTTTCATTTGAAGATGAAAAGTTAGCTGAAAACTTTAATGCTTTAAGAGATGTTATTTTACATGCTCGTCCAGCAAGTGCTAAGGGTCAATACGTTAAGAGCGTAGCCGTAAGTGCAACTTTCGGCCCTGGTATCCACCTCGACCCATTGAACATGAACTAATAAAGTTTAAAAATAAAGAAAAGGGAATCGCTAATGCAATTCCCTTTTTATTTGATTTAAAAGTGATACCGCTTACAAGTAAAACGCTCATAATTAGCAATTGTTAAGGGAGAATTTACAAGTTATAATAAATTCACTGATATAAATTTTTAATAATCAATGAGAAGAGATTAGACTATTGAAAAAAATTTTGAGTATTATCGTACCTTGTTATAATTCTGAAGATTATCTAGAAAAATGTGTAAATTCTTTAGTAGCTATTCAAAATGACGTTGAAATTATTTTGATTGATGATGGTTCTAAAGATAAGACACCTGAGTTAATTGATCAATTTGCTCAAAAATATCCAAAGCAAATTATCCCAATTCACCAAGCTAATGCTGGTCATGGTGGAGCTTTAAATACTGGCTTTTCAGTTGCTAGTGGTGAATATATTAAGGTGGTTGATAGTGATGATTGGGTTGACTATGGAGCTTATTTAGAAATCGTCACCTTCTTGAAGCATTTGATTCAGAAAAAGCAATCAGTGGATTTATTAATTAGTAATTACGTTTATGATAAAGTAGGTGCCAAGCATAAAAAGGTAGTTCATTTTCCACATTTGCCAAAGAATAAATTCTTTGGTTGGGATGATGTGAAACTTTATTTAGGACAATATTTAATGATGCACTCATTAATTTATCGTAGAGAGGTAATTACTAAAAGAGCTCACTTGCAATTACCAACTCATGTTTCATATGATGACAATATTTATGTCTTTGAGCCTTTACGCCACGTTAGAAAAATGTATTATTTAGATGTCGATTTTTATCATTATTTCATTGGACGAGAAGATCAATCAGTTAATGAAAATGTAATGTTAAAAAAGATAGACCAACAATTACTAATTAATAAACGGATGATCAAATTCTTTGCGGAACATATCGATCCTAATACTTCATTAGGAAGATATATGAAGTTCTATTTAGAAATAATTACAGCAGTATCATCTATTATATTAATTCGTGGAAAAAAGCCTGAATATATTGAAAAGAAAGATGCTCTTTGGCAATATATAAAAATAAAAAATACCAAGTTATATTATTCCTTAAAGAGACGGCCACTTGGAATTTGTATGAATTTGCCAACAAAATTAGGAAATAAGATAGCCTCTGGATTTTATGTTGTGGCCCATTTAGTATATGGATTTAATTAATGCGTATTTGGCCTATATATCAAGATAATGGTAAAATAATAATAAGTTAACATCTCGCTAGTCGGGGTGTTTTTTTATGGAATAGTGAGGAAATAATATGAAACAGTATTTAGTTTTTGATATTGGTGGAACTAACTTAAAATACGCATTGTTAGATAACGCCGGAAATATTATTGAAAAAAACAAGAAACCAACTGTTAAGTCTGGTTTAAATGATTTTTTAAAAGAAATGTATGAAATTGCAGATCAATATAATGGCAATTTCAAAGGAATTGCCATTTCATGCCCTGGAAAAATTGATGTAGATAATAAGATTATCCATTTTGGTGGTAGCTTGCCATTTTTAGATGGTGCCAATATTCAAAAATTATTCGGTGACAAATACGGTGTACCTGTTGGTGTCGAAAATGATGGTAAGGCTGCAGCACTTGCAGAAATGTGGCTAGGTGCTTTAAAGGATGTCGTTAGCGGTGAAATGCTCACTTTAGGTTCTGAAGTTGGCGGTGGAATAGTTGTCGGTGGCCAATTAATTCACGGCGCCCACTTCCAAGCAGGCGAACTTAGCTTTATGCGGTATGACATGAATTGCGCTGATTGGAGCGGTTTTACTGGCCAAAAAGGTTCAGCAGTTAATATGATTAAGCGCGTAAATGAAGCTTTAGGTAATAGTAATTTAGAAGATGGACAAAAGGCTTTTGAAGCAATTAATGCTGGTAATACACAAGCTGTTCAGATTTTTGAAGAATATTGTGCCGATGTCGCTAATATCATTTTATCTGTTCAAGCTGTAGTTGATGGTGAACGAGTTGTTATTGCTGGTGGTATTAGTGCCCAAGACATTGTCATTGAAACAATTAAGAAGCAATATCAAGCTTTAGCTAATAAGTTTTATCGCGTTAAGAATGAATTAACTATGCCTGAAATTGTTCGTGCCAAGTTTGAAAATGATGCTAATATTTATGGTGCATTATATGCATTACTTTTAGATATTAATGGACAAAGTGAAGAAGCGAAATAATATTATTTCTTGACTTTCATCCTGTAACTTGGTATATTATTCAAAGTAAATTCTACCTAAGACTCGGGTGACGAATAGTCGTCTCAATACCCCGCCGAGGCCAGAAGATAATGTTGAGTTCAAGCTCCATGTCTCTTGGCATGGAGTTTTTAAGGCCTTATAGAATTTATAAAATCTCATGGAGGTGAACCAATTGAGTAAAGCTGCTATTGCTGCAAAGGAAAAGTTAGTTGATGCGTTTGCTGAAGAACTTAAGGCTGCCAAAGCTATCTTGGTAATTGACTACTTAGGTCTTACTGTTGATGAAGTTACTAACATGCGTAAGGAACTTCGTGAAAACGATGTTAAGATGAAAGTTATCAAGAACACTTACTTAAGACGTGCTGCAAAGAAGGCTGGTATCGAAGGTTTAGAAGATACTTTCGTAGGCCCAACTGCTGTTATCTACACTGATAACGCTGATGACGTTACTGAACCAGCTAGAATCGTTTCTAAGTATGAAGATGACTTTGATGTAATTAACATCAAGGGTGGTATGCTTGAAGGCAAGCTTACTTCAAAAGAAGAAATCAAAGAACTTGCTTCTATCCCAGGTCGCGAAGGCTTGTTATCAATGCTTGTTTCTGTATTGCAAGCTCCTGTACGTGACTTTGCATACGCTGTTAAGGCTGTTGCTGAATCAAAGGATGAAGATTCAGCTGAATAATTATTGTAATTGTATTTAATTTTAATATCTAAATTTCGGAGGATATTTAAATGGCTTTAGATACTGAAAAGATTATTGAAGAATTAAAGGGTGCTACTATCCTTGAATTAAACGACTTAGTAAAAGCTATCGAAGACGAATTTGACGTTACTGCTGCTGCACCAGTTGCTGCTGCAGGTGCTGCTGCAGGTGCTGCTGCAAAGACTGAATTCGATGTTGAATTGACTGAAGCAGGTCAAGAAAAGGTTAAGGTTATCAAGGCAGTTCGTGAAATCACTGGTCTTGGCCTTAAGGATTCTAAGGACCTCGTTGATGGCGCACCTAAGGTTATTAAGGAAGGCGTTTCAGAAGACGAAGCTAACGACATCAAGGCTAAGCTTGAAGAAGTTGGCGCAACTGTTACTGTTAAATAATTTCGCCTTTTAACAAAAAGAAGACAATCTACTTTGAGTAGGTTGTCTTTTTNGGGGGCTTTTGAATGTATAATGTTTTTAAAGTAGTTAATTGGTTTCGCTTAAAAAATGTAGAAGAATTGGTTAGTGAAGATGTAAATGCTGAACCATTAACTCAAATGAAGGTAATGAAATTACTTTATTATGCACAAGCAACCTTTTTAGTGAAATATGGCCAAAGATTATTTGATAGTGATATTTTAGCTTGGAAATTTGGGCCAGTAGTTGCAGAAGTTCATGACAAATATCGTGGAAGAAGAATTATTGTTGAATCAATTTCTTATGAAGCATATCAAGACTTCAGTACTTTGGAATCAGATAAAAGAGCCTCTCAAGTTTTGAATGCAGTTTATATAGCTTTTGGCTCATATTCTGCTTCTACTCTGATGAAAAAAACACATACAGAAATGCCTTGGAAGTCTACTTCTCAGGGAGCTAAAATTGAAGATGATAAAATGAAAGAATTTTATAAAGAAACTGGGCTTGATACTGAAATATCAGAAAAATATGATCATGTTATTATGAGAAAACTTTATGAAGAAAATAGAGAAGCAATGGATATTTTAAAATATAAATGATATATCTGAGTAGTAAGCAAATAATAGAAATGAATAAGCTTGTCCTAGCTGAAGCAGATGAAAAATTTCAAGGGATTCAGTATGAAGATGGATTGTCCATTATCGAAGAGCAACCGCAGGCTATTTATTTTGGGCAGGAATTATATCCCTCAATATGGGAAAAAGCAGCATTTATAATGCAAAAAATCACTAAAAAGCATATTTTTGGTGACGGAAACAAGAGAACTGCATTATTAGCTACAGTTTTTTTCTTGTATGAAAATGGTTATAAGTGGCAAAGAAGCCAAAAAGATAAAGCAGATCTTGTTTTAATGGTTACTAAATTAGATGATTCAAAAGAAGCTATGAATTTTTTAGCCGATGTATTAAGTAAAGAGTGTATAGCTATTAATTAATTTGAGTCAGCATTCAGCTGGCTTTTTATTTTTTGATTTTTAGCTATATATTCTTGCAATTAAATATATAACTACAATAGAATAGAAAAACAACAATTATAAAATCGGCCTAATCTTTCACAGCCATATGGGGTTGCGTTTGTAGACAACTTGGTTGTGTTAAGTTAAATTATAATTTCGCCTTTTAACAAAAATAAGACAATCTACTTTGAGTAGGTTGTCTTTTGTTTACTGTTTTTTGCTATAATCTTTACTAGAAATGAGGATAGATATGGCAGAACAATATTTTACTGAAAATCCAAATGCTAAACATGATTTAAAAATTGTTGATTATCATCTTGATGGTATTGATTTTAAATTAACTACTGATGCTGGCGTTTTTTCAAAAAAACGGGTTGATTATGGTAGTGGTGTCTTAATCCGAAATATGCTGGCAGAAAGTCCAGTCTCTGGCAATATTTTAGATGTGGGATGTGGCTACGGCCCGATTGGTCTTTTCGCTGCTAAGAAGTGGCCAGAGCGGCAAGTCGACATGGTTGATGTTAATGAACGGGCAATGGATTTAGCTCGAAAAAATGCTGAAGTCAATGGTGTGACTAATGCAAATATTTTTGCTTCAAGTGTGTATGAAAATGTGGATAAGCAGTATGCGATGATTTTAACTAATCCGCCAATTAGAGCTGGTAAGAGTGTGGTTAGCGAAATTTTAGCTAAAAGTGCAGAACACTTGGTAGCTGGTGGAGAATTGCTAGTTGTAATCCAGAAAAAGCAAGGTGCACCTAGTGCAAAGAAGCTAATGGAAACCACTTTTGGTAACTGCGAAATTCTTGAAAGAGATAAGGGTTACTACATTTTAAGGAGCGTAAAATAAAGGACAAACCATGTTTTCCAGTGAAGAAAAAAAGCATTATATGGAATTAGCTTTTGCTGAAGCTGAAAAGGCTGAAGCACAAGATGAAGTGCCAATTGGAGCAATTGTAGTTGCCCCTGATGGACAAGTTATCGGCAGAGGCTATAATCGACGAGAACTAGATAATATTGCGACTCACCATGCAGAAATCTTAGCTATCAATGAGGCGTGCAAAAATCTAAATTCATGGCGGTTAATTGACTGTAGTCTATTCGTAACGCTAGAGCCTTGTGCAATGTGTGCCGGTGCAATAATTAATGCTCGCCTAAAAGAAGTGTTTTACGGTGCACCGGATCATAAGGCTGGCGCAAGTGGTAGCGTTGTGGATTTATTTGCTGTTGAAAAGTTTAATCATCATCCACAAGTAATTAGAGGACTTTATAGCGAAAAGGCAAGTAACATGTTGACCAATTTTTTCAGAGCAATTAGAGCTAAGCAAAAAGAAAAAAAGTTAAAAGCTAAAACGAAAGAAAACGATGCAAGCCCTAGCCAAATCGACTAAAATACGTTATTATATTTATCGGGCAATGTTTGTTTTCTGAATCGTGTCAGGACCGGAAGGTAGCAGCACTAAGGAAATTCAGGCATGTGCCTTTTATTAGATAATTAACAAGCTCCTAGCAGCACTAGCTAGGAGTTTTTTTACTAAGGAGAAAACTAATGGCTTATCAAGCGCTATACCGTAAATGGCGGCCTAGGACATTCGATAGTGTAGTTGGACAAGAAGCTATTACTGATACTCTGAAAAACGCTATTATTCGAAATAAAGTTTCACATGCTTTTTTATTTGCTGGTCCTAGAGGTACTGGTAAAACCTCTTGTGCAAAAATTTTTGCTAAGGCCTTGAACTGTCTTAATTTGCAAGATGGTGAACCATGTAATGAATGTGAAAACTGTAAAGCAGCAGATTCTGGGGCAATGCCAGATATTATTGAAATAGATGCAGCTTCTAATAATGGTGTTGACGAGATTCGTGAAATTCGCGATAAAGTAAAGTATGCTCCAACCCAAGGAAAATATAAGGTTTATATCATTGACGAAGTTCACATGCTTTCAATCGGTGCTTTCAATGCCTTGCTTAAGACTTTGGAAGAGCCACCTGAACATGTTGTATTTATTTTGGCAACTACGGAATTGCAGAAAGTTCCGGCCACAATTATTTCGCGAACTCAGCGTTACAACTTTAAGCGTATTAGCAAGCAAAATTTAGTTGATCGTATGAAATTTATTCTTGAGCAAGAGAATATTCCATATGAAGATTCAGCTTTGCAAGTAATTGCACAAGTGGCTGATGGGGGGATGAGAGATTCTTTAAGTATCCTCGATCAATTAC
This sequence comes from Lactobacillus jensenii DSM 20557, assembly GCF_001436455.1. GTDB lineage: Bacteria > Bacillota > Bacilli > Lactobacillales > Lactobacillaceae > Lactobacillus > Lactobacillus jensenii. The sequence goes on from NZ_AYYU01000011.1 coordinate 26,208, forward strand.
TTAGTTTTGAAAAAGAAAAAGTTGAATATAAAGATGCTTTAAATATTACAGGGTATGCAGCTCGCGAGACTACTGAGCAACTATTTTTGAATTTGCTGAATCAAAAGGTCAGTGAATCATTAGACTTAAGTCATAAACTTTTACAAGATGGTGCAACTGCTAAAAATTTGCTTTCTGAATTAATTAGTTTGGCCACAGAAACTATGTTGGTACTCAAAGCAAACAAAGATAGCGAGTTTTTGACCAAAGATTTTACTAATCAAATTACAACTGTTCCAGAAAAGCGATATTTCCAGCTGATTACGGCAGCTAACGAAGCGCTTAATGATTTGCGATTTACTAATCAAGAGGAAATACCTCTAGATGTATTTTTAGTAAAAGTAGCTAATCCAATTGAAGAATCTGGGGAAGAGAAAGCAGATTCGCATAATGCTGAAATAAATCCTGCTATTAATCAAGAATTATCAGACTTGAAGGCACAAGTAGTGGCTTTAGCCAAGAAAGTTAGTCAAACAAATGGCTTTGCTTCAAGCAACCAAGTATTTAAAATTGATGATGCCAAAAAGAAAAACGAATCACCTAAAGCCAGTGAGTCACAGGCTAAGCCAAAACCTAAACGTAAAAAGCCAGTTAATTCAGAATTAAATCGCCAAGCTGTTTATGCTGTTTTGGAAAAGGCAACGAAAAAAGATTTGGAAGATGTACGTAATGTCTGGCCAGACTTACAATCCGTTTTGGGGGTTTCAGAACAAGCCTTATTAAAAGTTTTAGAACCAGTTGCTGCTAGTCACAATCGAGTAGTAATGAAATGCAAATACGCCTTTTGGTTTGAGAGAACGAGTGAAAATACTAATTTAATGGCAACCTTGAATTCAGAATTAGCTAAATTCTTGAAGCACGATTCTGAAATTGTATTAGTTCCAGATGCAGACTGGCTCCAAGTCAGAAAGGATTTCCTTGCTAAGCATAAAGATGAAATCCTAGCTCGTCAAAAACAAGGAAATGCCGAAATTGAAGTTGATCAGCATCAAGAAGATGACCAAGAAAAGCAAGTAATTGATAAGGCAAAAGAAATTTTTGGCTCTGACAATATTAATGTAAAAGATTAAAATAGATAATAAGAATAAAAGAAATAGAGAGGTATTTATAATGGCAAGAAGACCTAATTTTGGTGGTATGGGCGGTATGAATATGCAACAAATGATGAAACAAGCTAAGAAGTTGCAAGCTCAAATGCAAGAAGAACAAGCTAATATTACTGCACAAGAATTTGTTGGAAAATCAGCAGATGATATTGTGACAGCTACTTTTTCAGGTGATAGACGTTTAAAGGATATTCAAATTAAACCTGAAGCAATTGATCCTGAAGATCCAGATATGTTGCAAGATTTGATTATTGATGCTGTTAATAAGGGCTTAACTCAAATTGATGAAGCAACACAAGCTGGTTTAGGCAAGTATACTAAGGGGCTATTTTAATGCAATACCCATTACCAATTGCGCGATTAATTGAAAGTTACATGAAGTTACCCGGAATTGGTGAAAAAACTGCAACCAGATTAGCATTTTATACATTGGACATGCCGGAAGATGATGTTGAACAATTTTCTCAAGCTTTAAAAGATGTTAAGACACTTTTACATCAATGTTCAATTTGTGGAAATATTACTGAAACAGATCCTTGTCAAATATGTCGTGATAGTAATCGAGATCACAGTACCGTTATGGTAGTTGAACAACCAAAAGATGTCATGGCCTTTGAAGAAATGGGAGAATATGATGGCATGTATCATGTGCTACATGGCGTTTTATCACCAATGGAAGGAATCGGACCAGAAGATATCAATATTAAAAGTCTAATAACCCGTCTTCAAAAAGATGATGATATCAAAGAAATCATTATTGCATTAAATTCAACTCCTGAAGGAGAATCTACTGCAATGTATATTGCAAAACTTTTGAAGCCAGCAGGTCTAAAAGTTACTAGATTAGCTTCGGGCCTTGCAGTAGGAACAGATATTGAATACGCAAATTCGATTACTTTAAAGCGAGCTGTTCAAGGGAGAATCAACTTATGATTTTTGGAAAAAAGACGCAAGTAAAAGAAATAGGAGATCAACATTTGATGGTAACTATTTCGAAATTGCAAAGACAGTTGTTGAATGAACAAGAGCTTGATCCGACAACGGTTGATTATTCAGAAGATAACATTATGACTAGTAAAATTTTAAAAGCTAAGTATAGTTTTTTGTACAGTGTGGCAAGACAAAGACACACAAAATCTAGTATCACTAATAATGCAATTACACAATAAATTGAGTCCCCTTTGGGGACTTTTTTTATTTCAAGTCTATTAATAACAAGCTTTTTCAAGTAAAATCAATTATTGGAGGAATTTTTATTAATGGCAGGTTATTTTATTACATTTGAAGGCCCAGATGGAGCGGGCAAAACTACTGTTTTAGAAAAATTAATTGAAAAAATAAAAGAGCAAGTTACTTGTGAAATTTTAGTAACGCGAGAACCTGGTGGTTCTAAAATTGCAGAGGCAATTAGAGAAATTATTTTAGATCCTGAAAATACAGAAATGGATGATAGAACGGAAGCCTTATTATATGCAGCAGCTAGAAGTCAGCATATGGCTGAAGTTGTTTTTCCAGCATTAGAGGCAGGAAAATTGGTTTTCTCTGATCGTTTTGTAGATTCATCATTAGCATATCAAGGAATGGGAAGAAATTTAGGAATTGATAAAGTAGCAGAGATTAATCAGTTTGCTACAGATGGATTAAATCCTGATTTGACCTTATTTTTAGATATTAAACCTGAAGATGGATTGGCTCGAATTGCCAAGGTTCGTCCAGATAAAGAAGATCGTCTTGAAAAAGAAAAATTATCTTTCCACAAAAAGGTTTATACTGGTTATCAAGAAATAGTAAAGAAATATCCAGAAAGAATTAAAGTTGTGGATGCTAGTCAAGATGTTGATTATGTAGTTGCTGATTGTTTAACTATTTTAAAGCAGCAATTACCAGACTTATTTGAGGTAAAATAATGAAACTTATTTATGCAATTGTTCAAAATAAAGATGCTGGTCGTCTTTCTAAGAAATTTAATGAAAATAACGTTCGTGCAACTAAGTTAGCATCAACTGGTGGCTTTTTAAGTGAAGGTAATACTACTTTTATTATCGGAACTGAAGACGAAAAGGTAGATTCTGTTTTAGAACTTATTAAAGATTGTTCACAAAAGCGCAAAGAATTTGTTAATCCAGTTGTTAATAGTCATGCAGGTGAATTTACTCAACCTCTTGAAATTACAGTTGGTGGAGCAATTGTCTTTGTAACCCCAGTTGATGAGTTTAAGCGATTCTAATGATTGATTTAAAGCAAGCCGCACCCAAGCAAATTAGTTTTTTAAAAACTGCTTTTGAACAAGATAAGTTGGCTCATGCCTATTTATTTGTGGATAGTTTAACGCAAAGAGCTCTAGCAACTGCTTATTGGCTAGCCTGTCTAGTTAACTGCACGGGAACTAAGCGTCCTGACGGCACTTGTATTAACTGTGAAAGAGTTTTGTCTGGTAACCATCCTGATGTATTTTTAGTAAAACCAGAGGGAAAACAATCGCTTTCAATTGATCAAATTAGACCTTTGAAAGAGGAACTAGCAAAAAGTCCAGTTGAAGGTAATAGACGCTTTTTCTTTATTGAAAATGCTCAAACGCTTACTATGCCAGCAGCTAATGCATTACTTAATTTGTTAGAAGAACCGGTAGCACCAGTTACGACGATTTTACTTACAAATAATGCTCAACAAATTTTGCCAACAGTTCGTTCACGGACCCAAATTATAGAGTTTAATGATTTGGCTCAAGCAAATTCTAAAAGCCAGGATTTACTTTTATATGGCTTTAGTCAAGAAGATTTGGAGAATTTGGGTGAAACGGCAGAGCTTGATAAGGCCGTTAAGTATTTTTACCAAGAATTATTGGAAAATAATGATTTAGCAGTTGTTAGTGCCCATAAATTGGCTGGGATGATGAAAAATAAGGTGCAAGAAGATTATGTTTTTTATCTTTTAAAAAAGTTTTGCCTAGATGGTATTAAGCAGCAACAATTGCTTGGTAATCAGGCTTTGTTAGGGAGATTATTAGATTGTGACAAAATGAAGTTTAGTAATGTGAGTTTCCTAAATAGACTTGATTATTTGGCACTTAGTTAAAGAAGTAGGTGAGTGAAGTGGATCCATATTCAGAATTAAGACAAGTTCGACAAAACCTTGAAGCAATGTCGAAAATGGTTGCAGGATTAGAGAATGATATTCTTGATACTTTAAAAGAAAATACTGAATTAAAGATGGAAAATCAGCTTTTGAGAGAAAAGCTTGATAAATTAACTGCTGAAAAAGCAGGTAAAGAAGTTAAAAGTCAAAGTGGCTTGGCTTCCCTACGCAAAATTTATGAATCTGGTTATCATATATGCAATATGTATTATGGAACTCACCGTGATCCTAGTTCAGATTGTATGTTTTGTTTAGATATATTGGATAACTTTGAACATAAGGGAAAAGGAGTAGGTCATGCAAGTACAAAGTAGCTTTAAAGAAGACAAGGGAAAGTTGTACCTAGTACCAACTCCAATTGGAAATCTTGAAGATATAACTTTACGTGCTAAAAGGATTTTGCAAGAAGCTGATTATATTGCTGCTGAAGATACCAGAACTAGTGGAATTATGCTAGATAAGATTGGAATTCACAACAAAATGGTAGCTTTCCATAAATTTAATTCAAAGCAAAAGGCTCCCGAATTAGTTCAAATGATGAAAGAAGGAACTGTAATTGCTGAAATAAGCGATGCAGGAATGCCAGTGATTTCTGATCCAGGTTACATTTTGGTTCAAGAATGTATAAAGGCAGATATACCTGTTGTTCCACTTCCTGGACCTTCTGCTTTTGCAACTGCATTAATTGCATCTGGTTTTGATGCACAACCTTTTACTTATTATGGTTTTTTACCAAGAAAGGCTAGTGAACAAAAGCCTTATTTTGAAGCAATGAATCAGGCCCATGCAACGTCGATTTTTTATGAAGCACCACATCGCTTAACTAAGACTTTAACTACTCTTGCATCTGTTTTAGATGATAATCGTCAGATTGTTTGTGCAAGAGAACTCACCAAAATTCATGAAGAATTTATCCGTGGTAGTATAAAAGAAGTTTTGGCTCATTTCGAACAAGTAGATCCAAGAGGAGAATTTGTTGTACTTATTTCACCGAATACTGATGAAACGCCAAAAGTTTCAATGGATGAATTAGTGAAGCGAGTAGATCAGTTAGTTGCTACCGGAACAAGCAAAAAAGATGCCATAAAACAAGTAGCCAAGCAAAATGGCGTTTCTAAGAATGATTTATACGATTTCTATCATCAAGGATAACTATGAAATATCAAGAAGACTATCAAATTCAATATGCAGATTGTGATGAAACAGGCCATGTTAAGTTACAAGCCTTGATTGATATTTTTATGCATGTTTCAAATCGCCAGCTTGAAAATTCTCAAGCTGGTTCTAAAGAAATGGCGATGAAAAATCAGGGCTGGGTTGTAACGCAATATCATATGGAGTTTAAAAGACTTCCAGTTGTTGCTGAACATGTACAGGTTGTAACTAATCCAGTTGGTTATAATCGTTTTTTTGAATATCGTGATTTTGCATTAATAGCAGATAATGAAGAAATCATAAAAGTACAGAGTCAGTGGGTTATTTTAGATTTAGAAAAAAGACGAATCGTTCCAGCTGATTCGGAAATGATGGCTCGCTTTGGTTCCCCATTATTGAAAAAGAATCCCCAAATGCGCCGGCTAAAAAAGCAAGAGTATTATCAACAAACCAGGCAATATCGGGTGCGATATGATGATTTAGATTTAAACCATCATATGACCAATTCGCATTATTTTTCATGGATGGAAGATATGCTTGAACGCAAATTTTTAAATACTCATGAGCCAGAAATGGTTGATATTAAATTTGATAAAGAAGTATTATATGGCCAAGAAGTTACGTCAAGTTTAATTATTAATGAACAAACAAGTTACCACTTAATTAGTCAGGGTGATCAAGTGGCAACAATTGCAGAAATTACGTGGAAAAAGAGGAACAATGAATAAATATAAAGATAACTTTTTCAAATTATCTCTTCAAAATTTATTATTATTGGGTTTGGTTATTGCAATTAAACTTTGTTTATCAAGTGTTGCAATTGGACCAGCTTTTTTTAAGATTGGCTTAGCCTTTTTAGGAAGTGTAGCATTAGGTTACTTATTTGGGCCAGTTTGGGGTGGCTTAGGTGGTCTGGTGTCGAGTCTTTTACACTTGATAATTTTTGGAGATAAAGCAAATGTCTTATTAGGAACAATGCTGTCAGCAATTTTAGTACCTATGATATATGGCTTTTTCTTTTATAATAAAGAAGTTAAGATTTGGCGAGTAGTTATGGGGCATTTGACGGTCACGATTTTAATTAATATTATGCTTAATAACTACCTCTTTTCGTTAGTTTCAGGCGTTTCGCTTCAAGTGGCATTCATTCAGAGATTACCTAAAGAAGTGATTTTGCCATGGGGACAAATGATATTAATGTATTTTGTATTAAAAGGACTGGTTCCTATAAGACAGCGTATGATTTCTTATGAAAAAAGTAAAAATAGAATTCAAGAAATGGAAGGAGAGACTAATTAATGAAAAAGTTTTTCTTTAAGCTAAGTTTACAAGAATTGATATTCTTGGCATTAGTTATTGCAATAAAGATTATTTTAAGTCGGTTCTCTTTTGGTCCTACATATGTAAAAGTAGGTTTAGGTTTTATTGGTAGTGTTGCCTTAGGATACTTCTTTGGTCCAATTTGGGGTGCTGTAGGTGGTGGTATTAGTGATTTAGCTAGTTCAGCACTTTTTGGAAATGAAGGTGGCTTTTTCATTGGCTTTACTTTAACAGCAATGCTAGGACCAATGATTTATGGATTTTTTTTCTATCGAAAACCGATTAAAATTTGGCGAATTATTGTTGCTAGTTTATTAGTTACAATTTTTGTTAATGTATTATTGAATACAGTTTGGCTACATTTTATTTATAAAATGTCGTTTACAGCAGCCTTAACAGCCAGATTATTAAAAGAAGTAATTGTTCCTTGGATACAAATGATTATTATTTTCTTCGTTTTAAATGGCTTACAACGAGTAAATGCGCGTAGGGAGAAATTAGAAAAGAGTAGAATGTAATGAAAATTTTGAGTGTTTCAACTGCTACCAATTTTTTAACTATTAGTCTTAATGAAGATGAAAAAGTTATCAAGCAAGTAGAAGAAAAAGATCAAAGAAATCATAGTGAACATCTTGATCCAATGATTGATAAGCTTCTCAAAGATTGCAATCTTTCTTTGAAGCAAATTGATCGTTTGGCAGTTGCAATTGGTCCTGGTTCTTATACTGGGCTTAGAATTGGAATTACTACTATGAAGATGTTTGCTAGCATTTTAAATAAAGAAATAGTAGGAATTTCCACATTACAAGCTCTTGCTGCTAATAAGCAAGCTGCTGATAGCTTAACTTTAGCTTGTTTAGATGCTAGAAATAATAATTTCTTTGCCGGTGCTTATGTGAATGGTGAGGCGGTAATTGCAGATGGCCATTATAGTTTTGAAGCGCTACTAGAAGAACTAAAAAAAGTTTTAGCTGAAAAAAACATTCAGAAATTAATTATTTTGGGTTCAGGGATGGAGAAGCATGAAGACTTGCTAAATAGCCTTCCTTGTGACATTATTTGGGGTAATGAAGAAGAAAATCTGGTTCATGCTAGTCAGATTGCTAAATTAGCATTGACCAGTGAAGTTATTGATGCAGATCAACTTGTACCACGCTATTTAAGACGGACCCAAGCTGAAATGGATTGGCACAAGAAGACTGGTAAACCATTTGAACCAGATAGTAATTATGTTGAAGAAGTTTAGGCATTTTTTTAAAGAAGAACCCGAAGTTAATTTGAATTTTACGCCTTATGTGACGACTCTTGCAGGGCGAACTATGCAAGTTATGCAAGCAAGTGAAGTGAATATACCTGATTTATTAGAATTAGAAAAAAAGGTATATCAAGGTAAGCAGCCCTGGTCTTCATTTTCATTTGCTAGTGAATTACGTAAAAAACATAATTCTTTATATTTAGTTATTTATGATAAGGCTCAACTAGTTGGATTTATTGGAGGAAGATTCATTCCTTGTGAAGGACATATTACTAACATAGCTGTTGATCCAACATATCAAGGTCAAGGAATTGGACATTATTTGATAAATTTAATAGTTGAAATTGCTAGAAAAAACGGAGCAAGGCAAGTTAGTCTTGAAGTAAGAGCTGATAATGAACTTGCACAAAAAATTTATAAAGGTTTAGGCTTTGAAGCTCAATTTATTCGGGCAGGATATTACCAAGATGATCATATGGATGCAATAAATATGGTCTTACATCTTAAAGGGAAAGAAGATACAAAGTGACTGATAAAAAGGATATTAGAATATTAGCTTATGAAAGTTCATGTGATGAAACTTCAACAGCGGTTATCAAAAATGGTCGTGAAATTGAAAGTTTAGTTGTTGCAACACAAATAAAGTCCCATCAACGTTTTGGTGGTGTAGTTCCAGAAGTAGCATCACGACACCATATTGAAGTAATCACTCAAATTACTAAGGAAGCATTAGGTGAAGCTAAAGTCACTTGGGATGATATAGATGCAATTGCAGTGACTTATGGTCCAGGATTAGTTGGTGCTCTTTTAATAGGAGTTAGTGCAGCAAAGGCTGCAAGTATGGCAACTGGAATTCCTTTAATAGGTGTCGATCACATTATGGGGCATATCATGGCTGCGCAACTTGAAGATGAAATAGAGTATCCAGCCTTAGCTTTACAAGTTTCAGGTGGTCATACTGAACTAGTTTTAATGCATGATCCAATTCATTTCGAAATTATTGGAGATACACGTGATGATGCCGCTGGAGAAGCATATGATAAGATTGGCCGGGTTTTAGGAGTAAATTATCCTGCTGGTAAAACTATTGATGCTTGGGCACATCAAGGTCATGATACCTTTAACTTCCCTAGAGCAATGCTTGAAGATGATGATTATGATTTTTCATTTTCAGGACTAAAGAGTGCCTTTATTAATACATGCCATCACGCAGATCAAATTGGAGAAAAGCTTGATAAATATGATTTAGCTGCAAGTTTTCAAGCTGCAGTTGTTGACGTTTTAAGCCATAAAACAATTCGGGCAATTAAAGAATTTAAGCCTAAGACTTTTGTTTTAGGTGGAGGTGTTGCAGCTAATAAGGGATTGCGTGAACGTTTAGAAATGGAAATTGCTAAGCTAGACGATAAGCCTAATGTAATAATTCCACCGATGAAGTTGTGTGGGGATAATGCCGCGATGATTGGTGCAGCAGCCTATAACTTGTATAAGGCAGGTAAGTTTAGTGGATTAGATTTAAATGCTGATCCATCACTTGAATTACCATATGCTGATGCTATTTTGGATAGATAAAGAAAAGTAGTTCTTAAATGAACTACTTTTTTGTGCATAAGGTGTTGATAATAAATTAAATGCATTATAATAAAACATGTAAATAATAAACTTACAGCGTTAAGCGAAAGTGGAGTTGATAATTATATGAAGTATTCAGTTACTGCAGCAATTGGAAATTTAGGGCAAAGAATTAACAATTAAACAATTTAATCATGATGAATATGTACAATGTCTTGAAAGTACTGGAGTAAGTACAGAAATGGCAACTTTATTTGCATCATTTGATGAACCAATTGATGATGGCTCACTTGATGTAAATAGTAATGTAGTTGAAACTTTAGACCATCCACTTTTACCTTTAGAAGATGCGATTAAGGAAGTAATTGCACGTTAAAAATTAACAAGTTAGAATAAGTAACATGAAGTATTCGTATAAATTCAGTGATGCTATTCACTTACTCAGCTATTTAGAAATATTTAAAAACGAAGATTTATCTAGTAGAGCAATTGCTGCTAGTATAGAGTCCAATCCAAGTATTATTAGGCAGTTAATGTCAGACTTGCGTAGTGCGGTCTTGATTGAAACTAGACAGGGTAAAGCAAGTGCAAGATTAATTAGAAAACCTAGCGATATAACTTTATTTGATATTTATATGGCAATAGATATAGATCATGAATTACTTCATGTTGATCCAAAGACTAATCTCAATTGTTCGGTTGGTCGGAATGTTCAAACAAGTCTAGTTGGTTTTTATGAAGAAATTCAGAATAGTGCTTTTGAACAGATGAAGAAAATAACTCTGCAGGATGTTATTAGTGATCTTTTAGCAAGAGATACATCCATTAATTAAAAACCACTCAGTTTTATTACTGGGTGGTTTTTAATTGCGATTAAAGTTAGTAATGCTATAATATCTAGTAATTTAAATTACTTTGTGAGGTGTCAACTATGAAAGTCAATAAAATAGCAATCGTTAGCCTATCAAGTGGTATTTTAGGCGAAGATGCAGTAGCTCATGAGAGAGAATTAGGTATAAAAAGACTCAAAGATTTAGGCCTAGAAGTAGAGTTTATGCCCAATAGTTTGAAAGGACTAGCATATATCAAGAATCATCCTGAAAAACGTGCTGAAGATTTATTGGCGGCCTTTAAAGATTACTCAGTTGACATGATTTTATGTGCAATTGGTGGGGATGATACTTATAGACTTTTGCCATATTTATTTGAGCATGATGAATTAAAGCAAGTTGCTAAACAAAAAATATTTTTAGGTTTCTCTGATACTACTAAGAATCATTTCATGCTTAATAATCTGGGAATAAAGACTTTTTATGGCCAAGCATTTTTAACTGATATCTGTGAATTAGATAAGAAGATGTTGCCATATAGTCAGGCGTATTTTGAAGAGTTAATTAAGACTGGAACGATTAAGGAAATCCACCCAAGTGATGTTTGGTATGAAGAAAGAAAAGATTTTAGTAAGAAAGCTGTTGGAACTCCAAGAATTAGTCATAAGAATAATGGCTTTGAGTTATTAAGAGGGCCCAAGCAATTTAGTGGTGAAATTTTGGGTGGCTGCATTGAATCAATCTATGATTTCTTTGACAATTCACGCTATGAAGATACTATTTCGCTAACGCAAAAATATCATTTATTCCCTAGTCTTGATGAATGGCAAGGTAAAATTTTACTCTTAGAGTCAAGTGAAACTAAGTCTGCACCAGAAAAATATCGTCAGATGGTTCGCGCTTTAGCGGACTATGGTATTTTTGATGTGGTAAGTGGTGTTTTAGTTGGCCAACCGCAAGACAAAGCATATTATGAAGAATACAAGCAGATTTTGCTTGAAGAAATTCAAAATGCCGACTTGCCGATTGTTTATAATCTAAATGTTGGTCACAGTACTCCACACTGCATTGTCCCTTTTGGCGTCAAAGCTGAAGTAGATATAACTCAAGAAGTAATTAAATTTTAGTTGTGCCATTCACAATAAAAAGTGGTACATTTAAGTTAACCTAGTTTTAGGTATTACTACAATCGAAAAGAGGAAACTACTATGAGTAAGTATGTTGTAGAACTAAACGCAGAAGATTTACAAATGCTGAAGGACTGCCATTCAAAGAACCCTTCAATTATGAAATCATTAAACGAAGCTAAAGAAGATTAGTTAAATAAAAAAGCACCGTTAGGTGCTTTTTCTTTTACTTAAACTTTTGAATTGTAGTATTTTTTGACGAGGTAAAAAATTGGCAAACCTAGAGCAATAAAACCTAAGAATAAAATCACACCGTGAAAGTCATTGATGATTTCGCAAACTGCAACAAAAATTCCACCAGCAATGGCAATGATTGGAACTAGCGGATAAAGAGGAGTTGAGAAGGGACGTTTATTATTTTGTTTTCTTAAAATGAAAATACCAAAAAATGCTAGAATGTAGAAGCAATAAATTGAAAAGACACATAAATCAGACAAGCGATTTGGATCAAAAAATAACATCATGATAAAAGCTAATGCTGAAACGAAAACTGTAGCAGCTATTGGTGCTTTACCTTTGGGACTAAGGTAGGATAAGCTTTTGGAAAAGGGGATGTCTTTTCGCTTGGCCATAGCAAAGACAATTCGAGGAAAAGTTAACACTTTCCCATTAAGTGTACCAAGCATTGAAATGATAATACCAGCTGCTATAATTTTGCCACCAAGAGGACCGAAAGCTTTAGCAGTCATATATGCTGGAGCATTTTCACCTAAGTGGTGAATTAGGTTAGCAGGTAAGAAACGTAAAATTCCAATCGTAATTAAAGTATAAATAACTAAAACAGTACTAATTCCCAAAATTATTGCCTTTGGTAGCAATTTTTGAGGATTTTTCATTTCGCCACCTAAATTAGCAATTAGAATCCAGCCATCATATGCAAATAAAGTAGCTAAGATGGCAACACCGAAATTGCTAGTTGATTGACTAACCTCAGTTACTGTTTGACTTAAGGCATTTTGATTTCCCCAGAAAAGGCCGAAAATGATAATAGCTGCTATCGGAATCAATTTTCCAAGAGTGGTTACAACTGAAAAAGTAGCACTAATTTTATTTTCAAAGAGATTCATAAGTGCAATTAAAATGACACTGCCAATCGCCAAGGGAATACGCCAATTAGAACTAAGACCGAAAAAGTTTGCCATCAAAATACTCATAAAGCCAGAAACTGAAGCAATTATTGCCGGACCATAAATTATAATCTGCATCCAGCCAGCTAAAAATCCAGCCATTCTGCCATAGATGTTTTCAATATAAATATAAAGGCCACCGGTGTATGGCATCTGGGCACCAATTTCAGCAATTGTTAAACCGCTTGTTAAAGTGGTAATACCACCTAAAATCCAAGCTAAAATTGCTAAAGCAGATGAACCGGCACTGTCTAAAACAGATGCTTGTTTGAAGAAAATTCCTGAACCAATAATCGTTCCGATAACAATTGAAAGAGCTGAGGTAAAACCTAATGAACGTTTTAAGTTTTCGTTTGGCTGCTGCTTCATCTTGATTACTCCATTCTTTTGTAAATAAAAACCGACTCTTTTATTGTAAGTAAAAAATAACTTAGTGGTTAAAAGAGTCGGCATTTTATTAGCTTAATTTTTTGAATACCAAAATCACTCAACCACAAGTAAAGTTGAAGTTGAGGAAGAGGAGTTATTAAATTTTGAAATACTAAATTGTAACATTTTATCTCCTCCTGGTATCAATTACTTAAGATTACCACAGTTAAAAATGTGGTTGCAAGCAAATATATTTTAAGATTTAGCGGTCAACTGCTACTAATGTAGTTAAAGTGGCGCCATAGTAATCATCTTGAGGCAAGGGCTTACTGTAGATGTATTGTTGGCTGACAAATAAGTTATCAAAGCCTTGCCCACGAAAGTGATTAACTCCATAAAAAATAGGAGCGCTGAAGCTTGGAGATTGATTCTTAACTAGTGTTTTACCGGTTAATTTATAACCACCATAGACAATATTTTGCTTAGCAAAATATTTTAACATTCGGCGCTCAATTAATCTTGATTTAGCATCATGCCCTTTGGCAAGAATCCAAGGTAAGCGACAGGCATTGTAGGCATAATAACCATCATTTTTGCCAGCGATTGTTTTGGGAGCAACAGCCTTAACTGACTTTTTGCTTGCCCAAGCAAAATCTGGAATTAAGCCGGTCTTATGTTGATTAGATAACTGGACTAATTTAGTTAACATTGCATTCTTAACTTGACACCATTTATCATTCTTAGTTGTCTTAGCTAAATTCGTAAAAATAAATGGTAATACATCAGAAGTTCGAAATAAGTTTGCATAATTAGAATCTAATCTGACCCAATCCCCAGTTGTTAAAAGACCCGTCTTAGGATTATATTCATAACGCAAAATATCATTTGCAAGTTTAATTTCTAAATTGCGATAATACTTCGCCTTTTTCGGCCAAATTCGAGAAGCAGTATCTAAAGCTGTAGCAATATATAAATCACCATCGGTAGCACTATTATATTCACTAATCCAGTGATGGTGTCGATAATATTGTTTCCATTGCATCAAGCTAACCCTTTGCGTATGTTTGTCGTCAACATAATCTTGATGAGCTAAGTAATAATTTAATAGCTTATCAAAGTCAGCTTCTTTAGCCCAGCCTAACTTGGCAGCTTTAGTAGTAATAATCAAGCCAAAACCTTGCGCTTCAGATAAGGCTATTGGATTTTTTCTAGATCCTGCATTAACAAAGGTCTGATTATGACCCTTATTGACTAAATATTCCTTTTTCCATTCTTGGTAAGTTTTTAGCTGGACTTGTTTAGGATTATTAATTCTAATTAAGAAAAAGACGGCAATATAGCCGAAAACTATTAGCAGAAAAAATACTCCAATAAGTTTATTCTTCATCATATTCCTCCACTTAATTGTTAAAGCGACGTGTCTTAACCCAGACAGTTTTATTTCGATGGAATAAGCTGTCTAAAGTAACAGAAATTACGGCATGAACTGAAACAATAATAAATAACTGGGAATAGGTGAAATAAGATGCAAGTCCTAACCAGATTTGACTAGTAGTAGCCTGGCCATATTGCGTAGCCATTGCGGTTGTGATTTGAAGTAAGTAAAGGATAATCATGAATAACCAATTTAATAGTAGTAATTGGGTGATTAAAATATTACTTTCACCGAAGGTAAATGGCATCTGAATTGCAGGATTAAACAGGCGAGCTAGCCAAGCAATCACATTAGATAGAAAAATTAAGTCTGACAAAATAATTGCCGCATTGAACCAAAAGAAGGTACATGCATAATAAAAAGTTTCTAATTTAACACGCCAATTAGAACGGTCAAATAAATGGATGAAGTTGCCGATTACTACTTGATAGTTTCCCTTTGCCCAGCGTAAACGCTGAAAGTAATAGTCACGTGAGCGTTCAGGCTCTTGTTGAAAAGCTTCAGAATTATAGGCTAGTGCAATTAATTTACCAGATTGCATAATTTTAAATGAAATATCAGTATCTTCAGTTAATGCGCCATTACGCCAGCCACCAATTTCTTTAACAAAATCACGTTGGATAATGAAATTGGTCCCAGGAATTCGGCCGATTTTAAACATGTGCCATATACCACAGTGCTGAATTCGTTGAGTAACAACAATTTCCTGATTTATACAGCGAGTTAAGAAATTTTGAGCTGCATTTCTAGTTTTATTTCGTCCAAAGACGGCAACATATTTATCTGGATTTTCAAGTACCTTTTTTACTAAAAAATATAGTGCGTTTTTTTCTGGTATCGCATCAGCATCATAAATTGCTAAATATTCTCCATGAGCGATTTTTAAGGCATCATTTAAAACACCAGCTTTACCACCATTTCCAGTTCTTTCGATAACTTTAATATGTGCAGGCTTATTATTAGAATCTGAATTTGCAATTACTCTCTGCATAATTTGGGCAGTTTGATCGGTACAATTATCTGCATATAATAAAAGCTCTATTTTTTCATTAGGATAGTTTAAATTAAGCAAGGCTTTAGTAGTTTGAGCAATAACTAATTCTTCATTATGGGCAGGGACAATTATGCTAATTGTTGGATATCTAGAAAGCTTAGTAACTTTTATCAGTATTTTAGAATACTTAAGCCAAAAACTACAAGCCCCAATAAGTGTAACAATGGTCATAATAGCTGATAGCCAGATTGAAATTAAAGTTGTAGATAGAAAAAATTTACTTATCATAGTTGCTCTCCTTGGTGTTTTTAGTTCGATATAAGAAAGATTGTTCTATTCGAAAATAAATAAGCCAATAACAAACCGTTAAAAGTAAAATTGCTATTGCAAATACCAGCGTGATTGCAACTGCTAAATCAAAGAAGAGGTTAATCACATGATTCAACTCCTTTTAAGTATTCAATTACTAAATCAGTTTCCATCTCACGAGTTAAGTAACGTAAGGCGTCATTTAATTCCATGTAGTCATAGACATTCTTGCGGTTAATATGTAGGCTAGCCCACTTATACTGAGGTAGAGCTTGAAATGAGGAAAGCTTTTTTAGGGAGGCTTGGGTTTGAGCATTTTTGTAAGTTAGCGTTTCTTGATCTAAAGCGTAGGAAATTATTAAGAATGTTTCGTTACCTAGGTAATAAATCTGTTCAGATGGGAAGCGTAAATCTTTTAGAATTTTAGAAATTGAATGTAAGGTTTCTTTATATTCTTCTTCATGAAATTGCCTAAATTGCTTGCTATGTACCCATTGAATCATGTTAAGATCAATTCTTAATTTAGCTTTTTCTTCATTAATAATGAAACGTACTTCTTTGTGATATAAGTGCGTAGCATCGTATTTGGATTTGAGTTTAACTACTGGATTGTAATGTGCAATATAATTGTTGATATCAGTGCGATTACGGTCAATCCAGCCCCAAGCACCAATTATTTGTTTTGCAAGAGCAGTTAAGGAAGCTATTATTGGAAACGTTGATAACAGTAATAGTTTTTGAAAAGTGGGCATAACAACATATCCTAGTAGTAGGCTAGCAGAGCCAATTGTTGTTAAGAATATGATTAGCCAAGTTAATGCAATCTGGGGAATAATGCAACCAGCTAAAACACCTAAACTGATAATTACTGTTATAGAATTAAAAATTAAAGAGGATGTTTGACCAGCTAGCCACATTAGGAGGACACATGCCAAAATAATAAATGATAGCGTCAATAATCCCCAATCAACTAAATGTCGACGAAACATAAGTATTCTCCTTTTGTTTTAGTCAGTAAAATTAACTGATTTTATGTAACATAGAGTTAATTAACTACCGTATGAAATATAACATATATCTACGCCTTAAATAGTTAATAAAATATGAAAATTCGCCTAATATATATATATATCGTATAGCAAATACATATAAAAAATAATTTTATTTGATTGAATAAATGTAATAATAATTAAATAACTGAAAAAATAAGAGTGCTAATTCTCCAAAATATATCATGGCAAATCCTTGGCATTAAAGGAATTAAAAGAAAACGCTTTTTGATAAAAAAAGACTATATTATCATTTTATTAAAAAAAGCGATTGTTCTAATTTGAAAAATATTTTTTTATATTTTATTATCGATTATGAAAGACGTTACAACTGTCTTAATTAGGGGGATATTATATGTTTTCAAAAAATAATATGAAAATGCGCATGCAAAAGGTTGCTGATAAAGAGCAACAACATTTTGCTTTGCGTAAATTAAATGTTGGGTTGGTATCCGTTTTAATGGGTACTACATTATTTTTCGTGGGACAAACATCAATAGCTAAGGCTGATACACTAGAATCTACTAAGACTAGTGTCACTGAAATTAGTTCTAGCTCTAATTCTAATCAAGAAAAGTTAGAACAAGCTAAGGCTGTAAGTTCTCAAGAGCAAACTACAAGTACTGAAGAAAATGTAGATTCAGCTTCATCAAGTCAATCAAAAAGTGAAAACAATTCTAGCTCTAGTGCGAAGTCAGAAGTAAGTACTCAAGATAGAACTGATAGCAATGACAATGCTACTACTAATCAAGTAGATACTACGCAAGTATCTACTACTTCATTGAAAGCTGTTCAATCTTCTAATCAAGCTGCTAACTTATTAGCTGAAAGCAAAGTTGAAGATTCAACAACAGCTAATGTTAGTGATTTCGATTCATTTAACTCAGCTTTGATGAATCAAAATATTACTACTATTAACATTAATAGTGACTTTACAAGTGGTAACTATGGTACAAATGTTGAACACCGTAGAGTTGTTCCTCGTACTTTAGTAATTAATGGTAATGGTCATACAGTTGACCTTGGTTCAATTGGTTACTTCATGAATCCAGGTGGTAATCAAGCAGCTGATTGGACAGTAGAAAATGGTACTTTCTATTCTAAGAGTGCTGTTGGTCCATTTGCTCTTACTGGTGATCACGGTACTGATAAGGCTTGGCAGGCAACCAATGGTGCAGTACACCGTATGACTTACAAGGATATGACAGTTTATGCTGGTGGTGGTGCTTATGCTGCAAATGCTGAAATTGATTTAGAAGGTACTAACAATTTAAACGCTACCGCTTCATATCAATCTAAGTTCTCAAATGGTACTGTTTATACTGAAACTGGTGGTAACAGATCAGGTGTTGAAGGTCAATGGATTATTATTAAGGATAATGCTAATGTGACTGTTAACACTGATCACGGTCAAGCTATTTCAACTGAATACTCTGATGGAAATCACAGAATTGAAGTTGGTGAAAATGCCACTTTAAATGGTAACTATTTATATACCACTTACGGTACTCCTTATGGTGGTGGTAAGATAGCTGTTCTTTCAAACGGTGCAAATGGTGGTACTGTAATCTTCCATAAGGGTTCTAAGTCACACTTTACTATGCCAAATCAAAATGTAACTGGCTTTGGTGGTAATGGTTTTAGTAACTATGGTACTGGTTCTGTTCTTTACTTAGGTGCAGCTAATACTACTATTGAAAAAGGTGCAGAAGTTACAATTGATAACCCTAAAGAAGCTAATAACGATAACAGTATCTTCATTCGTTCAGACGGAACACAATTAAATATCTTTGGTAACTTAATTATCAATGATGGTGCGCGTGACTATACTATTCGTGCCGATAACCGTGTAAGCATCAATGTGGGTCAAAGTATTGCAGATGATGATTACAGTAATGATAATGGTAAATTAATTATTAATCGTAACGGTGACTTCTACTTGAATAACGATGGTGGTGCTCTCTCAATGTGGGGACCAATTACCATTAATGTTAATTCAGGAGCTGCTTTAGAAGTTTACTCAACTGGAATTAATAATGTATCTGGTTCTGGTGCAAATCCTGCTTTAATGAGAGTTGGTGGAAGCAGTAAATTAAACGTTTATAAACGTGGTACTTTCATTTTAAGTGATAGTAGTAATGGTAAAGTTAGTCTAGTTGATGATTACAATGCAAATGGTAACTTCAACTTCGACAATACTGCAAAAGTTATTTTTGATATTTCAAACAACAATAACCAAAATAGTAGAATTTTTGCTTTAAATGGTACTGTATATGCAACTCATGACAAGGTAAGAGCTATGCTCACACCAAGTTCTAATATTGCTGATATGGGTACCTTTAAGACGGTTCAATTTAATACTAGTGGTCAAGGCGGTGTGACTGGGGATGCATTACACTCTGAGTATCAAAACCAAGCCTACAATAACATTGTTGCGATTAGAGATGCGATTAGAACTGGTCAATTACGTTACCTTGAATTCTCAACTCGTTCAGTAAATAATGCAAGTATTACTGGTGAAGGACATGGCTTTACTGATAATGGTGCACAAATTAAGGGTTCAGTAGTTGATGAATCAACTAACACTGGTGCGGTAGCCGTTGCCTACGACAAAGATAATAATAAAGTTGGTTCAGGTAATGTTGATGACCAAGGTAACTTTACAATTAACTTAGATAAGCCGCTTCTTAACAAAGAAGAAGTTAAAGTTAGAATTGAAACCCCTCGTGGTGCTAGTGGTTTTGTTTCAACTACCGCTCCTTTAGGTCCAACTGCTAAGAGTCCAATTACTGTTGCTAAAGATGATAATTTAGCAGGTCAAGATGCTAGCCAATACATCACCAATAAAGATGAAATTGCAAACATTAAGCCAGGTACTACTGACTATGAACCAACCTTTAAGAGTGCAGCTTGGAAGAGTGTTGATACTAATACCAAGAAGGGTATTATTACTGTAACTTATGCAGATAACACTACTCCTGACTTAGACGTAGACTTAAATGTAGTAGACAAGATTACTGATGCTGACAAGTTCACTCCAGAAGGTGGAACAATTAAAGTTGATAATGGTCATAAATTAGATGGTAATGATGCTTATGAAGCAATCAAGAACCACGATGATTTACCAGCAGATAAAGCAGGCTACAACTGGGTTGTAGATGAAAATCATCCAGCCGTTGATACTACTAAGCCTGGTGATCAAACTGGCTATGTTCAAGTAACTTACAATGATGGCAGTAAATCAGATTTAGTTCCTGTTACTGTTCATGTAATTGCTGATAATGAAAAATACACTGCTATTGGTAAGACTCAAAACCTCCAAAAAGGCCAAAGTGCAAATCCTCAAGACTTTATCGCTAATAAAGATGGAGAAGTTAGCCAAGATGGCAAGACCTATACTAAGTTGCCTGATGGTACTAAATATGAATGGGTAGATGGAGGAATTGATACTTCTACTATTGGTCCAAAACAAGCTCAAGTTAAGGTAACTTATCCAGATGGAACCACTCAAATTGTTCCAGTAAAGGCTAACGTATATTCTGATGCTAACTTATCAACTGTTGTTGGTAAGGATATTAATGCCGGATACAAAGAAGACTTGACTAACCGTGCAATTGATGCAATTGATAAGGATAAGTCAACTAACCTTCCAACTGATCCATCAGCTTATACTTGGGTAAATGGCGCACCTGATACATCAAAGACAGGTGATATTCCAGCGACTGTAAAGGTAACGTATCCAGATGGTTCATACAATACTGTTGATGTAACTGTTCATGTTACTAGTGATGCTGAAAAGTATTCACCAGTTCCAGAGACCATTTCTGTTCCAAAGGGTACTGACTTATCAGGTCGAGCAAAAGATGGTATTGCTAATGCTGATAAAGATGCTAATGGTAAGGAAAAGTTACCAGATGGTACAAAATATGAATGGGACGGCGGAGTTCCAAATACTTCAGTAACTAATAATAAGTATGGTCATGTAAAGGTAACGTATCCAGATGGTAGTTCTACAAGTAGTTGAAGTACCTTTAAATATTACCGATAATAATAAGTCAGATGCTGAAAAGCATAATCCACAAGCTAATATCCTTCATGCAACATTGAATCAAGATCTTAGTTCAAATGATTGGGCTAAAAAAGGCATTTTAAATGCTGATGAGCAAGATGGAGCAACATTTAGATGGAGAAAGGGTTATGTTCCTGATACTTCTAAAGAAGGCCAAGTTTGGGGTATTGTTGTAGTAAGCTATCCAGATTCATCAATTAATGAAGTTCGAGTTCCAGTTATCGTCCAAAGTGATGCAAGTAAATACGGTATTGAAACTCAAGAAATCAATGTTCATGAAGGAACCGATATTAGTTCAGATGAATGGGCTAGAAAAGGTATTTTGAATGCCGATCAAGCTGGAAAACAGAATGAACAATTACCAGATGGAACTAGCTACACTTGGGCAAATGGTAATGTTCCAGATACTACAAAGCCAAATAAGAAGACAGGTTATGTAACTGTAACTTTCCCAGATAATAGTAGCAGAACTGTTCCAGTAATCGTTAATGTAATTGGTGATGGTAGAAGTGATGCTGAAAAGTATCAACTTAAGGCTCATGATATTTGGACTTATATAAACGATACTCCTGTTGCAGAAAAGGCAGTTTCAAATCTTGACGAACTAAAAGATGTTAGTTCAATTACTTGGGCAACTACACCAGATGTTTCTAAGGTTGGTAACGTTCCAGCGATTGTAGTTGTAACTTATAAAGATGGTACTTCTAATGCTGCTCCTATTAACATTGAGGTTAAGGGATTAGCAAATGATTATAAGCCTGAAGGTACAACTATTTATGCAGGTTTAAATGAAGATATAACTAACAGAGCTGCAGATGGTATTGCTAATAAAGATCAAATGCCAGTAGCAAATAAACCAGAAGGTACTGTTCACACAACTTATTCATGGAAGGATAATATAATTCCTGATACTACTAAACCTGGTACCAAGTATGGAATTGTAGAAGTTAACTTCCCAGATGGTTCAACTAAGGATGTTCCAGTTGAAGTTAAGGTAACTAGTCTAGCATCTGATTACCAAAATAAGATTGATACTAAGCAAATTATTGCTAAGTACAAGGGTAATATACCTCAAGCCTCTGACGGTATTGCTAACAAAGATCAAGCAACTAAAGAAGGAGACAAAGACTTCCCAAGTTTAGCTGATGTGTTAGCTCCTAATGGTATTCAATGGAAGAAGAACTTTGAACCCGATTTGAGTAAGCCAGGCTTAACAAGTGGTGAAGCAATTCTTACCTTTAAGGATGGTTCAACTGCCGAAGTTACAATTCCGGTATTAGTTCAAACTGATGCTGATCGCAATACTCCAGAAACTCAGACTATTAAGACACTTCCTGGACAAACAGTAAATCCTGAAGATGGTGTAATTAATTTACATAAGCCTGGTGAAAATAACCCACAATTGCCAGATGGAACGAAGGTAACTTTTGATAATCAATCAGATGTTGATGACTTTACTAAGCATGGAATGCCAGGTTCTGATAAGAGCTTCGATGCTACTGTAACTTATCCAGATGGAACAACTGACAAGATTAAGTTGCCGGTACACATTACAGCTGATAATGAAGTTAATACTCCAATTACTCAAGGTATTATTACACCTAAGGATAGTGTGCCAGATGCCAATAAAGGTATTGCTAACTTAAAGAAGGCTACTACCAAAGAAGGTAAAACTTATCCTGCATTGCCAGAGAACACCACGGTTGAATGGGTTAACCCTGGTCAAATGAAGACTGAGCTTGAAAATGCAAAGGGTGGTACAACCAAGAATTACGATGCTGTAGTAATTTATCCAGATAAATCAACTGAAATTGTTTCAATTCCAGTAACTGTTGCTACTGATGCAGATACTTATAAAGTAGTAACACAACCAATCGATTTGAAGGATAGAAACTTACCTGACAACGCTGATGATGGAATTACTAACCTTCATAAACCAGCAGACTTTAAGACTCCACAATTGCCAGATGGTACACATGCAGAATGGCAAGATAAGGATGCTGCTCAAGAAGTAGTTAAGAACTTGAAGCCAGGTGAAACTGTAAAACTTCCAGCTACTGTTGTCTTCCCAGATGGTTCCAAGAAGGGTGAAGGCATTGATGTAAGTGTTCACTTACATGGTCAATCTGATGATTATAATATTGAAACACAACCAGTAAATACTGATAAAGATGGTAATTTACCTGAAAATGCTGACTCTGGTATTAAGAACTTAGGAAAGTTACCTGGAGGAACTCACGCAAGCTGGGGTGATGGTGCCCAAGATATTGCCAAGAATTTGAAGCCAGGTGAAACTAAGGATGTACCAGCAACAGTTGTCTTCCCAGATGGCTCAAAGAAGGAAATTACAATTCCAGTTCATAGAGAAGGTCAATCTGATGGTTATGATGTTGAACCACAACTAGTAAATACTGATAAAAATGGACAACTACCTAATGCAAAGGAAGGTATTAAGAACTTAGCCGATTTACCAGAAGGAACAAATCCAACCTGGGCAGATAGAGCTCAAGATAAAATTAATAAGACTAAGCCTGGTACAGATACAACTGCTCAAGTAGTTGTAACCTTCCCAGATGGTTCAACTAAGGAAGTTACTGTCCCAGTTCATAAGCATGGTCAATCTGATGATTATGGTGATAAGATTGTGACTCAAAGAGTAGAAACTGATAGTCATGGTCAATTACCAGAAAATGCTGATTCAGGTATTAAGAATTTAGGAGATTTACCAGAAGGAACTCATGCAGTTTGGGGTCAAGGAGCTCAAACTATTGTAGATGGTATGAAGCCAGGTGAAACTAAGGATGTACCAGCTACTATTGAATTCCCAGATGGTTCAACTAAAGATGTAACTATTCCTGTTTATAAGACTTCAACAAGAGACCAAGGAACATTAAACCCACCAACAGATAAAGTACCAGTAGATGATACCAAGCACATCACAGATGAAGACAAGGGTAAGGTAATTGACAACGTTAAGAAGTCAAACCCAGGTAAGGACATTACTGATGCTCATGTAGATGATGACGGTACCTTCCACGGTAAGGTTGATGGACAAGATGTAGTAATTCCAGGAATAGAAACAGTAGTCGAAAAATCAACTAATAACCAAAAGAGTGATACTAATAAAGGGTTAATTAGCAATGATAATTCTGAAAAGAATAGTCATATGATTAATGCAAATGTAAATACCAAGAGCAGAAATAGTTTATCAGCTAAGCAAAATCGTTTGCCACAAACTGGTTCTGAAACTTCAGGTTTATCTGCTTTAGGTCTAGCAATGCTATCCTTAGTAGGCTTAGGCTTCTTGATTAAGAAGAGAAAAGAAGATTAATAATTGGTTATTGAGAAAAGACGCTAAGATATCTTAGCGTCTTTTTTTGGCTCTTTGTCAAATCCTGTTGATAAAG
>NZ_AYYU01000012.1 GCF_001436455.1 Lactobacillus jensenii DSM 20557
TAAGAGTTATATTATTTTCTATCTGCACTAATATATCAGCTATATAGTACCGATTTATCCATATTCATTTTACTATTTAAGCGCTTTCGTTAAAACAACAAAAAAGTTTTGCGCAATCACCTCAATGCAGAATAATTGCGTAATATGCAAACAAAAAAATGAAAAAGGCAGAAATCATATGAAGCTAACTTCATCACTTTTCCTGCCTTTTTCATTTACTAAAATCAGCTAACAATTAACATTCCCAAAATTCTCAATACACCAAACAATAAAGGAATTGAAATCTTTTGGCTTATACTATTACTTTTAGAAAATCCGATACTTACTGCTACTCCCCAGACAATAGCTTCTCCCAATAAACTTAACAAAGAAAAGCTCATATTTTGCCAACTAATTAAAGGCAAGTGAACTAACAACAAACTACCAAAATATTTAATATAACGACTAGCAAAAGCTCGCCATAATCTAATTAAACTAAGCTCCCTAACCCAGAGAAAAGTAGCTATCTCTTCAAATTCACTAACTGCACTTAAAGCCATAACCACATCAAAAAAGTAAAGTGCAGCTCCTAGGGAAAACAATTTAAGAGTTTTAGTTGTTATTGCAAAATTAACCAACCATAATTGTGAACCCACTAATTCCTTAAAGTAAACACGTGCTAATCCTAAAATAAGAATTGTAATAAGAGTATAACTCCATACTTTAACACTCTTAGACACTTGCTAGTTCTCCATTCTTTAATAGTAACTCTCTGTCATACTTCAACCCTGGAATTTCATCATGACTAGCAATAATTACAGCGCTTTTTTCTTGTTTCAGCTCATCCAAGAGTTTAACAAATGTTGCGACACCCTCTTTATCAATTCCTCTAGTAGGCTCATCAAGCAAAACAATATTTTGGTTTTCCATAACTGCTTGAATAATGCCCAACTTTTGGCGCATCCCAATTGAATATTTGCTTACAGCTTGAAGGTCATTAGGATCTAAATCAAATTTTTCCATTAACTTCATAGCTACTTGTTCATCATAATTATGATTTAAATTACCTAAAAACTTTAAATTCTCTAATCCACTTTCATATTCTAAGAAGCCTGGATTTTCAATTAAAGCCCCAACATAATCATTTTCAGCTAACTCTACTTGGCCAGCATCAGCTTTCAAAATATTAGTTATAATTTTAAAAATCGTTGATTTACCAGAGCCATTTTTTCCAATAATATGAATTCTTTCTCCAGGATTTAGTTCTAAGCTGACATCTTTTAATACTTGTTTTTTACCAAATTGCTTGCTGATATTATCAATCTTTAACATTTTTCGACCTTTCTATAAAAAGATATGACAAATTCCTAAATAAATATAGTGGGTAGCACGATAAAGGGGATCGAATATTTTACTATATTTTGGAAGGATTAATGTAAATTCAAAACATAAGTGATATGACCAAGTAATAGCTATTACTAAAATAATAATAAAATAAGGAAATGGTAGTCTATAAGCTAATAGTAAGCTCAACATCAAAAAGAGCATTAATAACATATGAGCAAGAAGTATCCACAGCCCAAATTTAAAGTCTCCCATTTTAAAGAAATTATGACTCTTAAATAAATAGTAACTTCCTAAAAAAGAAATCCAAAAAAGTAACCATTCCACCACTATTAAGCCAGCTAACTTGGAAATAACCTTTTTTGTTTGCTTTCTTACAGCAATTGCATTGCTTACTTTTCTAGCAATCAACACTTGGAAAAACACTAATATATAAAGCAGATTTTGCAAATAAATAGATAATCCGTGCTGAAAACTTACTGCAAATATGATGTCATACTTCGGTTTCATACCAGCAATCAAAAGCCAATATGCAAAAAAACTTAGTGCCAAAACACCAATTAAAGAGTATCTGATATATTTGTTTGTTTTTGTCGGCATTATTTACCTCGCAATTGTTTTTTCTGCCAAGTCATCATCAAAATCCACGCTATTAAAGCATATAATATCGCACTAATTATCCAGATAATCATAATTCCACCTGGTGCTTTTTGACTTGCAAAATCGATCATTCCTGGTGCAATTAAAGTACTAATCTCAGTTACATTAGCCACAGCATACAAGAAATAATTCATCATTCCATATAAAGTCGGTAAAAGAAGCAAAATTAAACCTAATACTGCCCCTGAAACTATGAAGAGCGGATTTTTCTTAATATAAAGTCCACAAGCAAAAATAAATACCGAAAAAATCCCCCAACCGATTGAAGACGTAACTATATAAGTAAGCAACTGTATAAAACTATTATTGGAGAATGTATTAAAGCGTTGCGCTAAATAAAAACTATCATTAGAAAATGCTATTGGGGCATAATTCCAGTTAATCAAAATAATTTCATAGATTTGACTTATGAATGAAAAGCCCAGTCCAACAATAAATGTCTGACAAACAGATTTTTTCAAAAAGTTTCCATACCCAATTCGCTGAACCACATTATTAAGTTCATTATTATTTTTGACAAAGATTGGAACAAATGAACCAATTATTGGAAGAATTAATAAAGTTCCCGTTAACAAGAAACCATCATAGACCCCAAATGGCTGAACCAGTTCAAACATATAAATAAAGCTTTCAGCATCTATGGTAATTCCAGGTCTCATTTCTGCTTTAATAGCAGATAAAATAGTATAAGTAATTAAAATTAGATATGCTAGCAAGGCCAAGACTATTATTTTATTTGTTCTCTTAGAAAGCATATTTTCCCTTTCTATAATATAAAAAAGATTCTAACTAGAATCCTTTTTTCAAGAGCTATATTATTTTCTATCTGCACTAAAGTGTGCTTTTACAGTCGTAACATTTGGCTCATATGTTTGAGATCTGATATCAGCATAATAGTAATAACCTTTTAGACCTGAGTTATTGTAGCTATATGTCGTTTGATCCTTTTTTAACCTTGTCCAATTAGACCGACTTGCACCATTACCATTAATTAATCGAACATTGTAACCCCACCAAGCTGGCATTGCATCTCCATTAAATGAAGCAACATTATCGCTAGACTGTTTTAAATTTGGAGAGCCAAATGAGCTCCATGCACCATATGCACCTACAGTCTCTTGAGTAATAGTCCAATAGCCTGAAGCACTTGCTAAAGCAGTTCCCGTTAATCCAGTAACTAATCCCATAGCAACAATCATAGCTGTAACATTATTCTTTTTAAGCAATTTCATTATTTTTCTCCTCATTTTTCTTGAAATCTATTTATTTTTTAGATACATTCAGTATTTAGTTGGTAATACAGGAAAGAATATAAATATCCTAAAAAAATTAAAAATCATACGAAAGGACCCCCTTGTTGAATAACTCTATTGGAAAAACATTTAAGAAATTACGTGTATCGCAAAACATCACCCTCAAAGCAGCTGTCCACAACATTGAACAATTATCCCCCTCACGCTTATCGCATTGGGAAAATGATGAGAGTAACATACCTTTAAATAAATTAGATCAATTACTTGAAAACATTCATGTCTTGCCTAATGAATTCGCTCATTTAGTCGGTCAAAGATATGTAAATCATCTGTCACTTCAAGTACAAGATGCTTTTATAGCAAACAATATTGAAGAACTGCACATGTTAGCATTAAATCAACTAAAGAAATATAATCATATCCAAGATAATACAGAGCTTTTTCTATGCGCTCTTACATGCAATTTTTATTACCAAAAGACTAAAATAGATATTTTTCCAATGAGTTTAAAAGAAAAAATCACTAAAGTTCTAACTTCAACATCCCTTTGGAATTACTACCACATTACTACTTTTGGCAATGTGACTCATCTACTTCCCGATGAACTGCTTTACAAAATTGCTGTAAAACTAATCAATAGTTTCCCGCATATTAAAGATTGCGGAATGGAAAATCATATCTTTGCCTTCATTGCTTTATTAAATGCAAATGTAGCACTAATCTTTAAAAATCCAAATTTAGCAAAAAAATTATTGCATAAAATCTGTCAACTTGAAATCCATCAATTTGATTACTATTCAAGCTTATATCTTTCCATTGTTAAAAACTTACTTAATTACCAACAAACTAAAAATCCAAAATTCATTAAGTTGGCACAAAATATTGTTCACTTTTGTAAATCAATCAATAAAAAAGACGCGGCCTTAGAATTTGAAGACTTAATTTCACAAATACAACAAATTTCTTAAGTTTTTCGATAAAATAATACCAAGTACAAAATATTCATCCTACTAGAATTGCGTTTTACGCAACTTTACAAGAACAATTTATTATGAACACTCTGACCACCCTCAAGCAAAAGCTCAATCATCCTAAAGCTTCATATAAAACAGATGAACTGAACTTTTTAATGAACAATATTGGTAATCCAAATAGTGAAATACGTGATGACCTTGTTTGCTCCATTTTCGGTAAGGCCTTCCTTAATAATGAATTCGCCTTTGAGCAAGCTAGATTTTGTTATGAAACTGCAATTAAGCAAAATTTGCTCTTTTATCGCTTTGGAGAAACTGGCTCAGCTACTCTAACTCGCTCATTCACCTGTCTCTTATACTATTTGATAATTCACACTAGTAACGATTCACATTCTAGTTATTACCGCTTGTTAACTTCTCAAGAAGAAGTGCAGCTTTATAACCTGTTAATCAAATATTTAAAAACAGAACATGACTTTACTGCATCGACTCCAGAATATGGCTGGATAGATGCACTTCCGCATTGTTGTGATGCCTTAAGTGAAGCAATTAAACAAAAGAACTTTTCTTCCCAGTTAGTTGAAGATTTATTTCAGGCAACTGACGAGCTCTTAAAGAATATAGATAGAAATTTAGATTATGATGAACTTTCTCGCTTAGCTACTATTTTTATCAACGGCTTTAAGAATAAGAAAATTACTAAGCATCAGCTTAGTTTGTGGAATACAAAACTTACAAATTTAAAAGATGAAAATTCTCACCTAACAAAAAATGACTAGCTCAATGCTAGTCATTTTTATTATCTTTATTTATCTAAATCAATGTCTTTTTCTTCGTCATGAATTCTTTCAGGACGCATAGTTGGGAAGAGCAATACATCACGAATAGCTGGTGCATCAGTCAAAAGCATTACCAAACGGTCAATACCAATTCCCAAACCACCTGTAGGTGGCATACCGTATTCAAGCGCACGTACGAAGTCTTCATCAATAACATCGGCTTCATCGTTACCTGCATCACGTTCTGCCATTTGAGCTTCAAAACGTTCTCTTTGATCAATTGGGTCGTTCAATTCACTGAAGGCATTACCATATTCCATACCCATAATGAAAATTTCAAAACGATCAGTAAATCTAGGATCATCTGCATTCTTCTTAGCAAGTGGTGAGATTTCAACAGGGTGACCATATACGAAGGTTGGGTTAACAATTGACTTTTCACCGAATTCTTCAAAGAAGGCGTTGATAATGTGGCCTACCTTCCAGAATGGTTCAACGTGAATGCCGTGTTCTTCAGCAACCTTCTTAGCTTCATCAAGTGTCATTGGCTTCCAGAAGTCAACACCTGTTTGTTCCTTGATTAAGTCAACCATGTGAACACGTCTAAATGGCTTACCTAAGTCGATTTCAGTACCTTGGTAATTTACCTTGCCATCATCAGTAACTACTTTGGCAGCTGCCTTAATAATACCTTCTGCTTCGTCCATAACATCATGGAAGTCCCAGTAAGCACAGTAAGTTTCAAGTTCAGTAAATTCAGGGTTGTGACGAGTGTCAACACCTTCATTACGGAACACACGACCAATTTCGTAAACACGTTCCATACCACCAACAATCAAACGCTTAAGTGGTAATTCCAAGGCAATTCTAAGGTATAAATCAATATCCAAAGCATTGTGGTGGGTAATAAATGGACGAGCTTCTGCACCACCTGGAATATTGTGAAGTACTGGTGTTTCAACTTCCAAGAAGTCTCTATTATTCAAATAATCTCTGATGGCTTGAATAATCTTAGTTCTGTGAACAAAACGCATGTATGATTCATGGTTAGTCATCAAGTCTAAGTAACGTTGACGGTAAATTTGTTCAACGTTTTGTAAACCGTGGTACTTATCAGGAAGTGGACGAAGTGCCTTTGATAAGAAAGTTACGTGGTGAGCACGAACAGTAAGCTCACCAGTATCGGTCTTCATAACTTCACCTTCAATTCCCAAGAAGTCACCTAAGTCAGACTTTTTGAAAATTTGATAATTTTCTTCACCAACAATATCTTTACGTACGTAAATTTGAATCTTGCCAGTCCGGTCATAAATATCAGCAAAACCAACCTTACCCTTACCACGCTTAGCCATCATACGACCAGCAATCTTGGTTTGTGGCATGTCTGCATTTAATTCATCTTTATCTTCGCCCTTGTACTTTTCATCTAAAGTACGAGCCAAATCTGTTCTTTCATATTTTCTACCAAATGGTTCAAGACCGCTTTCGCGTAATTCTTCAAGTTTTTCGCGACGAACGATTAATTGGTCATTTAGTTCATTCTTTGCCAATTTATAAATCCTCCATAACAATTAGTCTTTCATAGCTTGCCGTGCCTTTTTAGCAGCTTCGCGCTTTTCATATTCTTCTACAAAACCATCAAGTAAGTCATAAACTTCTTGACGAGTCCAGACTTCATTTATTTTAGCACGAGTTCTGGCTGAACGGGGAATTCCCTTCAAATAATAAGCTGCTTGCTGACGAAATTCTGGAACAGCAACCTTTTCACCTTTTAATTCTACCAGACCATTAAGTTGATGCTTAGCAGTTTCTATTTTTTCACGAACTGTTTGTGGGCGCAACTTTTCCCCGGTTTCAAGGTAATGCACCATGTCCTTAATTTCCCATGGATTGCCTAAAGCTGCTCGGCCAATCATAACCGCTGTTGCTCCAACTTCATCAATCATTTTCTTTGCTAGTTCTGGACTAGTAATGTCCCCATTACCAACAAATGGAATTGTTAAGGCATTAGCTACTTCATGTAAGGTCTCCCAGTCTGCTTCACCTTGATACATTTGTTTTCTAGTCCGCCCATGCATAGCCAACATGCTAGCTCCTGCTTCTTGAGCAGCTAAGGCATTTTCTACTGCAAAAATATGCTTGCGATCCCAGCCCAGGCGCATCTTAACACTGACTGGCTTTTCAACATTTTGAACAACCTTATGGACCATTTGATAAATCTTATTAGCATCAAGCAGCCACTTAGATCCAGCATCAGTCTTAGTTACCTTAGGAACAGGACAGCCCATATTAATATCGATAATATCGGCAGCTGTATTTTGATCAATATATTGTGCAGCTTCAAGCAAAGTATCTTCAGTTCCCCCAAAGATTTGGATACTCATTGGGTGTTCATTTGGAGCTACTTGAAGCATATCTAGAGTCTTTTTATTACGATAAATGATTCCATGATCAGAAATCATTTCGCATACTACAAGTCCAGCACCAAATTCTTTACAAACAACCCGGAAAGCAGAGTTGGAAACACCAGCCATAGGAGCAACTACGACCCGGTTGGGAATTGTGATATCACGAATTTTCCAGCTATTTGTATTAGTCACTTTTCTTCTTTCCTTTCAAATTACTCTAATATCATAACAAAAAAGACCTGAAGGTAAAACTTTCAAGCCTTTACAAAATCATTAAAGTTATTTTTCAAGTTGTTCAGCTAGAATTGCTTTCAACTCTTTTTCGCTAAAATGGTATTTTTCTTTGCAAAATTGGCAAGTAAGTTCTGCACCATGATCTTTATTAATCATTTCTTGTAAATCAGCTTTTTTCAAAGTTGCTAGCAAATGACTAAACTTTTCTTTAGAGCAATCACACGCATAAGCTACGTCATCTGTTTCTAAGATTTTGCAATCCTCTCCCAAAATCTTTTTAGCCAATTGTTCAGGTGTAATACCCTCTAAAAATAAACTGGAAATATTTGGTAATGCCTTAATTCTCTGCTCAACTGTACTTAAAAGCTCATCACTTGCACCTGGTAAAGCTTGCAACATAAAGCCGCCCGCTGCTCCAATCGTATTATTGGCCTGAACAAACACAGATAAACCAACAGCAGAAGGAATTTGTTCAGATTTTGCTAAATAATAAGTAAAATCTTCCGCAATTTCTCCACTAACAATTGGCACTTCACCAGTATAAGGCTCATTCAAGCCTTGATCTTTGGTTACTTGAAGCCAACCTTCACCCACAGCTTTTTTCACATCAATATGACCATCGTTTCTTGGTGGTAATGCTATATGTGGATTTGATATATAGCCCTTCACAGTAAAGTCACTCTTAGCTGTTACTACACATGCACCTACTGGCCCATTCCCCATTAAGCGGACCGTCAATTCTTGTTTATCAACCAAACCAGCAGCTGCTAGTAACAGACCGCCTGTTAAAGTTCTTCCCAAAACAGCACTTGAAGCTGACCAAGTATCATGCCGCTTTTGCGCTTCACTAACTAAATCCTTACTTGTGACAGCTAGCAAGCGTAAATTCTTAGTTTTATCAATTGCCTTAATTAAATAATCATTCATCGGTTTTCTCCATAAAAATAGAGCCTTCCGGCCCTATTTATTAGTCTTCGTCTTCGTTTTCGTTATCGCTTGGCTTTTCTGGCTTCTTTTCTTCATTAGCATCAACTGATGAATTTTCTTCAGTAGTTTTATTTTCTGATTTATCATCAACTTCTTTGTTATCTGAAGAATCATTGGAATCCTTTTGATGTTCCTTCTTTTCCATTGCAGCCTTAGCTTCTTCATAAGTAGAAGCCTTAGATTCACTTGGAAATTCTTCTTGATCTGCCTCTGGCATTTCACCGGTCTTATATAAAGCCATAATTTGCTTTTCGTTCAAAGTTTCATACTTAAGTAAAGCTTCAGCAATTAACCTATGCTTTTCACGATTATCTTCAACGATTTGAATAGCTTGTTTATGGGCTTCGTCCAAGATCTTCTTAACTGCTTCATCAATCTTAGCAGTTGTGGCTTCACTATATGGCTTAACACCATACTCTGCTTGGCCTTCTTTTTCAAGTTGAACCATGCCAAGTTCGTCTGTCATACCGTAGTGGACTACCATACTATGAGCAATAGCAGTAGCTTGTTCAAAGTCGTTTGAAGCACCAGTTGAACGATCGCCAATTACAACTTCTTCACCAGCTCTACCACCCATAAGACCAACAATTTGTTCCATTAATTGTTTCTTAGTCAAAATAAATTGATCATCTTTAGGAAGCATAATGTTGTAACCACCTGCGCGGCCACGAGGAACAATTGTGACCTTTCGAACAGTTCTTGAATCACTTAAAACCAAACCACAGATTGAGTGACCAGCTTCGTGGAAGGCAACACGCTTTCTTTCTTCATCAGAAATCATTCTATCCTTCTTAGCTGGTCCAGCAATTACACGATCTTCTGCTTCATCAATATCAGCAGCTGTAATTTCAGTTTTATTTCTTCTAGCAGCAACCAAAGCAGCTTCGTTTAAAACATTTTCAAGATCAGCCCCAACAAAACCAGGCGTTTGACGAGCAACTTCCTTCAAGTCAACATCACTGGCAAGTGGCTTATTCTTAGCATGAACACGTAAAATAGCTTCACGGCCCTTCACATCAGGACGACCAACTAATACTTTACGGTCAAAACGACCTGGTCTCATTAAAGCAGGATCAAGTACATCTGAACGGTTAGTGGCTGCCATAACAATAACGCCTTCATCACCTTGGAAACCATCCATTTCAACCAAAAGTTGGTTTAAGGTTTGTTCACGTTCATCGTTACCGCCACCAATACCATTACCACGACGACGACCAATTGCATCAATTTCGTCGATAAAGATAATACTTGGTGAAGTTTTCTTAGCATTTTCAAACAAGTCACGAACACGAGAAGCACCAACACCAACGAACATTTCAACAAAGTCAGAACCTGATATTGAATAAAATGGTACGCCAGCTTCACCCGCTACTGCTCGTGCAAGTAAAGTTTTACCAGTACCCGGAGGTCCTTCAAGCAAGACACCAGATGGAATTCTAGCACCTAACTTTAAGTAACGTGATGGGTCTTTCAAAAATTCAACAACTTCAACTAATTCTTGTTTTTCTTCTTCTTCACCAGCTACATCAGAGAAGCGTACACGGTTCTTAGTAGGATCTTCTGGCTTAACTCTTGATTTACCAAAGTTAAGAACACCACCACCGCCGCGACTACCACCAGCAGATTGGTTCATCATCATCCAAAGCATGACCATAAAGAAAATAGTTGGCACAATTGTAATAATTGCACTAAGCCATGATCCAGATTGTGATTCTCCTTGTGTAGTAATCTTAGCACCATGTTTTTGTGCAAGATTTTCTACAGTTTTAACTGTTGGATCATTTTGCAACATAGTTGTTGAAAACTTGGTAATCTTTGCACTATTTGATGCACCAGTTAGAAAATCATAACTAGTTGTCTTTTTCTTTTGCACTTTGGCCTTTTTATAAGAACCAGAAATGCTATAAACACCATTTGCAGGCTGAATACTAAAGTCTTTGATTTTCCCGTTCTTTAAGTTCTTTACAAACTGGCTGTAACTAACATTTTCACTTGATGAAGCAGATTGACCGCCACCAATCATCCAGTTTATTCCCCAAAGCATCAACAAGAAAATAACAATATAGAAAAGGCCATTAGTAAAAAGCCGATTCCGCTTATTTTTCATGAATACCTCCACGAAATTCTAGAATTACCTAGCAAGTGTAACACAAATACTAGACTCTCTCTAATATTTTACTTTACTTGGCACTAATTTACCAAGAAAACGTAATACTTAATAAAATCATTAGCACATTTTTGGTTTTTGTATACATTTTCAATAAAAACAATTGCTTTATTTTGATATAGACAAAGAATAGCTGGCCTAAGAATATTTGGAATAGCTGCTTGAGCAAAAAACTTTTTACTTTTCGCATGATGTCCATTTTTTAATTGCAACTTACTACCAGAAATGGCCGATCCCACTTCAAAGCCTGCTTTCTTTGACCAAAATGTTCCAACTAATTTGGCTTGCGGATTTAACTGAGTCGTTATTAAATATTTTCTTCCATGAAAAGTAAAAGGTTGGTCTAATTTTATTGAACTTTTATCTACAAACTTAGGCTGCCCTTTAAATAAATAAAAATAGTCTTGGTATTCAAGGACCCGATAAATTCCACTTTGCCAATTATCTAGATGAACTCGTTCATTATAATATTTCCAAATTTTTCCTTCCCAAAATAAATTCTTTTCTGCATCAGTGTAGTTAGCTAATAGTTTCTTTTTTATTCGCAAGCTTCCAGCAACTGGTTCTAGTTCCAAATCAGAAAAAGCTTTTTGTGCAACTCCTTGATAAGCTAACATTTTCTGTCCAAATACTCGGCCATTCTTTAAAATCGCCGGATTTTCTTTTTTTAGTAAAGGTACTACCTGATGTCTTATTCGATTTCTTAAGTTCTCATTTGTTAAATTCGTTTCATCAGTAATAAATGCCAAATGCTTATCTAATAAATACTTAGTTAATTCAGCTTTAGAGTAGTAAAGAAGTGGTCTAGCCAGTTTAACTCCCGCCATTTGTCCAACTGCTTGAAGCGAACTCATTTCAGCTGGATCCCCTGACCGAATTAATTTTAAAAGGATGTTTTCTAAATAATCATCCCCATGATGAGCCGTCAACAAGTAATCTGCATGCCAACTTTTAGCCAATTCTAATAAAAAATTGTATCTGGCTTCTCTTGCTGCAGCTTCTGTTTTATTTACATGTTTTGACCACTTTTCAACACATAACATCAACTTGTTTTTCTGACAATATTGCTGCAGAAGCTTAGTCTCTAAATAGCTGTCCTCGCGGATTTGATGATCAAAATGGGCTACTATCAACTTTAATGGCCAATCTTTTAGCATATCAACTAGGGCCAGAGAATCTGGTCCAGCACTACAAGCTACAATAACTGTTTTATTAGTAAAATCGAGATTATAATCTATCAAAAACTGCTTTAATTTATCCATATCTTATAAAAAAGATGGCCTAATTCAAGCCATCCCGTAAATCTTTAATTGTCTTTTTTGCCTGTCCAGCTAACTCCGTTAAAGTACTAGCAAAAGCTTCCTTACTTAAATCTTTAAATTGATTATTTGGATCAACTAAGTCAGGATCATTAACTCGCTTAAGTGATAAAGCGATTTTCTTATCTTTTATTTGAGTAATTACAACTTTAATTTCTTGGCCTGGCTGGAATCTTAACTTCTCCCTTTCCCAACCATCCTTGAAATCATCTTTGTATATTAACCCACTTTTATTTTTGAAGCTAACAAATATACCATAGTCGGTAATATTATTAATCTTTCCTATAATTCGCTGTCCTACTTCAAATCTCATTGATTATCCTTTGAATTTTCCGGAATGTTATAAATTCTTTCACCTTTTTTAGAGTAATAGAATTTATAACGAATGTATTTTGCCAAGTAATCTGGATCTTTTAAGTTATTACGCTTAATCTTTAATCTCCGATTTCTTTCTTTTTGTTGTACTAAGCTTGTTTTATTGGTTTGAATCTCTGACTTAATTCGATGAGTGGTTGTAATATTAAGAATCAACTGAGCTCCTAAAATTAAGAAAATTAAGCCAAAGACTGTTAAATATCTTACTCGTCGCTTACGATGAACTTCTTCAGTTGCTTTTTTACCTTTTTGCCTAAGCCGAGCTAACTCTTTATCAGAAGCGTCAGAAATTCTTGGTCCCCGCATATTTTAACCTCTATCCACAAAACTACTATTCTACGCTAAGTATAACAAGAACCCGAATAAAAGTCATTAATCAACCAATTCGTATAATTCGCTAGCCTCATCTTTTTTGGTAGTTTCACGGATATTCAACACACGCGCTTTTACCAATCGACTACCATATCCGATACTAATGACATCATCAAGTTTAACATCGTAGCTTGATTTAACAACACGACCATTAACTTCAATTCTACCTTGATCAGCCATTTCCTTTGCCACAGTTCTTCTTTTCACTAAACGTGAAACTTTTAAATATTTATCAAGTCTCATTTTTTCTCCTTTTATTTATCTACCAATTCTCCAGCATCAGTTAGAAATGTTTCTAATTCATTGAATAAAACTCTTCGTTTCATAACCCCTTTAGTTAATAAAACCGTCAGGTGTTGCTGCTCAGTTAAGGCTACTGATGCTTTCATATTAACATGCTCTAAAGCTTTAAAAATATTAGGCCCTTGTAAATGTTTACTGCTTTCCAAATTGAATTCGACTTTTAACTTATCTTTGATATACCGAATTTCTAAAACTCCAGCTAAATCAGCTAAATACTTTATTTTAGCTATAGCCAATAAATTTTCAGTAGCAACTGGATAATCGCCAAAACGGTCTAAAAGCTCATCTTCAATACTATTTAATTCTTCTTCAGAACTAATAACTTTAATTTTCTTATAAAACTCAATTTTTTGCTGTTGATCGCTAATATAGCTATCTGGAATATAAGCTTCAATTCCTAAATCAATTTCAGAATTAGTCTTTATTAATTTATGGCCACCTTTTCTAGCCTTAATCGCATCATCGAGCATTTGAGCATACAAATCATAACCCACACTGTCTATGAAGCCATGTTGCTGCTGTCCTAGCATATTACCAGCTCCGCGAATCGAAAGATCTCGCATAGCAATTTTGAAGCCACTTCCTAACTCAGTGAAATCACGAATTGCTTCAAGCCGCTTTTCTCCAACTTCAGTCAAAACTTTATTTGGTTGATATAAGAAATAAGCATAGGCTAAACGAGCACTTCTTCCAATTCTTCCTCGAAGTTGATAAAGCTGACTTAATCCATAATGATCGGCATCTTCAATAATTAAAGTATTGACATTCGGCATATCAATTCCCGTTTCAATAATTGTAGTCGTCACCAAAATATCAAATTGCTTATGTAAAAAGCGATATAAGATATCTGCCATTTGATTTTCACTCATCCGGCCATGAATTGCTTCAATTTTTGCTTCTGGTACAAGCTGATGCAAATGTTCAACCGTTTCATCTATATCTCCAATTCGATTATGTAAATAAAAGATTTGCCCATCACGCGCCATTTCACGCAAACAGGCTTCTCGAATAACACTAGGTAACTGTTCCATTACATAAGTTTGAATTGGATAACGATTGACAGGTGGCGTTTCCATTACGGATAAATCTCGAACACCTACCATAGACATATGAAGTGTTCTAGGAATTGGCGTAGCTGTTAATGTTAATACATCTACATTATTTTTCAATTCTTTAAGACGCTCTTTATGCTTTACACCAAAACGCTGCTCCTCATCAATTATCAACAAGCCCAAATCTTTAAATTCAACATCTTTAGATAAAATTCTATGAGTTCCAACTACCAAATCAATTTTACCGACTTTTAAGCCTTCCAAAATTTCTTTAACTTCCGCATTACTTTGGAAACGAGATAAAAGAGCAACGTTCACCGGAAAATCTTTAAATCGATCTGAAATATTATCAAAATGTTGCTGAGCCAAAATTGTTGTTGGCACTAAAAATGCCACTTGCTTATTGTCTTGGATTGCTTTAAATGCAGCCCTAATAGCTACTTCTGTTTTACCAAAGCCGACATCTCCAACCAGCAATCGATCCATAGCTTTTGGCTTTTCCATATCTGCCTTTATTTCATTACTTGATCGCAATTGGTCTGGTGTTTCAACATAAGGAAATGCATCTTCAAAGGCTTTTTGCAAATCATTATCTTTTGAAAAGGCAAAGCCTTTTTCACTTTCTCTAGCAGCATATAATTTAATCAAATCATCCGCAATATCCTCAACCTTGCTTTGAACAGAGCGTTTAGTTTTTGCCCATTGAGAACCACCTAACTTATTGACCTTTGGTCGATGGCCTTCTGATCCTACATATTTTTGAACCAGAGATAACTGATCAGCAGGTACAAATAACTGATCATGGCCTTGATAAGTAATAGTTATATAGTCACGCTTTTGACCATCAACATCTAAAGTTTTAATTCCTTCAAAGCGACCAATCCCATGATTTACATGAACAACATAGTCGCCTGGCTTTAAATCATTATAATTGCGCAAACGTTGCGCATTTTCTAAATTGAGAATTTTACGCTTCTTATGGACTTGCGTATTAAATAATTCCCGCTCTGTTAAATAGACTAGTTGAATTTGAGGTAAAGAAAAGCCCTGACTAAATTGCCCTACTGTGATTTGAAGTTTGTGTTCAACTAAGTTTTCCTTTGTAACAATCGGCAAATTTAAATCAAAATCTATTAAATTACTTTGAATTTGCTTACTTCTTCTCTCATTATCTGCTTGTAAAATTACTGTATAGCCTTGTTTTTTATACTTATTTAACTCGGACTTAATTAGAGGCATTTGACTAAAAAACTGTTCCGGTTCTCTGTTTGGCCAATTAAACAAACTATCAAACCTTAACTGCCCCATTCCTTTTTGAAATAACGACAAGTATAAGCGATGATGTTTACTCTGACGCAAAACAGTAGTCAAATTCATTCTTAACTTTTGACTATTTAACATTAATCCGGCTTTGATTTCATCACTAATAAAATCAGCGTTTTGGTCAGTTATTTCGCTATCTGCTTTTTTTATTGCTTGCCAATCATTAAAAACTACCAACCCATTTTCAGGCAAGTATGATAGCAGACTGCAACTTTTTGGTAGTAAATAATCAACCAAAAAAGCATAATTGTCTGGCAAATTGCCTTGAGCTAACTCATCAAGTACCTCTAAAAAATTTTGTTCAGCAGACTCAGAATTTGGACTTTCTTTAATCTCATCCTTGATTAAGTTATAAGCTTTTTTCAGATTATCAGTTTCAAAAATTCGGTCACAAGCTGGTAAAACAACAATTTCTTCTTTTTCTAGAATACTTTTTTGCGTATTGACATCAAAACTTTTAATGGTATCAACTTCATCACCAAAAAATTCTATTCTAATAGGAGAGACTTGGTCTAA
Source organism: Lactobacillus jensenii DSM 20557 (assembly GCF_001436455.1). Lineage (GTDB taxonomy): Bacteria > Bacillota > Bacilli > Lactobacillales > Lactobacillaceae > Lactobacillus > Lactobacillus jensenii. The sequence goes on from NZ_AYYU01000012.1 coordinate 16,046, forward strand.
TGGATAAATATCTAAAATATCTCCACGAACTGCAAACTCTCCAGGCTTAGCAACTAAGGCTTCTTTACGGTAACCGCTTGCTACAAGCCACTTGTTCAGTTCTTTTAAATCATATTCTTGCCCAACTTTTATTAATTTGTTGCCTCTTATATAACTATCTTTAGGATTTAGTTGATATTCTAGCCCTTGTGCCGTTGTCACAACAATGCCACTATCTCCACTCAATAACAAGTGAAGGGCTTTAATTCTCTGGGCTAATTCATCAGGCGAAGCTGTGGCTCTTTGAGTAGCTAAAGTACTATCCACTGCAAAATATTGAACTTTTTCTTCAGGCAAAATAGGCGCTAAATTATCAACTAATCTTTGCGCCTTATTTTCATTTTCTTCAATAATTATAAGCACATTATTTTGCTTTAGTAGTTCAAGTAAAATAAGTGGTAAGTTACGTTCATTTATACCTGTTAAAAGTGATTTTTTATTTTTTTGTGTATTTATCAAAAAAGCGCCCAGTTCTTTATCTTGGGCGACAATCTCAGTTAATTTCATTATTAGTTATACTTATTCATCAAATAACCAGCGTCTTTTCCGCTAATAAAATCAGCTAAAATATCTTCACTAGTAGAAAACGCTGTATCCATTAATTTTTGTTGTTCATTATTAAATGGAGTCAAAACCCAGGAAACAACAGTAGTGTTTTCAGGATGGCGGATGCCTATTTTTAGACGATTAAATTTTTCAGTCCCCAAATCACGGATGATTGATTTAATTCCATTGTGTCCGCCACTTTTGCCGTTGGCACGAATTCTAATTTTACCAATTGGCATATCCATGTCATCTTGGATAATTAAAATATCACTTGGATCTATTTTGAAGAAGTTAGCTACTTGACTAATTGAGCGCCCAGATTCATTCATATAAGTTTGTGGTTCAAGTAAAATAACATCTTCCCCTGCAATTTTTTCTTTAGTAAAAAGGCCTTCAAACTTATTTTGATTCAGACTAAGACCATTCTTAGCCATATAGTTATCTAAACACATAAAACCAGTATTATGCTTAGTTCTATCGTACTTTTTTCCAGGATTACCTAATCCAGCAATTATTTTCATAATTTTCCTAATAACTCCTCTAGTTAATTCTTATTAATTTTAGCATAAAGACGAATTTATTCCCAAAGTCTTGCATATTTTCTATTTTAACTATCTAATTTTTATTTAATTTTACAATAGGATATGATACAATTACTCTATATAACTTTCAATAGATGGAGGCAGCTACATGCTCATTAAATCTTTAGTTTACAAAAAAGATTACTTAACCACTGTTAATGAGAAGGCAACTTTAGAAGAAGCTCTTAAAGTTCTTGAAGATTCAGGTTATCGTTGTGTGCCTATTTTAGATGACAGTGGCACCATTTTCCGCGGTAACATTTATAAAATGCATATTTATCGTCACAAATCACAAGGCGGAGATATGTCTTTACCAGTTACTCACTTATTAAAAAATGCAACTAAAACAATTAAAGTTGATTCACCCTTTTTCAAGGTTTTCTTCAACATTAAAGACTTGCCATACATTGCTGTCTTAGATGAAGACAACAAGTTTTATGGTATTCTAACTCACAACCGCTTATTGAGCATGTTATCAGATGCTTGGAATCTTAAATCTAGTTCATTTGTGTTAACAGTCTTATCTGATAATGAACGTGGTAACTTAATCAAAATGTCAAAAATCATTTCTAAATACACTAATTTAGCAAGTGTCATTACTTTAGATGGTAATTTGGGCGTAAGCGATTATGTACGTAGAACTTTATTCACTCTACCAGCTGGTGTATCAGAAGAGACCCTTAAGACAATTGTTCAAAAATTAGAAAAAAAGGGCTATGTTGTTGCAGAAATAGAAGATTTACAAACAGGATCAACAGTCAGAAAAGATGAAGACCCTGATCAATTTACTCTTTAAATAAAACAAAAAATTAGCTATCGATATCGATAGCTAATTTTTTGTTTTATTCATGATAAATTCTAGGTAAGCGATCACTTAAAAGGCATGCCAATTCATAATGAATTGTATCAACATAATCGGCTGCTTTCTTAATAAAATTAGGATCTTCTGGATTATTAGAATATATAACCACCTTGGTACCTACTGGCATTTTTTCAGGTAATAAGACCATCAATTGATCCATACAAATTCTTCCCACGATTGGGCAATAATGAGCCCCTACTTTGATTTTAAAGCCACTGAGTTTACGAATAACTCCATCAGCATATCCTACAGGAACAGTTCCTATCCATTGGTCACTATCTGCTACATAAGTTGAACCATAACCTATTCCATAACCAGAATGAACCTTTTTTACAAATGATAATTCACTAACCAATGATAATGCTGGCTTCAAATTAATTTCACTTTCCAAATCAGGACTAGCTGGATTAGATGAAGGATTTAAGCCATATAATCCTATCCCAAATCGAACAATATCTGAATGAATATTCTTGTCAAAAATACTCGAAGCTGTGTTAGCTACATGAATCCATTTAGGCTTAATTGATAATATATTCTTTAAGTGATTAAATCGCTTAACCTGATAATCAAAATAGTGACTATCTCTACTATCAGCACTAGCAAAGTGAGTAAACATTCCTTCAACAATAAAATGAGTACTATTGCGCAAAAATTCATTTGCAGCAATAAATTCTTGATCTTCACTAAAGCCAATTCTTCCCATACCAGAATCAATTGCTAAATGAATTTTTAAAACCATATCTTTTTTAGCTAGTGCCTTATCGGCTGCTTCAAGCCACTCTAAACTAGGTGCTGTTAGAGAAATATTGTGAGCTGCAGCAATACATGCTTCATTAGCAGGAGTAACACCTAGAACTAAAATCGGATCCACAATACTTGAATCACGTAATTCAAAGGCTTCATCTAATACAGCAACACAAAAGCCTTCCGCACCATTTCTCGCTGCCATCTTGGCAACTTTTACAGCACCATGACCATACGCATTAGCCTTCACAACAGCAAATAACTTTTGCCCTGGTTTTAAATGTGCTTTTTCTTCTTGTAAGTTCTTTTTAATCGCAAGTAAGTCAACTTCGACTTCAGCCGGCCGATGAATTGCTGGTACCATTTATAATCCTCCAATTCTACGAAAGTGATACATGTATCTAAATCATGGCTAATAGTAACCAATATTCGACCATTATACAAAGTGCTTGTAGTAATGGGCCTTCCATTGGATGCATTTAGGGTTTCAACATCTTGAAAACTTACTTCTCCTAGACCTGTACCCCAAGCCTTAGAAAAAGATTCCTTAACAGAAAAACGGCCAGCTAAAAACTCTAGTTGCCTTCTTCCTTTTAAAGCATGATAAACTTGTAATTCCTTTGGTGTTAAAACTTTCTTTGCGAATAAATCTCGCTTAGTCATTTTTTCAAAGCGACTCAAGTGGGTAATATCTGACCCAATACTATGAAACATTTTGCCACCTTCTTTGTGGTTTATTATACAAAAAATGACCCAAATATTACAATTTGAGCCAAAATTTTAACTATTTATGATTTTTCTTGTTTTTAATTACAAAATCATGCTTACCGCGGCGCACATTACTCTTGCGATGCCGTCTTTCATTTCGATCGCCACCATGCTTAAAATTATTACGGTGGCCACGACGACGACCATGCCCCTTATATGGCAATGGCTTTTCAGGAGTAATCTTAACTTTAATTTCGTCTGCATCTTTGGATAAATTCTTCAAAAAGGCCGCTACTAAATCTACTGCTGAATAATTATCCAACAATTCACTTGCTTCTTCAGTATATTTAGTTAAATCTGCCTTAAGCAAATCCTCGATTTGCTTATGAGCAATTGCCAATTGACCTTGAAGTGCTTGGTCATCTGTTGGTGGACGAAGTGGTGACATCTTCTTCTTGGTCAAGTTTTCAATGGTTCTCATATAACCAATTTCATTTGGGGTTACAAAGGTAACTGAAATTCCATTCTTACCTGCACGTCCAGTTCTACCAATTCGGTGAACATAAGAATCAGGATCTTGTGGAATATCATAGTTATAAACGTGTGTTACCCCTGAAATGTCAAGTCCACGAGCTGCAACGTCAGTTGCAACTAAAATATCCAATTTTCCATTCTTAAATCTCTTTAAGACGCTCATTCTCTTAGCTTGTGATAAATCACCATGAATACCAGCTGCATTATAGCCACGAGCAACTAAACCACGAGTTAACTCGTCTACTCTTCTTTTTGTTCTACCAAAGACAACAGCCAAATCTGGAGCTTGAACGTCGATTAACCGACACATAATATCAAATTTTTCTGCTTCTTTTGCGCGTACGAAGTATTGATCAATCAAATCTGCAGTCAATTCTTTAGACTTAATTTGTACAATCTCTGGTTCTTTCATAAACTTTTCACCAATTCTTAGAATTGGCTTAGGCATTGTTGCACTAAACAAAAGAGTATGCTCACGATTCTTGGCAAAATCCAAAATACTCTCAATATCTTGAATAAAACCCATGTCTAGCATTTCATCAGCTTCATCCAAAACAACTGTTTTAATCTTGTCTAATTTAACTGTTTTTCTCTTTAAATGATCTAAAATTCGTCCTGGTGTTCCTACTAAAATAGCTGGAGTTTGTTTCAAGGCACGAATTTGGCGACTAATATCAGCACCACCATAAACAACTTGAACTTTTGCCTTTTCATCGCGTCCTAAGCGATATAACTCTTCTTGAGTTTGAATTGCTAATTCTCTAGTTGGTTCAATAACCAAAGCTTGAATAAAATGTTCTTTATTGTCGATTTTTTGCAAAATTGGCAAACCAAAAGCAGCAGTCTTACCAGTTCCTGTTTGAGCTTGTCCGATTACGTCCTTGCCAGCTAAAGCTAGAGGAATGGTTTTTTCTTGAATCGGAGTTGCCTCTTCAAAGCCGCTACGTTTAATTGCTTTTAATAAAGCATCATTTAAGCCTAATTCTGTAAATTTCACTAAAACTCTCCTAAAGTAATCTTTCTAAAACTTTATCTAAATGCATGCCGTGAGAAGCTTTGAGCATGACAATATCATTGGAATGAATATCATTTTTAAGGTCATCAATCATTCGTTCCATTTTATCTTGAGGGTAATAATGTAGTGTATCTGGTACATACTTACCCTTAATTGCTTCTTCCAAATTCTTCATTTCTGGTCCATAGAGGTAAACTTCATTGATTACCAATGGATCAAGTTTGTCAGCAAGTGAAGCATGAAGTTCAGCAGAAGCAGCACCCAATTCAAGCATATCACCTAAAACAGCTATTCTTCTCCCACCTTCAGGAACTTCTACTTGGCCAAAACTTGTTAAAACGGCCTTAGCTGCAGTTGGATTAGAATTGTAGATATCATCCATAATGTCTTCTCCAACATCCCCTTTACGCCACTGCATTCTATTAGCAGTTGGGGTAAAGTCAGACAAACTAGCAGCAATTTCATCATCTGATTCACCAAAATGATGTCCAACGCAGATTGCGGCCATTGCATTTGATACATTATGCTTACCAATCATTGGAATTGAAAATTTCTGCTCTGAGGAATTAGTCACAAAAGATGCATGATGCATATAACTCTTAAATTCTAAAGCATGAATTGTATCTTGATCACTAAATCCAAAAGTAGATTTAACTTGAGTTATTTTTTCTGCTCTTTGTCTTAATAGTGGCTCATCACCATTGTAGATAAATTCACCATCTTCTTTTAAGAAATCAGTGATTTCCATCTTAGCATCGGCAATTTTATCACGTGAACCAAAGAACTCAATATGTGCTTCACCAATCATAGTAATAACACACACATCCGGCTTAACCAATGAGCTAAGATGATGCAACTGACCAGCACGATCCATTCCCATTTCAAGTACTAAAATCTCAGTAGTTGGCTTCATTTCTAAAATTGTCATTGGAACACCAATTTCATTATTAAAATTAGCCTGAGTTTTATGTACATTAAAACGTTTAGACAAGACTGCAGCAACCATATCTTTAGTTGTTGTCTTACCATTTGAACCTGTAATACCAACAACAGCTGGATTTACTTTATTGAGATAATACTTAGCTAATTCTTGCATAGCAGCTAAAGTATCATCCACTTCAATCAATGGAAAGTTGCCTGGTTTATTAGGGTGTCCTTTTTCCCAAAGTGTAGCTACTGCACCATTAGCAATAGCTGAATTGATAAAATCATGCCCATCACGTTCCCCTTTTAAAGGGACAAACAATGAATTTTCATTTAATTTTCGAGAATCAAAAGCAACTGAGCTAATAACAGGATCACTATTACCTTCAATTGTTGTATCAAGCGCCTTGGCGATTTCCGCAAGCTGCATTTTCATACTAAAAACCTCTAAATTTATAAATATAATTTCTTAATAAAGTGAATTTGCAAGAAAAAAGCAGTCCGGTAAGGACTGCTTAATTGCAAGGATACAATTATTTGTTTTCCTTTGATGAAAGACCGTACTTCTTGTTGAATTTTTCGATTCGGCCATCTGCTTGAGCAAACTTTTGCTTACCAGTGTAGAATGGGTGTGAATCTGATGAAATTTCAACACGTACTAATGGATAAGTCTTACCTTCAAATTCAATTGTTTCTGATGGATTCAAAGTAGAACCTGCTAAGAACTTAGCACCAGTTGCTGAATCCATGAAAACAACTTGTTGATAATCTGGATGAATTCCTTGTTTCATGTTCTCTATTCTCCTTTGCCATAGTCAATCTTGCAGACCATAGATTATATACGACTAAGTTATAGTACCATCAATTGTGGATAAATGCAATTGTTTCTCTTTAATTTGGTTGACCTAATTTTAGTAAAAATAGGCCTAAAATAATAACTACAACAATTAAAAAGGCTTTTTCTATAACCCAACTCTCTTGATTCACAAATTGCCGTGAACAAGTATTCAAAACTTTAAAATAGTCATAGAAGCACTTTTTAGTAACTTCTTCATTCGCCTCTAGCTCATGAACCGCTTTATTACCTGCTGCTTTAATTTCAAATAAAGTATTAATTACATTCTGGCTTACACCACTATGACGTAATAAACTAATATTCTGATTAAAGTTCAAATCAGGTTTAATATACTTTTGCTCTAGCCAATACTTAGTTAATTTCTCTGCTTCTGTTCGCAAATCTGCTAGAGCATGATGATAATCACCTTTTTTAGCTAAACGTAAGCTTTTAAGTAACTGTTTTTTCTGCTTATTAATTAATTCATTTCCAGTAAGCGCTTGGTAGTAGTTGATTAGTTCTGAGAATTCAGGGTAACTAACTTTATTCATTTTTATAAGTCCACTGACTGTCTTTTAAGTACCAACAATTTTCACTTAAATTATCATTTTCAAAAATTTCTAGCATGCTATCGAAGCCATCAGCTAGTTGATAATTTTCTAAATCCTTGCGTTCAATCCAGAAAACTTCGCCTTCACGACTAGATTGTAATTTACCAGCAAAATGATTTGTTTTAAACAAAAAAACAATTGTCCTAATATCATCATCAAAAAATTGTTTAACACCACAAATTTTTAAATCTTTAATATCTAGTCCAGTTTCTTCTTTTACTTCACGAACTGTCGAATCTACAATTGATTCACCATGTTCAACATGTCCTCCTGGGAAAGTCACTCCAGGCCAATCTTTTTTGACACGGTTTTCTACTAAAATTTTACTGCCATCGTATACCATGCACATGTTAGTTAAGACAACTTTTTCACTGCGATCCATCTTTTCACCTTCTAATCTTTAATAAATATAGTTTAACAAAAAAGCTTTAGTGAATTAACTCACTAAAGCTTCTCTCCTATCCTCTTAGGCGTTTAATTTTCTTAATAATACTGCCATCATCAGTTTGTAAAATTAGCTTTGGATAAGCCTTTCTAACCAAGTAGCTGGTAAGTATCAAAGTCACTACTGAAATTATCGTAGCAATCACTAATTCTGGCGTACCAGACACACCTTCTGCAATCCGGCCTGGCAAGATAAAGCCTGAAAATAGTGGTAGACAGCTAATTACTTGAGCAAATAAACTATCACCTTTACTCAAATTTGGCGCTGCAACTAAAGAAATAATTACCAGATACATGATTGGAGCAAGAACTTTTTGTAAATCTTCCACTCTATTAGCTAAAGCGCCACAAAAGGCTGCAATGACAATTGACAAAATCACTGAAAGTAGCAATAATACCAAATTCCAGCTAAGAAGGTTATTCATCACTTGTGAAATTAACTCTTGATTACTCTTGAAAAAACTAGCAAACATGTTAATTTGCGGCCCGGCAATAACTGCAACGCCTAAAAGGGCAATATAGGCTAAAACATGAAGTAAAAAGACACCTAATACACCTAATACTTTACCAACGAAGTAATCCCCACCACGCATGCTGGAGAAGATAATTTCCATAATCTTAGAACCTTTTTCAGTGGCGATTTCTTGAGCCATCGTAGAAATATAAGTAAGTAAAATAAAGTAAGTTAGCCAGATAAAGACATTAGCAGCAATGCTCTTAGCTTGCTTTGCGGTTAAATCTGCCTTAGTAGCCTCTTTTGCTAAGCCATTATGTCCACTAATCTTTTCACTAATTTTTACACTTTGATTTAAAGTTTTTAATTGTTTCGCTGTTAAACCAGTAGCTTGGATATTAAGGCTTTGTTGCAGCTTTTGTAAGCTAGCCATTAAGTTAGACTTATCTCCACTATCCATAGCTTCCTTTCCAAGCCAGGAAGCGGAGATTTGGCCAGATTTTGCAACGTCAACTTTAACATAGCCCTTAATTTCTTCAGCAGCTAATGCTTTTTTAGCTGCAGCTTCAGATTTCACTTCAAAGTTACTTAAATCTTTAACAGCAGGGGCATAGTTTTTACTAATAACGATGGCATTGTCAATCTGATTATCACTGCCACTTAGCTTTTGACTAATAAAGACGACACCAAAAATAATCGCCATAAATATCACTGGAGCTAAAACTGACAAAATAAAGGTAATTCCTTTGGTCTGTCTAATAAAAGTTTCTTTTGTAACTAACCAAATCTTTTTCATTTTGCCGCCTCCATCTTAAATATTTGATCTAAAGTTGGTGCTTCTTGACTGAAGGTTTGAATATATTCACCGTGTGATAACAAGTCAAAAATTTCTGGGCCATATTTTTCATCTGTTAACTTAATTGCCCAGACTCCATCGTGGCGCTGCACAAATGATTCACAACCTGGCAAGCTTGCCACTTGCTCACGGTTTAAACCAGCTTTTTTAAGATAGAGATATTCTTTTGGATAGCTATCTCTAATTTCTTGAATTGTGCCATTTAAAACCAATTGCCCATGATTAATCATAACCACCTTGTCGCAGAGCCGTTCAACATTATCCATGTTATGGTCAGAAAAAATAACCGTAGCTCCACGCTTAGCCTGGTCTAAGATAATATCTTTCATCAAGTCGACATTAACGGGATCAAGTCCACTAAATGGTTCATCTAAAATCAAAATCTGAGGTTGATGAATCATCGTCGCAATCATTTGAATCTTCTGCTGGTTACCTTTAGACAAAGACTTAATCTTATCACTCATCTTACCAACAACTTGCAGTTTCTCCATCCAAGCTGGCAAGGCGGCTTTAATATCACTATTACTCATTCCTTTAAGACTAGCTAAATAGCGAACTTGCTCTAAAACTGTCAGTTTTGGCATCAAGCTTCGCTCTTCTGGTAGGTAGCCAACTATATTGTAGTCTGCACTAGAAAAAAACTGACCATTGAGTGTAATTTTGCCCTCGTAATCTAAGAAATGCAAAATTGAGTGAAACAAGGTAGTTTTACCAGAACCGTTCTTCCCGATTAAACCGGTAATTTGTCCAGGCTTACAGTCAAAACTGATACCTTTAAGAACTTCCTTAGTACGGTAGCTTTTCTTAACTTGGTCAATTACCAAATGTGTTTGTTTAACCATATTTTCCCCCTTCTTTCCATATATGTCTTTCTAGTTTAAGTTTAACAATAATGCAGCTGAAGGTGGTAATGATATCCATTATATGGCTACAAACACTTTTTTCTAAGAAACTTTATAGGTATAATAAGCTCCATTGAGGAGAATACTATGAAAAAAGCAATTAAGTATACAATTCGAAGTCTACTAGGACTTTTAGCAATCGTTATTATTACTTTACTAGGCTATGCAATTTACATGCAAGAGAATTACTACCGCATCCCTGACCACCAAGTTATTCACATCAAGAACAACCAAGCTAAAACTCTAGCTACAAATAAAACTTACACTCTAACTACCTATAATGTCGGCTTTGGTGCTTATAATCCCAAGTACAGTTTCTTCATGGATACTGGTGAAATGAAAAATGGGGCCAAAACGCGAGGAAAATATGGAACTGCAGTCTCAAAAGCGAGTGAACTAGCTGATACTAAAGGTGCAATTGCCACAATCAAAAAGCAAAATCCCGACTTTGCCTTTTTCCAAGAAATAGATACTAATTCAACTCGCTCTTTTGGCGTTAACCAGGTTAAAATGGCGGAAAACGCCTTCGATGATATGGGCAGCAGTTTTGCACAGAATTTCCACAGTGCTTATATTGCCTTCCCCCTGAATAATCCCCATGGCTTTGCTCGTAGTGGTATCTTGGCATTAAGTAAATACCACATTGATAGTAGCGAGCGCCGGAAATACTTTGTCAGCTCAAGCTTAATTGAAAAGTTCGTTGACCTCGACCGTTGCTTCAACGTCATGCGCCTACCAGTCAAAAACGACAAAGAGCTGGTCTTAATTAACAGCCACATGTCCGCTTATGACAAGGGTGGCTTATCTAAGAAAAAGCAACTTGCCCTGCTCAATCACGTTATGAAAGCTGAAATTCAAAAAGGCAACTACGTCATCTGCGGTGGCGACTTTAACCATGCATTTGGTACCAAATATGTTGCGCATTTTAAGTCAGAACAAAAGCAGCACGACTGGCTAGCTGTCTTAAGTCAAAAAGACCTGGCAAGTAGTGGCATGAGAATGATTACTGCACAAAATGCGGATGATGTGCCAACCTGCCGCGGTAGCGATATTCCATACAAAAAAGGCGTAACCTATACCACTATCGTTGATGGTTTCTTGGTTTCGCCTAATGTCCAAGCTGTTAGCTACAATATCGATACTCAATTCGCTTATGCGGATCATAATCCGGTGAAATTGAGCTTTAGTTTAAGATAAAAATGCTTGTTTGTTTTTAACTCTTTTTGCTCTATTGAAATAAAGTTACCAACTATATACAGTTTTAAGGATTCATAAAAAAAGGCAAGATTTCTTTAATTATGAAGTCTTGTCTTGTTTATTTATCTGAAAAGATATTCTCCACAGCTAAATTTAATCAAATTTAGCTATCCTTTTCTTAAAAAACAAAAACTATACCTAAGTTTGCTAATACATCGGCTGAAACACTACCAGTTTGAAGAGGTTCTGATTGCTTGTTGTAATAATCTACTCTTCTTGACGTCTTATAAAGTATCGTCTTGGAATAATATGTCATCAAAGCCACCATATTTTCATATATTAATTGAGTAATATCCCAACACTATAGAAGTCTGAGTATCTCATATTGCAAAATAATTATATAAAGCAAAAATAAACTTATATAACTGCTATAATATTATTTATCCTCTTCTCCAATGCCAAAAGCTTCTAAAATTGCATCAAATCCAATAAGTAAATATCTCAAAAATATATTTTTTGGTTTTCTCTTTTGAAATAAGTTATTTTTGTATTCTTTTCTCGAAATTCTTTTATTATCCATGAATATGTACCTTATTAATATTATTTTAGAGTCTAAGCACAGTAGTTATATATAGAATATTCAAAGGTTTCTACGCTTTATTCACAACTAATTATCCTTACGTTTTAACCCTAAAGACAAACCTAAACTTACCAAAAGCATTCCTAAAGCACCTAAAACAGTCACGTGGTTGCCTGTTTGTGGTAAATGTTGCTTATTAATACTACTTACTTTAGCTAATGATAATTTATTTTCCGGTTTAACTACCTTAGTAGCAACTTTAGAATTTTGGTCTACCTTTATTTGCTTTTATTCATAGCTTTTCCTCCATATATGCAAGCCTTTACAATTATATATTGTAGCACTTATCAAAACTTAAGATTAAATTTGTACCTTTAACTTCTACGGCAAAAATATACCAAACATAGTATGATTAACGTAGATGTTTTTTAGAAAGGACTTCACCATGAAAAAAGTAATTTTATCCCTTGATACTGGAATTGATGACGCAATGGCGCTAGCCTACACTATCGCAAAAGATGAGCTCGACTTAATCGGAGTTGTTGGCACTTACGGTAATGTCTACACAGAACAAGGTGCTAAAAATGCCCTAGCTCTTTTGAAAATGTTAGGTAAAACAGACATTCCCGTCTTTTTGGGAAATGATCACGCCATTGACCAAGATCACTTCGACCGAATGGAAGTTAGCGCTGATATCCACGGAGAAAACGGAATTGGGCAAGTAAGTATCCCAGCAGCTAGGCGTCCAGTTGAAACTACTAGTGGAATTGACTTCATCATTGAAGCAACTAAGAAGTATGGCAAGGATTTACTCGTTATTGCTACTGGTCCAATGACTGACTTAGCCTTAGTTTTACAAAAATATCCTACTTTTAAAGATGAAATCGGCCAAGTTGTTATCATGGGTGGAGCCTTGACTGTTCGCGGTAATGTTAGCCCTTATGCTGAAGCTAATATTAACCAAGACCCCCTTGCAGCTAAGATTTTATTTGAAAGTGGCACCCCTGTAATTATGGTTGGCCTTGATGTCACAATGAAAACGCCAATCGGTTTAGCTGATACGCAAAAGTGGCGTGAAACTCAAACCACAGTTGGTGAAAAATACGCTGATATTGTTGACTACTACATCCATATTTATGATAAATATTCACCATATTTGCATGGTGGTAGTCTTCATGACCCTGCTGCGGTCTGTGCAGCAATTCACCCAGAATGGTTCACTTTCTTGTCAATGCATTTAACCTGTGAAACTGAAGGCCCTAGCCGCGGTAGAACAATTGGCCGCTTAGAAGATTTACGCAAGGCTAAGCCAAATGTTAAGGTAGCAATTGATATTGAAGCTGATAAAGTTAGCCGCGACATTTGTGACAGCTTGGAAGAATTATTTAGAAAATAAGACAAAAAAAGATCAAGAAATTCCAATTCAGGAAATCTTGATCTTATTTTTTACCGTAATTCATATTTAACTCCATCTGCATTAACAATGCCATAGAGTTCTTTGCCTTCACCAGTTGCTCCCAAGTCAATTTCGCCAAATGATTGCTTACTATCAGTTATCTCTACTTCAAAATTACCGTGCTGTTTAAATAAGAAATTACGAATCACTTTTCGCTTTTCTTCAACTTCAATCGTTTTTTCATATGCTTTACTCAAAGTATAACCTTCGTCTAAATATTCTTTGATTTGTGCACATCTACCAGCCATTAAGAAATTATATTTTCTTACTCCCTTTTCGTTATCAGAAATTGGTTTTATGTAGCCTTTTTCTTCCCAATAACGTAGTTGACGCTGACTTACTCCAATTCCATCGCTTACATCGCCAATGCTTAATTGAATATTATCGAGTAATTTTAAAAAGTTTTTATGTTTTTTTACCATAATTGTCTCCAATCTTTCCAAGTTAAGCACAGCTTATATGTGATAAATATTATAACTTAATTCTAATTTATTTTGGTACTTTTGTAAAATCATTTGACAAATATATCGGTTAATTTTACAATTTTAAATTGTTAAATAATTTTACAAAAAAGTTAAATCTTTTGCAAAAAAAGAAAGAGGTTAAATAATGGTATCAACTGATATTCATGGTAATAAATACAACCGTACTTTATTGATGACCGTGCTGATTACCGGTTCATTCGTCACAATTTTAACGGCTACTTTATTAGCTACAGCTTACCCATCAATGATGAAAACTTTCAACATCGATGCAAGCACTGTGCAATGGCTAACTACCGGATTTACCTTAGTTAACGGAATTATGATTCCAGTCAGCGCCTACTTAATTAACAAATTATCAACCAAGTTTATGTACATTAGCGCCCTAATTATTTACTTATTAGGAACTATGCTGGCTTACTGGTCACCTAACTTCCAAGTTTTACTTGCAGGTAGATTGGTTCAAGCTATCGGAGCCGGGGTTTCGATGCCGCTAATGCAATCAATTGTCTTAATGATCTATCCACCTGAAAAACGTGGTGCTGCCATGGGAACAATGGGGCTTGCAATCGGAATGGCACCAGCAATCGGACCAACTTTATCAGGTTATATTGTTGACCACTTTACCTGGCGGGATTTATTCGGCATGATTATTCCAATTATATCAGTAGTTATTATTGCAGCCTTTTTCTTAATGAAAGATGTCTTGCCTAATACTAGTCCGAAGCTTGATTTCTGGTCAGTTGTAACTTCAATTGCCGGTTTTGGAATTATGCTTTATGGTTTTGCTGAAGTTGGTAGTAAGGGCTGGGATGATACCACTGTGATTGCATCCCTAGTTATTGGTGCAGCAATTGTTGCCTTATTTGCAGTTCGCCAATTTAAGCTTGAAGAACCATTTTTGAATTTGAATGTTTTTAAAACTGGTCAATATACTTTAGGTACAATCATCAGTAGTTTATCCTATATGGGAATGCTAGCTGCAGAAATGATTTTGCCCCTTTACATTCAAAATGTTCTTGGCAAAAGTGCCTTACAATCAGGATTAATCTTACTTCCAGGTGCTATTGCCATGGGTGTTATGTCACCAATCACCGGTCGTTTATTTGATAAATATGGTGCTAAACACATGGTTATCACTGGGGCAGTGATGTTAATCTTCGGTACCAGTGCCTTCTTATTCATCGGTCCTAATACTCCTACTATCTACATCACGGCCTTTTACGCAGTTAGAATGTTTGGGGTTGCAATGATGATGATGCCGGTCACAACTGCCGGAATGAACGCTTTGCCACTTAACTTAATGACCCACGGTACTGCTGTTAACAACACAGTGCGTCAAGTTGCCGGTTCAATTGGAACTGCAATTTTAACCTCAGTCTTGACCAATGTTGCTAATTCAAACACTCCGGCTAAGAGTCTATTAACTCAAAATCCTTTAGCATATAAAGATAAAGCTATTGACGCTGTGATATTAGGCTACAAAGCTGCCTTCATGGTTGCAATTGTATTTGCAGTTTTACTAATCTTTGCTGCACTATTTTTGAGAAAAGGTAATATCGCTAAAAAAGAAGAAATCACTAATGGTAAGGAGGCAAGATAATGGCTATTCTTTTATTAATTATTGGCTTAGTAATTTACTTTATTTTCAATGTGATTCCAATTACTAAATTCCACTACCTCTTTGCTTACCTGGGATTAGCACTCGCCTTAACTAGCGGGATTGGCATGATGGCCAATGAAAATGCTCATTTTGGGATGGAAGCCAAGACTACTAATAAACAAGTTACAATCAAGCCAACTGCTAGCGTTGGCCAATTAAACCTCTTAGTTTATAAACAAGTCGGCAATAAAGGACCTAAAGTTTATATTTACAATGGTAAAAAGAAGCATACTCAAGTTAATACCAAAACTATCAATAAAGTAAAAACTGGCTACACTACTGCTACGCTTGTTACCCAAGAAACTCGTTATCACTTCAAAAATAAGTTTTACAAGTTACTCTTTGGCTTTTTAGGTAAAGAAAATCAGCTAAAGCAACGTGTAAATACTTTTGAAGTGCCAAACACTTGGAAAGTACTCTCAACTAGCCAAGTCACTAAGTTAAAGAAGCAAATGATCGCAATGCAGAAAAAACAAATGCTAATGCAAGCGCAAATGCAAAATAAATAAGGTTAACTCCCTTAAAAGGACCATACAAAAAGACTAGGAAAATTCCTAGTCTTTTATTTTTTTATTTCAAAAAAACGCACACCAAATAAAACTACATTCAATAAGACCAAAATAATAAAAAATTCACGCCAACCTACAAAAAGTAATTGCGTAAAAAATAAACATATAAAGTTGTAAAGCAAAATTCCTGCTGTATATAAACGATTTGCCTTAACCAAATGACTTAGCCAAAAATAATTATCTAACCAGGATTCAAATTCATAATGCTTAGTAAGTAATAATTTTATTAGCTTCACCAATCTATCCCCACTAAAATTAGCTATTGGTAATTACAACTTTTGTTCCTTCTTTAATATTTTCATAAAACCATTTAGCATCAGGAACTGATAATCTAATACATCCATGTGAATTTGCGTTTTTACCTAATTTTTCAGCTTCAGATTCAACAAAATGTCCCTGAGAATCAGTGGGTACGGTATGAAATAGGTAAACTCCATGATCCTTCCAAGAAACCCAGTACTTTGCACCTTCTCCACTTTCCTGATTGTAGAAAAAGTCTCCACGTTCTGCCTGAATATGAAAAGTCCCTTCTGGCGTTGCTCGATCTCCACCAGAGCCAGTAGAACAATACATAGTGTATAAAATTTTTGATCCATTCATTAAATAAGTTCTTTGTTTAGCTTTAGAAACTTTAACCCACATCTTGGGATAATCAGCAACTTTAGGATACGGCTTATTTTCAGAAGGTTTTTGCCAATTAATTTTGATTTCCTTTGCCTTATTTGCTTTAGATTTTGTTACTTTCAATGATGATGAGGCAACTTCTTTAGTTTTTGCTTGATCTAACATTGCTGTATTAGCCAAAACTATTGCTAAAGCTATTGCCAATAAAGAAGCAATCGAAGTTTTATTAAGCTTAATCACAATCAACTCCTCAAAAATCAATCAAATCATTATTATTGTAACATTTTTCGCTCGTATTTTTAATTTTCAATATAGTTAAAAAAGTCGGTCTTAATCTTTTCTAAATTAATATCGCTATTTCTTTGTGATTGGCGATAGCCAATATAATATGGTGGTGTTATAAATCTCGGAACTAACTTACAAATTACTTTTCCATCAATTCGATAAAAGAATAGATTATATGACTTACATCTTCCCTGATAAAAGGCTTCGCTCATACAAAAACTAACTAAGTCTTTAATATTATCTGAAAATAAGTCTAATTTATCCATATTAGAAATAATTACATTGAATTCTGTATATCCCATAATTGGTTGTAATGACATATTTACTTCAAAGTTTGGGCCTTTTTTTATTGATAATCCAGTAAAATTTTCTGAATGAACTTCTGAATAAATATCAGCTTTTTTAAAGCCGACAATTTGTAAATGGGGATGGCGCAAACTACCACCAGACAAAGGGCCAAAATTTTTAAACATTGCCACACTTCGATATTGCTTAGAATTATCTAATTTAAGCCACTTATCTACCGCATAGTGAATTAAAGAACGATTATACTCATACGAATAGTTGGTTATATCTCCTAAATGATCACTTGACTCAATAATCAAAGTTAAATAAGTATCAAGCAGAGTCTGATATTTATTCTCCAGCCAAATAAATTGATTCTGCTTTTCAATAATTCCTGTTAATTTTTCAATATCACAAAAAGGACAGCCATCGTTATTAGAGGGCTTGCCTTTGGCTATTTGAGTATTAAAGACTAATGGAGTCACTTACATTTCGCATCCTTAATTTATATTTACAACGTAATTGTATATTCTTAATTTTATATACCTATTTTTAGAGATTGTAAATAAAAAACTCGTTAGCCTTGCTAACGAGTTGTATCTTATTCCCATTCAATAGTTGCAGGTGGCTTAGAAGTAATGTCGTAGACTACGCGGTTAACATGGTCAACTTCATCTACCATTCTAGTTGATACCTTTTGTAAAACTTCCCATGGCAACTTTGAAAAGTCGGCGGTCATCCCATCAATTGAGCTAACTGCGCGAATACCAATAGTGTAGTCGTATGTTCTGCCGTCACCCATTACTCCGACTGAGCGAATTCCTGGCAAGACTGTGAAGTATTGCCAAACCTCTTCTTCAAGACCAGCTTTTTTAATTTCTTCACGCAAAATTGCATCAGTTTCACGGACAATTTCAAGCTTTTCTTCGGTAATTTCGCCAATTACCCGAATACCAAGACCTGGTCCTGGGAATGGCTGACGCCAAACAAGTTCATGTGGAATGCCTAACTTTTCACCAAGTTCACGCACTTCATCCTTGAATAACTTACGCAAAGGTTCAACTAACTCGAAGCCTAAGTCCTTAGGAAGACCCCCTACATTGTGGTGGGACTTGATTGTTTGAGCAGTCTTAGTACCACTTTCAATTACATCAGTATAAAGCGTACCTTGAGCTAAGAATTTTACACCATTAAGCTTTTTGGCTTCTTCATTGAAGACTTCGATGAATTCTTTACCAATAATCTTGCGCTTTTGTTCAGGTTCACTAACACCCTTTAACTTATCTAAGAAGCGTTTTTTGGCATCGACTTTAATGATATTAACCCCTAAATCACGATTCAAAGCTGCCATAACTTGTTTAGCTTCATCTTTTCTAAGTAAACCATGATCAACAAAAATTGCAGTTAATTGGTTGCCAATAGCCTTATGAAGTAAAGTGGCAGTAACGCTAGAATCTACCCCACCAGACAAGCCTAAGATTACCTTGCCATCGCCAACTTGCTTGCGGATTTTAGCTACTTCTAGGTCAATGAAGTCGTCCATCGTCCAGTTAGCACGAGCTCCACAAACGTTAAAAGCAAAGTTCTTCAAAATATCTAAGCCATATTCAGAATTACGAACTTCTGCATGGAACTGAATACCATAAAATTTCTTAGCAACATTAGCCATCGCGCTAATTGGGCAGTTGGGACTAGATGCTAAAGTTTCAAAACCGTCCGGAACACTAGTTACCAAGTCACCATGACTCATCCAAACAGTTTGCTTTGCAGGCAATTTTTCAAATAACTTAGTAGCGTCTGTAACGTCAATATCTGCGCGGCCATATTCTGAGTGATCAGCTTTTTCAACCTTACCACCCAAATCATGAGCCATTAACTGCATCCCATAACAAATGCCTAAAATCGGAATCCCCAATTCAAAAATTTCAGGATTTACTTTTAAGCTACCTTCATCATAAACACTGTTTGGTCCACCTGAAAAAATAATCCCCTTAGGATTCATTTCTTTAATTTTTTCAATTGAAAAATCATTTGGTAATAATTCTGAGTAAATACCAAAGTCACGTAGACGGCGTGTAATCAGTTGGTTATATTGGCTACCAAAGTCTAGCACAATGATTTTATCAAAGTCAGATATATTTTTTACAGACACCCTACTTCTCCTTTTCTGCTTAACAAATTTATCCTGACTATACTAATTTTTTGGAATTCGGTCAACTAAAAAGCAAATATTAATTTAAAAAGTGTAAAATATAATTTGCTTTTTACGCCAATATTTTTACTTTATAGTTGAATTTTATAATTATCTTTGCTAGAATACAAACAACACTTTTTATTAATGAGATTTATTATCTGTATATCGTTGCAATACGGGCAACAGTTTCTACCTGAAACCTTAAATTTCAGACTATGGATATTTTGGCTTTTTAAAAGGCTTCTTTTTCCACAGTCATGGTAGAAGGGGCCTTTTTTGTTTTTAGTTTTTAGGAGGAAGACTAAGTGAAATTATTAGAAGAGCGAATCAAACGTGATGGTCAAGTGCTTGATGGGGACGTCTTAAAAATCAACTCATTCTTAAATCATCAAGTCGATCCAGAATTGATGATGGAGCTCGGGAAAGAATTCGCTCGTTTATTTAAAGATGCTGGCATCACTAAAGTATTAACTTGTGAAGCTTCTGGAATTGCGCCAAGTGTAATGGCTGCTTATGTCTTAGGTGTACCAATGGTCTTTGCCCGTAAGAAAAAGCCATCAACTCTAAATGATGCAGTTTATCTAGCTGATGTCTTTTCCTACACTAAAAAAGTTAATAACAAAATTTGCGTAGAAAAGAAATTCCTTAGTGCAACCGATAAAGTCCTAATTCTTGATGACTTTGTTGCCCACGGTGAAGCTGTTAAAGGAATGGTTTCAATTGCAAACCAAGCCGGTGCAGAAATTGTCGGTGTCGGTGCAGTTGTTGCTAAAGATTTCCAAGGTGGTAGCGACTGGATTAAGAAGCAAGGCTTACGCTTT
The DNA here is from genome assembly GCF_001436455.1 of Lactobacillus jensenii DSM 20557. GTDB lineage: Bacteria > Bacillota > Bacilli > Lactobacillales > Lactobacillaceae > Lactobacillus > Lactobacillus jensenii. Next base: position 36,257 of record NZ_AYYU01000012.1, read on the forward strand.
GAAGCCTTAGCTAATATTGCTAGTTTTGAAAATGGAGAAGTTCACTTCGTAGGAGAGGAATAATGAAAGAAGTATCTCACAAAAAAGCAGCTATCTTAGGTTTACAACACTTACTTGCAATGTATTCGGGTGCCGTAGCAGTGCCTCTCTTAATTGGAACAGCCCTAAAATTTAATACCACACAAATGACTTATTTAGTTTCAATTGATATTTTCATGTGTGGATTAGCAACCTTATTGCAATTATTCCGTAATTGTTATTTAGGAATCGACTTACCCGTTGTCTTAGGTTGTGCAATTCAAGCTGTGGCTCCACTTGAACTAATCGGGCAAAAATTTTCAATTAATACTATGTACGGTGCCATTATCGTTGCTGGGATTTTTGTCTTTTGTATTGCCGGCTGGTTTTCAAAAATCAAAAAACTTTTTCCACCAGTTGTTACTGGTAGTTTGATTACAGTAATTGGGTTAACCCTAATTCCGGTTGCCTTTCAAAATATGGGTGGCGGAACTGCCACTGCTAAAAATTTTGGTGACAGTAAGTACTTAATCACTGCTTTTGCGACAATTTTGGTAATTATTTTAATCGAATTACTGGCTAAAGGCTTTTTAAAATCAATTGCGGTTTTAATTGGATTAATTGCTGGTACTGTTTTAGCTTCATTTCTAGGAATGGTCTCACTTACATCTGTTTTACAAGCTTCATGGTTTCATTTGCCACAGTTTTTCTACTTTGGTAAGCCTGAATTTGAATGGTCATCTAGTGTAACGATGATTATCATCGCCTTAGTATCAATGGTAGAATCAACTGGTGTTTTCTTTGCTACAAGTGATTTGTTAAAGCAAGACGTTAACGAAGATGATCTTAAACGAGGCTACCGTGCTGAAGGATTGGCTCAAATATTCGGTGGGATTTTTAACACTTTCCCTTACACTACCTTTTCACAAAATGTCGGTTTACTCCAACTTTCTGGCATTAAAACTAGACGTCCAATCTTTTGGGCTGCTGGCCTATTAATGGGCTTAGGTTTATTACCTAAAATCGGCGCCATTGTAACTATTATTCCAATCTCTGTTTTAGGTGGGGCAATGCTAGTAATGTTCACTATGATTGCAGTTCAAGGAATTAAGATGCTCCTAAAAGTTGATTTAAGTGATAACCGCAACATTTTAGTAATTGCACTTTCTGTTGGTTTAGGTCTAGGGGTAACTTCTTATCCACAAATTTTCCAACATTTGCCACAAACTGTTCAATTATTCTTAGGGAACGGTATCGTGGTTGCCAGCCTTAGTGCAACTCTTTTGAATCTAATTTTCAAAGGTAAAGAAGGATTAAATTCAAAGTAGTAATTATATATTTTTTAAAAGCTTGAGTATTTAACTCAAGCTTTTCTTTTATCCTAGAGCTTTTTCTCCTACAATGGAATTAAGTTAAAAAGAAGAAGGAAATGCATATGAAAGAACAAACTGAATGTACCACTATTCTAGTTGGTAAAAAAGCCACAATTGATGGTTCAACTATGATTGCTCGAAGTGAAGACGGTGGTAGAACTATTATTCCAGAAAGTTTTAAAGTCGTTAACCCAGAGCAACAACCTAAGCATTACCAAAGCGTCATTAGTAAGCAAGTGATAGATGATGAAGATTTAGCATTAACACCCCTTCGTTACACAAGCGCTCCTGATGCTTCTGGCAAAAATGGCATTTGGGCTGCAGCGGGTATTAACTCTGAAAACATTGCCATGACTGCTACTGAAACAATTACTACTAACTCAAGAATCCAAGGGATTGATCCACTTTTGACCACTGAAGAAGGTGGATTAGGTGAAGAAGATTTCGTTACTTTAACCCTGCCTTACATCCACTCCGCTAGAGATGGAGTTAAGCGGGTTGGTTACTTACTTGAAAAATATGGCACATATGAAATGAACGGTATGGCCTTTTCTGATAAGGATGAAATTTGGTATCTTGAAACTATTGGTGGACACCACTGGGCAGCACGTCGCATCCCTGATGATGCTTATGTAATCGCTCCTAACCGTTTGAACATTGATGAATTCAAGTTCGATGATCCAGATTTTGTATGTTCAAGTGACTTAAAAGAATTAATCGAAAATTATAACTTAAATCCTGACTTTGAAGGTTACAATTTACGTCATATTTTTGGTTCATCTACTATTAAAGATGCCCACTACAATAACCCACGTGCTTGGTATATTCACAACTTCTTTAACCCTGAATTCGGTGGTAAGCCTAGCGATCAAGACCAACCATTCATCTGCCATGCTAACCGTAAAATTAGCTTAGAAGATATTAAGTGGGCTGAAAGCTCTCACTACCAAGACACCCCTTATGATGCCTATGGCGAACAAGGAACAGCAGAACAAAAGAAGACTTTCCGTCCAATCGGAATTAATCGTAATTTTGAAACTCACGTCTTGCAAATTAGAAACAATGTCCCTGCTGAAATTGCTGGTGTTCAATGGTTGGCATTTGGTCCTAACACTTTCAACACTTTTGTACCTTTCTACACCAACATCACTACCACTCCAGCTAGCTGGCAAACAACTTCTCAATTTGATTTAACCAAGATTTTCTGGGTAAATAAGTTAGCAGCTCAATTAGGTGATACTAACTATCGCGTATATGGTGAATTAGAAGCTGACTTTGAACAAAAGAGTTTAGCAGCTTGCCACAAGATTCAACACGATACTGATGCAGCAGTTAAAGATTTGTCTGGCAAAGACTTACAAACTAAACTTGAAGCTGCAAATGATAAAATGGCAGAAGTTGTTTATAGCAATACAGTAGAATTACTTGGTCAAATGGTTGATGAAGGTCATGGTTTAATGACTTTGAAATACGACTTACTTGACTAAGATTACTTGCAAATACTAAAAACAATTGAATAAAAATAGATTTCAATAAAAAATGTTGATAATCAAGGTTAACTTCAATAATGTAACCAAGATTATCAACATTTTTTGTATATATTTTAATCTAATAAATCAAGCACCTTTTTTAACAAATTATCCATCTTTTGATTAGCTTCTCTATGTTTAAAGCCATCTAATAATACAATTTTTATTTTATCATTACTAGCTAATGGTAAAAGTTGTTGATATGGTATTTGCATATCTTTAGTCCCATTAAAAAAAGTAATCGCTGTTCTTACCAAATTCTTTTTATGTATGTCATAAAAATCTGATGCTTCAGGTGACAAATAGGATGTTAACCACACTCTCTCTGATGAAAACAACGCTTGATATTTTATACTAACAAATCCACTTATACAGATAATTTTTTCAACAAGATTATACTTTGAAAATAAGCTTGCTAGATATCCACCATAACTCTCTCCTATTAAGTAAAGTTCATAGTTAGTTTTTTCAATTCTTAATCTTTCAATTTCTTGATAAACATATTGAAAATCTATAACTCCACCTTGTCTTTTTACTACAGGATAATTTATGATAAAAATATTTTTCAACATCTTATTAAAATAGTGAGTAAATGGATCATCATTTAAATTTTCAAGAATAAAAAATGGACCTCCATGAAGATAAATATAAATTTTCAATTCGGACGGATTATTTAAATACAATGAGCTACTCACTATACTTATCTCTCAGCTAAACTCAATGGCATCCGTTTCAAAATAACTTGAGCCAAAACAATCATGGCAATTGAAATTAAAATTGCACTTACAATTTCCATCAAATTAAAGCTACCAAAAGCCACTGCTCTGAGTGCCTTTAATTGATAAGTTAATGGATTGATTGCTGACAAAATTTTAATAATAAGTGGTGAATTATCACTGAAAACATACAAGGTTGGGGCTGCATATGAAATTGGTGAAAAAATTAAAGTCATTATCACATCACGTTGCTCATATGATGAGATTCTAGTACTTAAAATAATGCCTAGGGTTGACCAAAATTCAAGTGAAACAATTAAAACTAGGAGTGATAAAAGTAAGTACAATAAATTATAAACACCCCCAGTTAATAGCCCTAAAACGATTAAAATTGCACTCTGGAACAGTAAGCCGATAATTGGGAAAAAGCTCATCCCAGCAAGATAATGCCAAGGTTGTACCCCATTAGTAAATTTAATTGCCAGTAAACCATACTCTTTATCAACAGTTGCCCGATACATCGCCTGTGACATTTGCGTCGTCATAAAGAAAGTCAAAACCCCAGTTAGCGCATATTGCTTATATGGAAGAGTAAGACCAGCATAATGCACTGCACTCAAATTTTCATTTAAGGCCATTACCAATAAGCCATAAGTAATTAGTGGTTGCATAAACATTGATAAAAGCAAGCCTTTATTATGGACAAAAGCGCGCCATTCATTATTGGCCACAATTTTAATTGATCTTAGTCCCAGTGAAATATTTCTAAAATTAGCAGGATTCATTTAGTTACCTCTTTCTTGCAAATATTTATCTCTCAAGCTAGTACCGTCAGCTAAAAAGGCCTTTAAACTACCAAAGAATTGTTGTTCATGTTCATTAATAAATAAAACCTGATCTGCATAACTTTCTAATAAAGTTAAATCATGAGAGGAAGTTAAAACTAAGGCACCATTTTTAACTTCAGTTTGTAAATAACGAAAGAGCTTCTCACCAGTTTCGACATCTAATCCAGTCGTTGGTTCATCTAAAATATAAATTTTAGGTTTACGGGCTATTTCCCGGGCTATTTGTACCCGTTGTTGTTGTCCACCAGAAATATGGTCTACTGGCTTATCTTTCAAATCAACAATATCAAGTAATTCTAAGGCAAACTCTGCTTGTTTCTTTGCTACACTCATCTTATAACCAGCTAAAAGTGGTCCCTGAATTACATTATCAAAAACATTAGTATACCAATCAATTAATTGACTTTGTGGACTAAAACCTACAGCATTAAACGGATTCTTTTTGTCAGTTTCAACTTGCCAGTTAATTCTTCCAGCTAAAGGCTTAACAATTCCAATCATTGTATTAATTAAAGTGGATTTTCCGGCACCATTTGCTCCAATTAAAGCAATAAATTTACCTTCTTCTAATTTAAAATTTAAATCATTAACTACTGTAGTTGTTTTGTAGCCGATTCTTAGTTTGTTTGCAATAATCATTTAATCTTCCCTTTTTATTTTTTATTAATTTTAATATTAATTTAATTGTATCCTGGTGATAATATTATGTCAAATTAAAAAAAGGAGGACATTATTATGTCAAAAGAATTTAAAATTTTAATCGACCGATTACAAAGTGATCCAAAATTTATTGGCGATTTTCTAGCTAATCCAAGGTCATTTTTAGAAAAGCTTGATATTTCAAAAGAAGAAAAAGCTGCCCTTCTTTCTCGTGATGTTGCAGCATTAAATGATTTAGGATTAACTACAACCCAAGCAGCAGGCGCACTATCAGGTGCACATAGTCAACGTTGCAGTAGTAATAGAACAACAACGACTTTTGAATAAAGGATTATGTTTGCTACGGAATTATACAGAGATGTTGATAAAACGTTAGTTCAATTATTAAAAATATTTATATCTAAATTTCAATCTAATTGTGAATTGCATATTCGTAGTGAATCTTATGATTTGTTTAATGACTTTATCATAAAGTCGTACAAATTGGAACACTCAAAAAGATATAGTATATCTGAACTAGCTAAAGTACTTCGCAATGCTAAAATTCCTGATGAGACTATTTCCTATTTAATAACTAGATATATTGATGGTTTATATCTTTTAGCTCACTCAAATAAAAAAGAACAAGGATTTATTCCATGAAAAAATTAAGCTTATCAAAAGAATACGACTTGTTACTAAAACAAAATAATATCTGCAGATTGAATAGTAGTGATATTTGGGCATATCCCAATTTCCCTCATCAAATAGTAAATAACTATGGTTGGAAAATACATATTAGTGCCGTTTTAACAAATGCAATTGATATTGCTCAACGTTTTTTTAACTTAAACAGGAAAAAATGCTGGGATTTTAAAATAATTGCTTCAATATCTGAATTAGAACGATTAAATCTTGGTTATTATGGTAATAGCCAAGTAGGTAAATTTATAACGATTTATCCTAAACCACAAAATGTATTAGAAACTTTAGAAATACTACACTATTACTTTCATAATGAAATAGGTATAGCTGTAGGTTCTGATAAATCCTACAAGTTGAATTCTAACATTTACTATCGATTTGGTACCCTACTTAGTGATATAAAAAATATAGATCATAGAGATAAGACATTGCATCCTTTTAAAGATGCACAAAAAATACCAGATTATGATTTACAACATTATCATAAATTACCATCTAGATATTTAATATTAAAAGTATTAAAGCATCTTGGTCCCTCTGGAGTTTTTCTAGGACTTGATGTTAAATTTATGAAAAAAGTTATTATTCGTTATGCATGCAAATATTTCAATATTGAAAGTAGTAACATAGATGAAGCTGATAGGTTATTAAGTTCCAGTAATATTCTAAATACAAACGAGATTTTAAAAGATTCCGGCTTTGAAAATATTATTGATACCTTCTATCTTGATAATTCTGTTGTAATTGTGACTGAATTTATAGAAGGTGAATCACTTGATGAATTAGCTATGTCCAATAAACTTAGCACTTTGTCTCTGAAAGAAAGGTTGAATATATTCAATCAGATACTATTTTTAATTAATAAACTAAATAAATTAGAGATTAGTTTTAGAGATTTATCCTTTAGTAATGTTATTTTATCTCAAGATAAACAGGCCAAAATAATAGATTTTAATTATGCAATATCTAAATCTGGTATATCTTGTTTTGCCAAAAATAGTATTAATCCTGCTGGTACTTATGGTTTTTATAATCCTTATGAGCAGTCTATTGTAGAATTTCCTGATAGATTTAGTCTTGCTCAGTTTCTTTATTTTTTAGTTTATCCTGATACTTATATTTCTTTTATGAAAAACATTGATATAGATACTAGCTATTCAGAAATAGTATCTTATTTAAAAAAAGCACAAAAAAAGAAGCTTCCTAAAGATTTATTGAATACATACTCCAAATTAATTCATGGAAAATATATCGATAAGCTTAATTTATAAGAAAGGAGGGTTGCTATATGTTTAGATTCATTTTTTAAGTTGCCAGATTAATAAATAAGAGAAATAACTCTTGTTATACAAAAACGTTGATAATCAAAGTTCTATAAACTTTGGTTTATCAACGTTTTTTTATTATCTTTTTGATATTAAGGAATACAAGTTTAAGCTTTTCAAGAAATACAATCCCCCAATCAGTAAAACTAAGCTTAACTACTACTTCTAGCGAAGAATATTGCCAATTATTCAATTGATAAAGACCGCTTTAATTGCATCTTTTTTCAAACTTATACCCCTATATCAAATAAAAGAAAGCTTACCCGTAAACTAGGTAAGCTTTCTAAATATTATGCATCTTGAATAGTTACGTCAGCGCCTAACTTACGTAACTTTTCCTCAACACGATCATATCCTCTTAAAATATTATCTGCATTATCAATTACAGTTTCACCATCAGCCATTAAACCAGCAATCATTAATGATGCTCCTGCTCGAATCTCATCTGCGTGAACGCATGCTCCATGTAATTCACTAGTTGGATGAACCAAAATAATATTATCTTCAACCTTGATATTAGCACCCATCTTCTGCAATTCAGGAATGTGTCTAGTTCTCTTAGGATAAATATTATCTATAACTACACCTTCGCCTGTTTTTGCAGTCAAAAGAAGGGGCGTAATAGGTTGTTGCAAATCTGTGGCAAAACCAGGATATGGATCAGTTTTGACCTGAATCATCTTTAAATCGCCTGCTGGATATACGTAAAGTGAATCCTCATCTGCATCAATGACTACACCCATTTCTTCTACTTTGGCTAAATATGAATCTAGGTGTTCTTCAATAATATTATGAATTCGAATGCCATTTCCAATACATGCAGCTAGTGAAATATAAGTACCTGCTTCAATTCTATCTGGAATTATTGTATGAGGTATCTTAGCTTCAATACGACTAACGCCGTCAATTCTAATCGTTTCAGTACCTGCACCACGAATAACAGCACCCATATTATTTAAAAAAGTTGCTAAATCAATAATTTCTGGCTCTTTCGCTGCATTATTAATTATAGTCTGACCTTGTGCAGTTACACTGGCCATAATGATATTCATCGTAGCGCCCACTGATGGCATCGCTAAGTCTATTTGATTACCATGAAGTCCTTCTTCTGGTGCTTTAATGATAATTTGGTCATTTTCATTTTTTACAATAGCACCTAAAGCTTCAAAGCCTTTAATATGTTGATCAATTGGGCGTGGACCAATGTCATCGCCACCTGGAAAACCTACTACGGCCTTGCCAAATCTACCAAGTAAAGCACCCATAAAGTAATATGATGCTCTTAAACTCTTAATTTTACCTGCAGGAAGTGGACTCATCTTAATTTCTGTTGGATCAATGTGTAAAGTGGTCTCTTTGAAATCACACTTAACATCCATTTCTTTCAACAAATCCATCAAGTTATCTACATCTGCAATGCGTGGTACACATTCTAGAGTTACTGGAGTATGTGACAAGATTGCGGCTGGAATGAGGGCTACAGTTGAATTCTTAGCTCCACCAATCCAAACTTCACCAGTTAGTGGTTTTCCGCCATGAATAATCATCTGCTTCATCGGGGAAAACAATCCTTTTCTTTTTGTCAATGTGTCATTGTAAATGTTATAAGAAATCAGATTAAAAAACAAGAGGAATGTGCTAAACCTCTTGTTTTTTAAGAATTTTGTATTTTACAATTAAAACTTATCTTCTTCTAAGCCACTAGCAGCACCAATAAATGCCTTAAACAAGCCCTCTGGTTTATGAGGACGAGATAAAAATTCTGGATGGTATTGTGCTGCAATGAAGAACTTTTTAGTTGGAATTTCAACAATTTCAACTAAATGATTATCTGGAGAAACTCCACTAAAAATCATACCATGCTTTTCAAATTCTTCACGGTACTTATTATTAAATTCATAACGGTGACGGTGACGTTCTTGAATTACTTCTTGTTCATCATATGCCTTATAAGTCTTAGTACCCTTCTTGAGGCGAGCAGGATATAGACCTAAACGCAAAGTACCGCCAATTGTATCTTGGCCTTCTTGATCAGCCATCAAGTCAATAATATTATTCTTGGTTTCAGGATCTGCTTCAGTTGTATTAGCATCTTTATAGCCTAAAACATCCCGAGCAAATTCTACTGTTGCCATTTGCATACCAAGACAAATACCAAGGAATGGAATATCATTTTCTCGAGCGTATTTGATAGCCGTTATCATTCCTTCAAGGCCACGCAAACCAAAACCACCAGGGACAATTAAGCCATCAGAATCTTTCATAAAGTCAGCAATATTATCTTCTGTAATATCTTCTGCTTGAACTTTGTTAATCTCAATTTCACTATTGTAAAGATAGCCAGCATGCTTTAAGGCTTCGGTAACTGAAATATAAGCATCTTCTAGTTCTACATATTTACCAACCAAAGTAATCTTAGTCTTGTATTTAAGGCTAGTAGAACGCTTTTCTAGCTTAACCCATTCTTCCATATCAGCTTTACTCTTAGGAGAAGTTAAGTTGAAGTGATCACATACTAATTGATCCATACCTTGCTTTTGGAAATTCAAAGGAATTTCAAATAATGAAGGAGCATCAATTGATTCCATAATTGCTTCAACTGGAACATCAGTAAAGTTAGCAATCTTATTTTTAAGTTCTTGGCCCACTTCTTTTTCTGCACGTAAAACAAGCATATTAGGCTGAATTCCAATGCTTCTTAAAGTAGCAACTGAGTGTTGAGTTGGCTTAGTCTTCATTTCATGAGCTGCATGAAGGTAAGGCACTAAAGTTACGTGAATATACATCACATTATCAGCACCAACTTCGCGCTTCATTTGACGAATAGCTTCCATAAATGGAGTAGATTCAATATCACCAACAGTCCCACCAATTTCTGAAATAACTACATCAGAATCAGTAGTTTGGCCTGCACGCATAATTTTTTCTTTAATCATGTTTGTGATGTGAGGTATTACTTGAACAGTAGCACCTTGGTAATCTCCACGACGTTCCTTTTTCAAAACTTCGGAATAAATCTTACCAGTAGTTACATTAGAATACTTACTAGTACGCACATCAACAAATCTTTCATAGTGACCTAGGTCAAGGTCAGCTTCAGTACCATCATCAGTTACAAATACTTCACCGTGTTGATATGGATTCATCGTACCTGGGTCAATGTTGATATATGGATCAAATTTTTGCATCGTGACTTTCAAGCCACGATTTTTCAATAGACGTCCTAAAGACGAAGCGACAATACCCTTACCTAATGAAGAAACAACACCACCGGTTACGAATACATATTTAGTCATCAAGTAGCTCTCCTTATAAAAATTTAAGTAAAAAACAAAAAAGCTCCCTTCAAAGAAGGGGGCTAATAAATATCATTAGTAAGTGCCCAATAAGGGGCCCAGATAAAATAATATAGACTTACTGACAAAGAGTCAAGTCTAATTACTCATCATCTTCGTCTTCATCATCATCTAATTCTGATAATTGACCTTCAATACCATCTGGTAATTCATCATCGTCATCTGGATCATCAAAATCGTCATCATCTGCAGCATCAAAGTCATCTGTATTTTCATCTTCATCAGTATCCAAATCATCATCTTCTGGATCATCAGAATCGTAGTCGATAATGTCATCATCATCACTACTTGCAATAAATGCATTAACCTTTCTATGATGCTTTTTACGTGGTTCATCATCTTCGTCTTCAGGGTGGTTAACTTCTTCGTCAACAGATTCATATGGGAACCATGAACGAAGGGCCCATACATTATCACCCATTGAGATAAATTCACCATCAGTATTCATATCAGTATAAAATTGTGGTAAACGTTCACGAATTTCTTCGTCACTAGTACCTAAGTATTCTTGAACGGCATTTACAATATCGGCAAAAGCCATGCGCTTGCCGTGGTCTTCTAAAATAGCACGTGCTACTTCAATTAATGAAAGTTCTTCGCGTTTCTTACCTTCAAAATCAGCTAAACCCACAGTTAAACGTCCTCTCTTTATAGCATCTTTTCTATTTTACGCATCTCTTAAGAAAAAATCAATGTGACTGCATAGTTACCTATTAAGTATAGCCCACTAAATAGGTCATATTCAACTTGAACTTTGACTCTACCGCCATATTTAGTAACTTTTAGGAATTTAGTTTCACTAATTAAGTCCATTTGGCGGTTATTAACTACATACTTGCAGCCACGTTTTTCTCCTAGTTCCAACTTGATTAATGAATAATCACTTGGAACTACTCCTCGATTAATTATAAGCGTTTGTTTTTGTTTTTTTAGTAAAATCTTAACAGGAATTTGGTCATCCTCTAAATATTTTAAACGCCAACCATCTTCTAGCTCTTCAACTTGTGCTTTTGCACTCTTTTGAAAGCTTTCTGAATCTTGTTCTTGAGTAATTGTACTTTTAAATTTTAAATCTACTTCTTTCAAAATACCCCTCAATCTATGATAATTCACATCTTAAACGTTTTCTTTGTTATAATTTTAACTGTATACATTTTACCGAATTTTTCTTCAAAAATTAAATAAAATGAAGGGAAGAATTATGTTTTTTCAAAGTGAAAAATTACCCCACCCCGTAGAATTACGTGATCCTGTTCATGGTTACATTCATATCGAAGATAAAGTTATTTTAGATTTAATTAATTCTAAAGAATTTCAACGCTTACGCCGAATTAAACAACTTGGACCAACTAGCTATGTTTTTCCCGGTGCAACTCATACACGGTTTGAACATAACTTAGGTGTTTATGAATTAACTAGACGAATTTGCGAAATATTTAGCAAACAATATCCATCTATCAAACCAAATGATGGCCTTTGGAATGAAAAAGAAAATATAGTAGCCGAATGTGCCGCATTATTACATGACATTGGACATGGTCCATATTCTCATACTTTTGAGCATCTATTTGGAACTAACCACGAAAAAATAGGCACACAAATTATTACTGACAAATCTACTGAAATTAATCAAATTTTATCAAAGGTTGCTCCAGCTTTTCCTGAAGCAGTTGCCAGCGTCATAGCAAAGACCTACCCTAATCCACAAGTGGTTAAAATGATTTCAAGCCAAGCAGATGCAGATAGAATGGATTATCTACAAAGGGACGCCTACTTTACAGGTGTAACATATGGCAGCTTTGATATTGAACGCTTATTACGCGTAATTCGCCCTTATTCCGATGGAATTTGCTTTACTAATAATGGAATGCATGCAGTTGAAGATTACATTGTTAGTCGTTATCAAATGTATCAACAAGTATATTTTCATCGTATAAATCGCTCATTAGAAGTCGTCTTAAACAAATTACTTGAAAGAGCAAGATATGTTTATAAGTCAAACACTTTATTAGTTACACCAAGTTTACAAAAATTTTTGGATGGAAGTTGGACTTTAAAAGATTATTTGAATCTTGATGATGGCGTAATGGAAACCAATTTTTCTATTTGGCGTGAATCAGGCGACGAAATTTTAGCAGATTTAGCAAGCAGATATTTATTTAGAAAACCTTTCGCTAGTTGTAGTGTTAATCAAGAAACTCGCAATTTAGTACCTAAGCTCAAAAATTATATTAAAGAAGCTGGCTTTGATCCTAATTACTATACAGCTCTAACTAGTGCTTTTGATGAACCATATGATGCATATAAGCCAACTGGCAAAAATGCAAATAGTCAAATTGAAATTATGCAAGATGATGGGTCGTTAATTGAATTATCTGAGTTAAGTCCATTAGTAAAAGCACTCAACGGAACTATCCAGGGAAGCGAAAATTTCTTTTTCCCGAAAGTTATGCTATCCCAAAATGATGAACCGCAAATTTTTGATCCGCTTTACCAAGAATTTCAAAAATACGTAAAAAATGGTGCCCTTCGATATCAGAGAAAACCAACTAAAAAGAATAATTCCAATAATTAAAGGCTCTTTGTCAAATCCTGTTGATAAAGAG
>NZ_AYYU01000013.1 GCF_001436455.1 Lactobacillus jensenii DSM 20557
CTTATGAGAACAGCAGAACTACGAATGAAAGAAGAGACTGCAGTAGCAGAAAAACGTGGTATTGAATTAGGAACCAAGCAAGAAGCACGAAGAAAAGATCAGAATACGGTAAAAGCTTTCGTAACATTTTTTAAACGTACTCAACCTGAAATAAGTGAAGCAGAAGTATATTCCGCAATCAAAGATTCGGTTGACTCAGACTTCAGCCTTAGTGATGGTGAAATTCGCAAAATAATTCATCAGAATTTGAAGTAAGCTAGCGACAGTGGCTGAAAGTTTAGCATGGATAAAAGCAAACAAAGATGTTTCTCTTTCAGATGAAGAGATAAAAGCTATCTTGAAAGAAAACAACTAAATATCACTAAAACACTAAAAATAAATAAAATCCCTCCAAACCAGAGGTAATCACTGAAGCGGACTTGCACAACTTGCAAGACGCTTCTTTTTTTATCTTCACTAAAGCCATGAGATACCATTGCTTGAGCAAGCATCTCTGAATTAGCTAAAGCAGCAAGTAGCGCCTTGAAATAAAGTCTTGGTGAAAAAAGTGAAAGTGGAGTTTGCCTCATCAAACCAGCATATCTAATTTGCCTAATTTGGCGTTTCATCTTAGGCAAAATATTAACTGCAGCCAAAAAGCCGTAAGCAAATTTAGCAGGTAGGTGGAGATTTTGTTCAAATGATCTGGCAAGAGTAGTCATATCGGTTGTTAAAGTTAAAGCTGCTCCGGTAAAGACATAGACATAAATTCTGCTAGCTAAGCTAGTGGCATCATAGATGGAGCTTTTACTAAAGTACCCAACCGTAACGAAAACGGAAATCGCAGCTAAAGCAGGATAAAGTAATAGCTTGAAAAATTGGCTTAACTTCAAGCGATACTTTACTAAATAGATAAAGCAAGCGAAGATAACAATTAAGTTTAATTCAACTGAGTTAGTTGCTGATATAACTAGCGCAATAATTAATAAAAGTAAGAATTTAAAACTAGGATTCAAGACTTTCACCTCCATTTTGGATATAAGTTAAATCTTTTTTAGCTAAAACTAAATGGTAATCACAAATTGGTGCAAATTCAGAAATTTGGTGACTAATAATTACAAAGGTTTGTTTTGTTTGTTTTTGCACCTCAGCCAGTAAATTAATAATTATTGTCCGCGAAGAAGAATCAAGCCCAGCAAGAGGTTCATCTAAGAGCAAGACATCATGATTACTTAAGAGCATTAATAGAATTTGCAGCTTCTTTTTTTGACCACCAGATAGGGTATAGACGCTATGATTTAATAACTTGCTTAATCCTAATGTGTCTAAAATCTCGGTTAATTTTTCTGGGGTAAAATAAGGATTTACTTGTGTTTTTTGACTTAAAGCCAGCTCTTCTTTGACAGTGATTTCTAAGAACTGATTGTTAGTTTCTTGAAAAACTTGAGCAACATGTGACAAATAATGCTTTAAGCGCCATTTTTTAACTTCTTTTGTTTGGTAAGTTAAGTTTCCAGTGTAGGGATGCATTTTAGTTAAAGTCTTAAATAAGGTAGTTTTGCCTGCTCCATTTTCTCCTGTAAGTAAGGTGATTTTTCCTTGATAGATAGCTTGATTCGATACTTCAATTAAAGGAAGCTTGTGTTTAATAACGGTATTGGAAAAAGTAAAGAGTGAATTTTGCTCTTCAGGCAAGACAAAATTAGTATTAATGGGCTGCTTTAAATGATGAAATAAACTAGCTCTTTCATTACTAGTTAAGTGATGGAGCTGCTTGTTTTCAAATAGCCAAATTTCGTCTGCTAGAGTTTCATAATCTGGTAAATCGTGGTCAACAATAATCACAGTTTTACCAGCTTTAACTAATTGGTTTAGTTTAAGTAAGATACTTTTTCTACTAGCTAAGTCACAACTTGCAAAAGGCTCATCAAGTAAAAGCAAATCACTGTCCATTGCTAATAAAATAGCTAAAGCAACTTTTTGCTTTTCGCCGCCTGAAAGCTGATTTAGTGGGCGTTTAAGTAACGGAGTGATACCAGTAAATTGAGCTGATTCTGTGATTTTATTTTTATAAGTTTCACGTGAAACACCGATATTTTCCAATGTAAAAATCAACTCATCATAAGCTGTAGGTAGAGCAAATTGAAGTTCAGGATCTTGAAACATCATGCTGGTTTTTAAATTAGTTGTGATATTGCCACTAAGCTTTCCACCAAATTTAGGTAATAAGCCAGCTATAATTTTAAGTAGCGTTGATTTACCAGCTCCATTTTCACCGATTAAGAGATGGAGTTTGCCAGGAGTAAAATTCGCAGATAGGTCCTTGATAATTACTTGCTCATCATAAGCGAAGTTTAAATTTGATATAGAAATTGTTTGCAAAATAAAAACCACCTTCCTTGAGGTGGCATTAGTAATCACAAGTCATTTTCCCTTCACTAGCATTACCTAGACCAGGTTCAATGGGTATCATCTCAGCCTAACGGCACCCCTAAACGTCTTGATTATATATAAAAACGCTGTCATTGTCTATTCAATTGCTTTTAGACGTTGTATAGTTAATTAAAACAAGTTGAAAAGAGAGTTAGTATGGACAAGAAAAGAACAATTATTGTCACCATGGCTTTGCTATTATCTAATGCAATGTCAGGACTAGACAATACTATTATTAATACCGCTCTGCCTCGAATTATTGCAGATCTTAAAGGAATCGAATATATGGGCTGGATGGTTAGTGTATTTTTGCTAGGAACAGCCGTTGCAACCCCACTTTGGAGTAAGTTGGGTGAACGAACTAGTAATAAAATAGCCTACCAATTAGCGGCATTAACATTTTTATTAGGAGCATTATTTCAAGGAATGGCTCCTAATATGTTTATCTTACTATTGGCACGTTTACTGTGTGGATTAGGTAATGGGGGAATGGTTTCAATTCCTTATATTATTTATTCTGATTTATATCCAAATCCCGCTAAGAGAATGAGGACGTTAGGGCTAGTTAGTGCCTTTTATTCTTCAGCTACTATTATGGGTCCAATGCTAGGTGGCTGGATAGTTGATACTCTATCATGGCGCTGGGTATTTTATTTAAATATTCCAGTAGCTTTGATATCAATTATTCTTGTGCAGATTTACTTTATCGATGAAAAAATTGAAAGACCAAAGAAAAAAGTGGATTTGGGTGGGGCACTTACCCTAACTTTAGGCCTAATTATTATGTTGATAGGTGTCGATTTAATTGGTGAGACTCAGTTGGGTACCCTATTGGTCTTATTTGCGGCAGCTTTAATTTTCTTTGGAATGTTAATCATTATTGAAAAAAGAGCTGAAGATCCAGTTATTCCAGGACATTTATTTAAAAATTCAGATTTAAATATTGATTTTGCTTTGTTTGTTTTAATTTGGGCAGCAATGATGGCATTTAGTGTTTATGCACCGATGTGGGCTCAAGGATTACTAGCTACCAGTGCATTTATTGGTGGAGCCACACAAATTCCGGGTGCATTTACTGATTTATGCGCTTCTTTGTCAGTTGCTAAAATGCGAGAACATTGGTCAGCAGGTCAAGTGGTATTAATTGGGATTGGATCACTGCTAATAGGTTATTTCTTAATGATGTTTGGACCTATTACAATGCCTTATTTCTTAATTATTTTAGCAGGGATGTTTCAAGGTGTTGGTAATGGAATTGTCTTTAATGAATTACAAGTTAAGGTTCAACAAGATGTTGAGAAGAAAGATGTTCCAGTAGCAACTTCATTTTCATTTTTAATTAGAATGATTGCTTCTGCTGTTGCTGCTAGTGTTTTTGGGTTAATTATGAATGCAGCACTTTTTAGAGGAGTAAGAGAAAGTGGTGGTAGTATAACTATCAATATGCTTAATCACTTATCAGATGCTGAAACTAGTAAGTCTTTGCCACAAGCGTTGTTGCCACAAATGAGGCAGATTCTTTATAGTGGAATTCATAATATTATGATTGTAGCAACAACATTAATTGTTGGTTCATTTATTATTGGCTATTACGCCCGTCAAAAAGAAAAGCGTACAATCAGCAAATAAAAAGTTATTAATTGTATAATCATATTAAGGCGGTGATTTAAGTGGCAATTTTTACATTAGACCAATACTTAAGAGGGGTCATAAAAAATACTAAACAGAGTACTAATGACTTAAAGTTAGACTCCAAAAATAAAAATCAGAAAGATTTTGCCATTTATGTTGAAAATCATAATGGCGGTATTCACCGCTATCATTCACAAGAAGAATGGCTTTTTGTAGAAAATGGAACTTGTTCTATTAAATTACGTAATCAAATACTTGATTTGTCAGCTGGGAATTTGGTTCTAATTAAGGCGGGTCAAGCATTTGAAATTAAAGAACAAACTTCTGAAACAGTAGTCGTTAAAATGCGTGTTAAAGCCATTTATGATTTTGAAAAAGAACTTCAGAATTATATGAGTCTTGATAATAAAGAAAATGAAATTTTAGTAACTGTAAAGAGCCTGTTAGCTGAAAAAGGATATCTTTTTATTAAGACAAGTAGGTTAATGAAGCAGAGTCAATTGATTGAAAATGCCATTAATGAATATTTAAATGGTGATTTATTTATGGCATCGATGATGGCTGGAACTTTTAGTCAATTACTTGCTTTATCACTTAGAACGCAAGTATTTAGTCAAGCTACTGTAAAGAGTAAGAAAGCTAATTTTATCGGTAGTGACCTTGATAGGTATATCGACTTACATTTTGCAGATGTTAAATTAGCGGAAGCAGCGGAATATTTTGGATTTAATCAAAATTATTTCTCCAATTTAGTTAAACAAAAGACTGGTAAAAGTTTTGTTGAACATGTTGATGAAAGAAGAATGCAAGAAGCACGAGAATTATTGGCGCAGCCCAATTTATCATTAAAAGAAATTATTAGTCGAGTAGGGTATTCAAGTAAGTCTTTTTTCTATAAAAAGTTTAGTGAGTATTATGGTACTACTCCAGCATTGATGAGAGAAGAATTATTTAGACAGGCGAATATTAACTTGAAATAGGGCTAATAAGGTGTAAGAATGAAAAAAATTATCAATCTTTTATTGATGTTGGGTGTTATAACGCTTTTGTTTTCTGTAACGGGACAAAGAGTATTAGCGGATAGTCCTAGTTATGATATTACTAATGTAAAAGTAGCAAGTCATATTCAAGCTGATGGCAATTTAACAATTGAACGAAAGATTACTTATAAGTTTGATAGTTCTGCTCGTGGTGTTTATTATCGGCAGAATTTGTTAAAAAATCAAAAGTTGCTTAATCCTCAAGTAGAAATAATCAATCAAGGTGTAACAAAGGCAATAATTAATAATTCCAGTGGAAGTAATGATACCTATCAACTTAGTTATAAAAATGGCTATCAATTTAAAGTATTTCACAAAGTAAAAGCAGGTAATCGTTTTACCATTGTATATCGTTACAAGATAACAAATGCTATAAAAAATTGGCAGGATACAGCTGAGCTTAATTTTAAAATTATTGGTAATGGTTGGGAAACTGATTTAGATCATGTTGAAGCTGAGGTTATATTTCCAAGTAAGGTACCGATATTAAAAGCTTGGGCCCATGGTGACATATCAGGTCATATTCAAGTATTGCCAGATAAGGGACGAATCATTATGACTGCTGACAATGTAGCTGGAGATACTGGAATTGAGGTCCATGCAATTTTTCCAACAAGTGTTACTACAGATAATAAAAATGTTTCAAATGAAAAGCGTAAGCAATTTATTTTAAAACAAGAAAAACAACTTGCAGAAGAAGCTAACCAAAGAAGAAAAAGAGCGGGATATATTTTAATTTTTAGCATCATTGTTTCTATTTTGGCGATAATTGTCAGTTTATTCGTAAAGAAACAAGGATCAAAACCTAAGAAAATGTCTGCCTTGGCTCATAGTTATGAAATTCCTGAAGTAAGTCCTATTATAGCTCAAATTCTTGATAAGACTTCCAAGCCAGATACTCAAGCATTGATGGCTTTAATTACTGAATTGACCGGAAAGCATAAGTTAGAAATTAGAGAAGAAAAAGTTGGCAAGATTATAAAAAAGTCGAGCTATCGAATTTTTTTGAAGGATCAAACTGCTTTAAGTCAGCAACCACTATTAAGATTTTTATTTGATGAAGTAGGAAACGGTGCAAGTTTTTCTACATATGAATTAAAGAAATTTGATGATCCTAAAGAATTAAGTGAGAAGTATCAAGCTTGGAGAAATCAATATTACAAGCAAGCTTATCAAAGAAATTATTTCTCAAATAAAATCCGAGAAAAGAAGCAAAATATAGTAGCTTTAGCTGGAATATTGGTTGTTATTAATGCAATAATTATTTTCTTATCATGTATGTTAAGTATAATTTCATGGCAATTATTAGTATTAGCAATTAGTTTAGCAATTTTAAATGGTATTTCGTGGTTGGTAGCTGCTAGTCGGTTAAGCATTTATACAGAAAAAGGTGCCGAGATTACAAACCAAGTACGTAGTTTTAAGAAGATGCTTGAAAATATTGGTAATTTTAAAATGAGAGATATTGGCGAGCTTATTCTTTGGGAAGATATTATGCCTTATGCAGTAGCATTAGGTCTATCTGAGAAGGTTTTAAAACAACTCCGATTGGAATTTAGCGAGAGTGAATTAGCAACTAGTGATTTAGTTGTTTATCAAACTCTATATTTAACTAATAGTAGTAGCAATAATTTTGAACATAGTTTTACTTCTGCTTTTAATGCAGGCTCAAGTATTAGTTCTGATACAGGTTCATCAGGCGGGTTTTCAAGTGGTTCATCTGGTGGCTTTGGTGGTGGAAGTGGTGGAGGCGCCTTTTAGTGCTGTTTACTAGTTCAAAAATAGTAGTCAACAATAATGAAAAAGAAAAAACCATATTTCGATTAGATTTCGGAATATGGTTTTTCTTGGTTGTAATATAAAAGTTATAAATTTCCTATATTACTTCATTTTTTGCTTAAATATATTTACACTTAAAGTAGTAAAGCGTCTAAAGGAGAAAAGTTATGGCTAACTATCGCAGTGTTTTTGATATTATTGGGCCGGTTATGGTAGGACCTTCAAGCTCGCACACAGCTGGGGCAGTTGCAATTGGAAATGCTGCGCGCTTAATTTTTCAAAAAACTCCTAAAAAAGTAGTAGTTCATTATTATGAATCTTTTGCAAAAACGCACCGTGGGCATGGAACTGATTTTGCAATTGCAGGTGGACTGTTAGGGATGGCACCAGATGATGAGCGGATTCCTAAAGCACCAGAAATGGTTGCTAAAGCAGGAATTAAGTTGCGTTTTGTTGAAGAAGAAGGACCAAGTCCAATTAATCACCCTAATACTGCAATTATTGATTTATCAGATGGTGAAAAGCAAATTACAGTTGGGGGATGCTCAATTGGTGGTGGAACAATTGAAATTCGCTTAATCGAGTTACAAGGCTGTAAAATGAACTTAACTGGACCACTACCGATGGTTTTATATCAATCAAATGAAAAAAATAATCCTTTAGTTAGTCAATTAAATGAATTATTAGATCAAGAAGCAGGTTTACAAAAATTACAAAAATGGCCAGTAGCTAATGGTGAATTATATGAATTTGATATTGAAAAATATCTAGCACCTGATACTTTAGCTTTAATGCAAGAAAAATTTAAAGGGATAATCTATTTAAAGTAGGAAAAATTATGTTCGATAGTGTTAAAGAAATTGTTGATACAGCTAACAAAACAGGAAAGGCAATTTCTGAATTAATAATTGAAGATGAAATCAAAACTTCAGGTTTATCGCGAGCAGAAATATGGAAGAAGATGCAATTCAATCTTCAAACCATGCAAAAAGCCGTCAAAAGAGGTGAATCTGGTAAGGGTGTAATATCTTCAACTGGCTTAACTGGTGGTGAAGCCGTAAAAGTGGCTAAATATCGCCAAACCCATAAGACCTTGTCCGGGGATACTATGATGGGAGCTGTGCAAGCAGCGATGGCAACTAATGAAGTAAATGCCGCTTTAGGGATTATTTGTGCAACCCCAACAGCTGGTTCATCTGGTACTTTGCCAGGGGTAATTGCTTCTTTAGAAAAAAGGCTTAATTTAGATGAAGATGCGTTGGTGCGATTTTTATTTACAGCCGGCGGATTCGGCTTAGTAATTGCTAATCATGCTGGAATTGCTGGTGCAACTGGAGGCTGCCAAGCAGAAGTAGGTAGTGCTTCAGCGATGGGGGCAGCGGCGGCAGTTGAAGCAGCTGGAGGAACACCGCAGCAATGCGCCGAAGCGTTATCGATTGCAATTAGTAATTTGTTGGGCTTGGTTTGTGATCCGATTGCTGGTTTGGTTGAAGTTCCATGTGTTAAACGTAACGCTATTGGAGCAGCTAATGCTTTGGTTTCGGCTGACTTAGCTTTGGCAGGATGTGTAAGCATAATTCCAGCAGATGAATGTATCATGGCCCTTGATAAAGTAGGGAAGTCTATGCCAGCTGCTTTGCGTGAAACTGGGATAGGAGGTTTAGCCGGAACTCCTACCGGGCAAGCAATTAAGGCTAAGATTTTTGGTAAAGATGCTTAGTGGTGAAGAAAATGAGAGCACCAGAAGTTATTAAAGATGAAATTATTAAGCAACTAACGACTGTTGTTGACCCTGAATTAGGAATTGATATTGTTAATATGGGTTTTGTCTATAGTATTGACTTAGATGAAGATGGTATTTGTTTAGTTGAATTAACACTAGAGATTTTAGGTTGCCCCTTAGAAATTGTTTTAGCAAAGATGATTAAAGAGGTATTAGTAAAAATACCTGAAGTTAAAAATGTCGATGTTGAATTTAGGGCACAGCCTAGGTGGACGAAAGAGCGGATGTCAGATTACGCTAAATTTGCCTTGGGTGTGAGTTAATATCAGCAACACAAAAAGAGAATCCGTTAGGATTCTCTTTTTTACATCTGTTCAAGTCGCTTAATTCGTTCACTTGTAGGTGGGTGAGTGTCAAATAAACTGCTGTGTTCTTTCTTTACCGGATCTTCAATATAAAGGGCCCGGCTACTAGAACTCACATTTTCCATTGGCTGACTATTTTCAATCTTTTTTAAAGCTGAAATTAAGCCATGAGGATTTCTGGTTAATTCAACACTTCCGGCATCAGCTAAGTATTCCCGGTTTCTTGAAAGAGCTAAATTAATCAAAGTAGCAGCCAAAGGTGCTAACAAAATTGTGATTACGAAGAGTACGATTTTAATGATTTCTAAGTTCTTGTTGTCATTATCATCGTCATCTCTATCTCGTCTGCTACCACCAAACCAGAATAAGTAACGCGAAGTAAAGTCAGTTAATAGTGTAATAACTGTTAGCATTGCAATCGCAATAGTTGATACTAAAATATCATAATTGCGGACGTGAGAAAGTTCGTGACCTAGTACCCCTTCAAGCTCTTCCCGGTTCATCATTTCAAGTAATCCGCGTGTTACAGCAACACTAGCATGTTCAGGGTCTCGACCTGTCGCAAAGGCGTTAGGGCTAGCATCGTCGATAATGTAGACCCGAGGCATTGGAACTCGAGCAACCATTGCCATATCTTCAACGATATGCCAAAGTTCAGGATTATCTTGCTCGTGAATTTCTTCAGCATTATTCATGCTCATAACTAATTGGGCAGGATCATGCAAAACAATTGCCAAATAGATACCTGTTCCAATTACAGCAATAATTATTCCAGCTATCATGCTATCAGCGACAAAGTAGCCAACAGCTGCGCCAACTAAAGCTAAAATTAAAACAAAAATTGTTAGAATCAGAGCAGTTCTACGTTTATTTCTTGAAATTTGCTCAAATAGCATAGGCTAGTCCTTAAATGAAACTTTTGGAGCTTCCTTTTCAGCTTCTGGAGTTACTAAGTATTCAACCTTGGTGAAGTGGTGAATACCAGCCACAATATTTGAAGGGAAGGTTAAAAGCTTACGATCATAAAGAGCTGCACTTGAGTTATAAAGTTGGCGAGAATATGCAATTTTATTTTCAGTATTAGTAAGTTCTTCCATTAACTTACCAAATTCTTGATTAGCTTTTAAATCTGGGTAAGCTTCACGTAAAGCAAAGATACTCTTTAAAGAATCAGTAATTTGGTTTGAAACTTTCATCTTTTCTTCGTGGTCATCTGCTGGAACTTGAGTTAATTGATTTCTTAATTCAACGATTTGGCTCAAAGTTTCTTTTTCATGAGTAGCATAACCTTTAACAGTTTCTACTAAGTTGGGAATCAAATCATTTCTCCGTTTTAATTGAACGTCAATTTGACTCCATGATTCTTCAGTATATACTTTGGCATTTTGTAAGCTGTTGTAAGTGGTAATGTAAATAATTGCCAAAACAACAACAATTGCTAAAATAATCCAAATAGTCATAATTATATCTCCTTAAACTAATTTAATCCTTAAGATAATTGTATAGAATAGGATTTTTTTTACAAGAAAAAAGAAGACAATTAAGTCTTCTTTAAGTTAAATATTGAAATAAATTATTAACCAACCAACAATTGTTAAAATTATCAAACCTGAAAATTGTAAAATAGTCCAGTGTTTGAAGAACTTTCTTTTACTTGCACTAGAATGTTGATTGAATGTTTTTAAAACTAACATATTAGCCATAGATCCAACAACAGAACCAAAGCCACCGATATTAGAGCCTAGTAGTAATGCCTTGGCAAAATTAGTAAACTTTCCAACTAAGATAGTTGAAGGCACATTACTAATGAATTGGCTTGAAATAATTGAAGTTAAATAAGTAGATCCTTCAGAATATACAGTCATATGAATCAATCCAACAATCAATGGGATTTGTTGAATATCACTAATAAAAATAAAGAATAAAGTGAAAGTTAATAAAAGAGCGTAGTCAATCTTAAGATAAATCCTTGGATTAATTAACAGAGCTAATAACAAAGCTGCAATCATTGGATAGTAGATTGGCACAATTGAAAATACACCGAAAAAGAAAAAGATAAAGACAGCTGTAGTTAAAATTGTCATTCTCCAGTTAACATGAATATTTTCAGTTTGATTAACAGGAATATGGTCTTTAGGTAAGAAAAAGCAAGTTGCTATTAAAATTACTAAAGAAACAATTAAATAAGGTGTTGACCATGCAAAAAAGACATTAGCAGGTACATTATAATTGCTGACAATAAAAATATTGTGTGGATTACCCCAAGGAGTGAAAGCAGCACCAATATTTGCTCCCATACCAATCAAGGTAGTTGGGTAAATTTGAGGTAGTTGATACTTTTTTGCAACATTTAAATAGAGGGGAATGAGGGTTAAGACCGTAATGTCATTACCTAAGAACATACCCGAAAGCACCGATAATAATGTGAAAAGCAAAGTTAATTTGCGAGTATTATCAGCCAAGCTAGTTAATTTATATGCTAAAATATCCAAAACATGTAAGTAAGCATAGATTTGAATTAAACAAAGCATTGCAGTAACAGAATAAAGTGTGTGAAAATTGATATCACTTATTCTTGGGCGCGCAAAAAATAAGCTAATGATTGTAATCACTAGAGAAATTTGGAATATGCGATCCTTAAAAATATTTTTCAAGACGGTCATCTGTGGTCCCCCTCATGCTAATCGCCTAAAAATCACCAAGTTTTATTGTGAGCCTTTTTTGTTAAGTGTGCAATATCTTTGAGCAATTTATTTCCTAATAATAAGCAAAAAAATTGAATTTAAGGTGTTAAAAGGTTCATTATAGATAACAAAGAAAGAGATATAGTTAGTGAGTAATAGGAGGATTTACTTATGACTAATAAAACTGTTCAAATCAATATTAAAGATGAAGCACAAGAATTAATAAAAAAGCATGTAAAACTTGGTCAAGTTGTTATTTTGACATTAGATGATGGTTCAAATAAATATTCAACTTTAGGTGGTACTTGTACAATTGGGGCAGATTTCCAATTAATTGTAACTGATCAAAAAGATCCAGAATATCCAGTAGTTATGGAAAATAATGCTGGATTGGAAATGTATACTTCAGATAATGAATTAGCATTTTTAACAGATGGCTTACTTTTAAATGCACGTAACGCCGTTATAAGCTTATATGATAACAGTGGTGTGATTGATGGAGCTGTTGCTGTACGTGAATATACGCCACATGAATTAACTGCCGAAGAAATGAAAAATGGCAAGACTTGTTAATTGTTCTGAATAGAGTGTTACAAGCATTTTACTAAAGTTATATTAATTGCTCTGATTTTAGTATAGGGGCTACAATGAAAATATAGATACTTAGCGGAATCGAGGGTAATTATGAATTTGGCAATCTTCCTTTTAGTTGGTATTATCATCATTTTAGTAGCTAATTTTTTAACCAGTACTAAGGTTCGTGAGCAAGTTAAAGATTATCTAAATAGGCTATTTTAAGTAAACTTGAAATTTAAGTCCTATATATGTTAAAATTACGTAGATTTTCGAAAATCTGAAAGGAAGAATAGACATGTCAAGAAACATTCACACTGGGATTAACCCACACCGTCGTCCTCGTAACGCTGCTAACTCAAAGAAGCGTGTTGCTCACGCAGCAGCAGTTGTAGAATACCTTAACAAGGCTGCTAAGGACGAAAACAAGTAAGATTTCAATAAAGACTACTAGGATATTTGTTCTAGTAGTCTTTTTTTATAACTTATAACTTTTACATTTGCATTTAATTTTTTTATTTGGTATGATAGTAAAAATTTTTAGTCAAATTTAAGTAAGGGAGGAAAATAAATAATGGGTTTACACGCATATTTACAAGGGTTATCAAGTTTGGAGTCAATTGACAGAGCGCCAGGTTACTTTAAATATCAACATCATTCAGTTGCAGCACACTGCTTTAGAACAGCTGAATTTGCCCAAATGATGGGAGATATTGAAGAAGTATATGGTGATCAAGAAGTTAATTGGAAGGCCCTTTACGAAAAGAGTTTAAACCATGACTATACTGAACGTTTCATTGGGGATATTAAGACCCCAGTTAAATACGCAACACCACAAATGCGTAAATTAGTTGGCGATGTTGAAGAAGCCATGACTAATGAATTCATCAAACATGAAATTCCAGCAGAATTTCAAGAAATCTACCGCAAACGTCTAAGTGAAGCAAAAGATGATACTTTAGAGGGAAAAATCTTATCAGTTTGTGATAAGCTAGATTTAATGTATGAAGCATATGGAGAAATTGAGTTAGGGAATCCTAATCCAGTTTATATGCAGATGTTCAAAGAAAGCTTAGAAACAATAAAAGAATTTGACGATTTAGCATGTGTTAAATACTTCATCAAAAAGATTTTGCCAGATTTATTTAAGGGTGATTTTGCTGGTGCAGTAAAGATGCAAAAAATCGCCTTTAGCATTTTGGTGGAGGAAAACTAGTGAGGCTTCAGTGTGAAAGTTGTGGACTAAGATTAGCTTCTTTTCATTTCAAAGAAAAAGGGTTAATCAATCCTAAATTACGGAGTATTTGTGATATTTGTCTTGAGCGAGGATTATCTGCTGAAGATTATGCAAATGATGTAATTGCAACTTTTGCACAAGCTCTCTTGTATGGCTATCGTGGTAAAGCAGGCACAGGCGAACATAACTTTATTGTTAAAGGTCAAAAGCAGAGAAAATCCTATGAAGCCTTTATGCAAGACTTCGATAGTAATGAAGTAGCCAGTGGTCAAATAGACCGTAGCGAATTAAATCAAGCTATCATTAAAAGTGAAGACGGCAAACTTGATTTTATTCCCCAAGGAGGGACTGAATTTAGTAAAAATCTTGCGGGGCTCGGCTTAAAGGTTAATTTTCAACTTAACGAAGTTGATTATATTAATCGTGAAAGAATTCGTGCAAAATATAAATATATTTGCCAATATTGTGGTCGCCCTGGCCGTAGCGTGGATCATAAAGATCCAGTATCTTTGTCACATAATAACGACTTAGATAATTTAATTTTGTCATGTAGTGAATGCAATCGCATCAAATCAGATATGCCTTATGACTTATTTGTGAAGTTAAATAAGCAGGTTGAAGATTTGAATAAAAAATTAGTTCGCTATGATGCTAGTTTAAGAACTTTAAAAGAAGAATTCGAACATCGTCGCCGTTATTTAGCAGGACAAGTGCATTTGAAAGGGGTCGTGAATGACCCAGAATTAAATGCGATTAGAAAAGAAAATAAAAGGCTGCAAGATGCAATTGATAGCTTAGAAAGTGATTATGACGCTATTAGACACCTGCGAGAAAATCACTTTACTACTGGCTGGAAGTTAGCCTTAGTAGCTAAGAAAGATGATATTGTGTAAAAGATATCCATTTGGATATCTTTTTTCTTTTGGCTTAGTTTGTGAATATTATTTATTTGCATAGTATAATAAACTGTTAAGTATTAAATTTATCTGTAAAAAGGGAGATGGTATTTATGGCTACTATGAAAGATGTTGCACGCGAAGCTGGTGTTGCTTTGGGGTCAGTTTCAAGAGTTATTAATCACGCTCCTGGTGTTAAGCAAAAGACAATTGATAAAGTTAATGCAGCTATCAAAAAGCTAAACTATGTTCCAGATGAATATGCAAGAGGCTTAAAAGTTAAATCTTCAAAGACTGTGGCGCTTATTTTACCTTCAATTTGGAACTTGTTTTTTGCGGAATTTGCTTATTATGTAGAAAAATATTTAGCAGAAAAAAATTATAAATTGCTACTTTGCAATTATTCTAATAATCCTAAGGCAGAACAGCATTATATTAAAATGGCTAAACAAAACAAGATTGATGCCATTATTTGCATCACATATGATGATTTGGATAAATATTTCTATGCTGGTATTCCCTTGGTATCAATTGATCGATATTTTGAACAAAAAATTTCTTATGTTACTTCGGAAAATTATGAAGGTGGCAGATTAGCTGCTGAAGAATTGCTGAAACATGGAGTGAAACACCCAGCCTTTATTGGTACTTATAACCATAATCCTAGTGATGTAATGAAACGTCATAAGGGTTTTGCAGAATATTTGTCAGAACAAGGATATGAATTTGCAGATGTTTATTTGCTAGAACCAGTGACAAAAGAAGAGGAAGAAACAGAGCTATTTAAGTTGCTAGATAAAAATCCTGAAGTTGATGGGATTTTCTGTAATACTGATAGTTTGTTACTAGATGTTAAAAATTGGTTAGCGCAACGAGAGATTTCCGTACCAGAGCAAATTCAGTTAATTGGCTATGATGGGATAAAGCCAGATTTTAATTCTGAATTAGGGATTTCGACAATTAGACAGCCACTCCCAGAAATGGCAAAATGCGCAGTAGAAATGGTTATCGAAAAAGTAGAGCAACATAGGGATGAACAAAGGATTGAGCGTTTCCCAGTAAGCTATATTGAAGGTAATACCACAAAAAATATTTGACAGCGCTTACACACGCTGTTATTATTTGAATTGTAAATGAAACGTTTCAATTTTAAAATGAAACAGGAGATACAAAAATGAAGAAGTTTTGGAAAACAGGTCTTGCAGCTATAGCCTGCATGGCTGGGTTATCACTTGCTGGGTGTTCAAGTCAAAAAGCCCAAAATCTGAATACAGTTACTATGTGGGTCCACGTTTCTAAAGATGACCCAGAAGGAAAGGCTTTATCTAAGAATATTTCTATTTTTAATAAGACTAACAAACATGGTTATAAGGCAAAAGTAGAATTTATTCCACGTTCTAGCTCTGGTGGTGGCTATGAAGATAAGATTAATGCAGCTGTTAATTCAGGTTCATTGCCAGATGTTTTAACTTTAGATGGTCCAAATACTGCTGCATATGCACATTCAAAGATTATTCAACCAATTGATAAGTACATTACTAATAAATCAGACTTATTACCAAGTATTGTTAAACAAGGTACTTATAAAGGTAAACTTTATGCAGTTGGCTATCAAGAATCATCTGTCGGAATTTACTACAACAAGAAGTTATTTAAGAAAGCCGGCATTTCTGATTCAGAATTACCAACTTTAAACAAACCTTGGACTTGGGATCAATTCTTAAGTATTTGTAAGAGATTAAAGAATAAGTTACACACTACACCATTTAACATGAACTTAAATGATCGCTCTGAATGGTCAATTTATGCTTTTGCTCCATTTGTATGGTCAGCAAATGGTGATATTGTAAACAGTTCATCAACTAAATCAACCGGTTACTTTGATTCAGCCAAGACTGCTAGTGCCTTTAAGTTTATCCAAGAATTGGTAAAGAAGGGCTACACTACTTTGAGTCCTAAAGATAAAGGATTTGAAACTGGTAAGTACCCAATGTTTTTAACTGGTGCATGGGAAATTCAATCTTTGAAGACTCAATATAAGTCACTTGATTGGGGCGTTTTACCATACCCTGTATCACCTGAAACTAAGAAGCTTGTTTCTCCTACTGGCTCATGGCAATATGCAATGAGTGCAACCGCTAAGAATAAGAAGGCTGCAGGTGCCTTAGTTAACTTCTTAGCAAGTAAAGAAGGAAGTTACAATACTGATAAAGCTTTAGGCGTTCTTCCATCAAGAAAGTCAAATATTGCTAGAATTTCTAAGAATGCAGATAGTGCGATGAAATTCTTAATTGAACAAAATGAACAATCAGGTCATGCAAGACCAATTATTGTTAACTACCCACAAATTTCTCGTACTTTTGCGGAAACTGTTCAAGATGTAACACTTTACCAAAAGAATCCTAATGTTGAAAAGGTATTGAAGAAACAAGCTAAAGCAATGCAAAAATACCTTAAGTAGTTTAGAAGGGATTTTTAGATATGAAAAATAAAGTTTTGCGAAATCAAATAGGTTGGCTATTCGTCCTACCCGCAATCCTCTTATTGCTGATTTTTCTTATCATTCCTTTTGCTATGTCAATTAGCTATTCTTTCACTGATTACAATATTTTAAATCCAGATGCAAAAAAGTTCGTTGGTTTAGCAAATTATATTCAAACCTTTAAAGATGGAATTTTTCTTCAAAGTCTTAAAAATATAGCTCAATTCGTTGTCTTCATTATTCCAATTCAACTTGGGCTGGCTTTGGGATTAGCACTTATTGTTAATAAAAAGAGACCTTTTAATCTCTTTTACAAAATTGCATTTTTTGCTCCGGTAGTTGTTTCACTGACCGTTACCTCGGTTCTGTGGCTCTATATTGTTAACCCTGATCAAGGTCTTTTAAATAGTTTACTTAAGATTATTCATGTGGCTCCACAGCCATTCTTAACTTCTGCTAAGCAAGCAATGTATGTAATTATTGGGATTTCCGCCTGGCAAGGTGCTGGTTACCAGATGTTAATCTTTTTGGCGGGATTGCAAGACATACCTGAATCCCTTTATGAAGCAGCAGAATTAGATGGTGCAAGTAAATGGAAGAAGTTCCTTTATATTACTTTACCTGGTTTAAAGCCGACGACAGTAATGATTCTTACTACTACCTTAATTTCTGCTTTGAACTTGATGACACAATCAATGGTTATGACCCAAGGTGGACCTGAATATTCAACTATGACTCCAATTTATTACATTTATCGGACAGGTTTTACTGATCGTCAATTAGGTTATGCTTCTGCTGTCAGTGTCATTTATGGATTAATTATCATTGTTTTAACAGTCGTTCAAAGACGTATTACTAATAGAAAGGAAAAATAAAGATGAGCAGAAAAAAAGCAAATTTGATTATTTCCACTTTCTTAATTATGATGCTAGCTTTATTCTTTATCTTCCCTTTAGTCTGGATGATTGCATCATCTTTAAAGCAAGAAAAAGATATTTATTCTCAAATGACTAGCATATTTGCATTTTTACCTTCTACTAATCCTAAAGATTGGGGTATAGCATATCAACAATTATTTAGTCGGTTTCCTATTTTTAGATATATTTTGAACTCGGTTGTTTATGCAATCTCACTAACGGCAGGTTCATTAATTGTTAACTCACTAGCTGGTTATGCTTTTGCTAAATTTGATTTTTGGGGCAAAAAAGCTTTGTTTGCCTTTTTGATTTCATTGATGGTAATTCCTGGTGCAACATTGTTAATTCAGCAATTCCAAGTTGCTAAGCAATTAGGTATTTTAAATACTATGCTGGCAGTTATTTTGCCAGGGATGTCGAGCCCATTTGCAATTTACATGTTTAGAAATGCGTTTGAAGCAATTCCGGCCAATGTAAGTGAAGCTGCAGAAATAGAAGGTGCAGGTAGTTTTAGAATCTTTTGGAGCGTCTTATTACCAATGGCTAAGCCAACTATTGCAACTATAGGTACTTTATCCTTTATCGGAAGTTGGAATGACTATGTTTGGCCATTGATGGTTTTGAATGATTCTAACCAATTCCCATTACAAGTGGCAATAACAAATATTAACAATACACAACCTGTATATATGAACCAAGTGATGGCTTTATTAGCTATTTCTACAATTCCTTTGATTTTAGTATATGCTTTCTTCCAAAAGTACTTAGTCCAAGGATTAGGTTCAACAGGTAATGGAGATAAGTAATGAAAGCAAATGATTTTCTTTTTGAAAAAGTAAGAGCATTAGAAAAAGATGGTGCAAGACCTAATCTGCATTTCACTCCTTTGTTTGGATGGCTTAATGATCCTAATGGCTTGATTTATTACAATGGAATGTATCATTTATTTTATCAATATAACCCTTTCAAAAATCAGTGGGGTAATATTCATTGGGGACATGCAATTAGTCGTGATTTGCAATCATGGAATGATATGCCTGTAGCTCTTGAACCAAGTGAGAGCTATGATAAAGATGGTGTCTTTTCAGGATCTGCAATTGTTAAAGACGACCAATTATATGTTCTTTATACTGGCCATTCAGTTGATGCTAAAGGACAGGCACATGAAACGCAATGTCTAGCTTATTCTAAAGATGGTGTTACTTTCCAAAAGTATGATCAAAATCCTGTTATAGATTTAGATACAATTCCTGGAATTGAACCTGAGAATTTTAGAGATCCAAAAGTTATTCAAAGAGATGGAAAGTATTATCTATTTTTAGCTGCAGGAATTCAAAAACATGGTAATATTATTCTCTTTGAATCTGATGATTTAAGGAACTGGACTTACAAAGGAAATATCTTTAAAGACTTCAGTAAGTTAGGAATAATGACAGAGTGTCCAGACTTCTTCTCTATTGATGGAAGAGATTTCTTAACCTTTTGCGTTATTTGGGGAGAATCAAAGCGCAGTCAGGTATATCTTGCTGAAGGTAAGATGGATTGGGACCAAGCTGAATTTACTTGCGATAAATTTATGGCTTTAGATGGTAATGCTGATATTTATGCAACTCAATCATTTAATTATGAGGGTAGCAGGGTACTAATTTCTTGGTTCAGAAGTATGGAAAATGAAACATATTTGGTAGATACTAATCACCAATGGAATGGAATGATGACCATTCCTAGATATCTTGAATTGGCTGAAGATGGCAAAAAAGTTATTCAAAAGCCATTTGGTGTATTTAAAACGGAAAAAATAAAGGCTATTCAATCAATAAAAAATCAAACACCAAGAATTCAGGGTATCTTTGAATTAGGTTCACAATATCTGTTCCAAGGAAAAGATGGAGAGGTCAAAATTAAGCGTATTAATGATGAAAATGAATACGTGATAACAGTTCATTCTCCAGCTTTTAAGAAAGAATATCACTGGCAAGCAGATAGCAAAGAGTTAAGTTTGATTTTTGATAATTCTACTTTAGAAATTTTTGCTAAAGAAAAAACCTTCAGTATTGTTACCCTTATACAAGGAAGAGAGTGTGAGAGATAGCGATGGCTACGATAGATTTGAATCATATTTATAAGAAATATGATAAAGCTGAAAATTATTCTGTAACTGATTTTGATTTACACATTAAAGATAATGAATTTATTGTCTTTGTTGGACCTTCAGGTTGTGGCAAATCAACTACTTTAAGAATGATTGCAGGACTTGAAGATATTACCAAGGGAACTTTAAAAATTAACGACAAAGTTGTTAATGATGTGGCTCCTAAAAATAGAGACATTGCGATGGTTTTTCAAAATTATGCCTTATATCCTCATATGACTGTCTTTGAAAATATGGCATTTGGACTAAAGATTCGTAAAGTTGATAAGACTACAATTAACAAGAAAGTTACTGATGCTGCTAAAGTATTGGGACTTGAACCATATTTAAAGCGTAAACCAGCTGATTTGTCCGGTGGTCAAAGACAGAGAGTTGCTTTAGGACGCGCAATTGTGCGGGATGCTCCAATCTTTTTAATGGATGAGCCATTATCAAACTTGGATGCGAAGCTTAGAGTTTCTATGAGAGCAGAAATTGCTAAAATACACCAAGATCTTAAGACTACAACCATCTATGTTACTCATGACCAAGTAGAAGCTATGACTTTAGCAGATCGAATTGTTGTCATGAAAGATGGTAAAATCCAACAAGTTGGAAGTCCACTAGAAATTTATCGTCATCCTGCAAATAAGTTTGTCGCTGGTTTTATCGGGGCTCCCGCTATGAACTTCTTTAACTGCCAGCTAGAAAAGGGCAAAGTCGTTTTAAACAATGCCTTTTCAATTCCTGTTCCAGAAGGTATTTATAAGCAATTAGCTGAGAAAGGTTATGAAGAAAATGAAGTTATTTTAGGAATAAGACCAGAGGATATGCATTCTGAAGAATTATTCTTAAATACCTTCCCTGAAAATACTGTTTCAGCAAAAGTAGTCGTTTCTGAATTGCTCGGTTCTGAAACTCAGTTGTACTGTAAAGTAGGTGATTTTGAATTAGTATCAAAAGTGGATGCTCGTGATTTCGTAAAACCAGGTGCTACTATTAAATTAGGATTTGATTTGAACAAAGCTTCATTCTTTGATGTGAAAACTGAAGATAAGATTTTATAAGAAAATTTAAAAACGAAATATAACAACCCATACAAAAAGAGATATCTGAAGGATATCTCTTTTTACTTTGCAATATAACTTTAGAAAATCTACCAATTTATTCTAAGTAAAGATTTAAATGAACTGCTTAAATCATTCCATTTCCAAGTGATTACAATTTTGTGCTACATTATCCTTAATATTGTAATGGAAGTCATGTAGCTTAGGATTATCCTCATCTGTGAAGTGAACTCTCATTAATCTGGGTAGTTTGGTATTATCAATCGGAGCAATCTTGTTTTTTTGTTGGTAATACGATTATGTATTCACCACTACTTGATACTGTAACTGGCGTTATTCCAAAATCAGAAATTGGTCGTGGAGCAGAGATGTTTGACTTATTAATCAACATTTCAGGTTCTTTAGGTGTTGCTATTAGTGACGTTTTACGTGAAGAAAGCGTTGCTGTTTTAAAGTCATATTTTGGCAAATAAAATTTTACTAACAAAGAAAAATGCACCATATGGTGCATTTTTTGTGTGGTTAATATATAAGTTTATTAGTCTACCCAGGAAAACTATCTAAATTGTCAGCTTCAGTAATTTTCCGGATTACTTTACCTGGGACACCTACAACTAGCGAATTAGCTGGTACGTTGCGAGTAACTACGCTACCAGATCCAATTACACTGCCAGCACCAATTGTAACACCAGGATTCACAACAACATTGCTAGCGAGCCAGCAATTATCTTCAATTGTTATCGGAGCACCATATTCATAATGCGTTTTCCCGTTACCGTTACGCTGCTGATAACGTAAGGGATGTAGTGGTGTAGCCAAAGTACAGTTAGGACCAATCATGACATTATTGCCAATTTTAACGGGGCAAGTATCAAGCACTGTTAAGTTAGTGTTGGCATAAAAGTTATCACCGATTTCAGTAAAGGCACCATAATCAAAGTAAATTGGACCTTGAAAATAGGTGTTCTTGCCGTGTTTACCAAGAAGCTGGTCAATAATATCATGACGCTTAATATCAGTATCATAGAGCTGGTTGAAATCTTGACACAAGCGATGACTCTTCTGAGCAATTGTGACTAATTCTTGGCTAGGATGATAAGGCAAGCCAGCCAGCATGTTTTTAGTGTTTTCTTCCATTGGAGCCTCCATAGATGTATATGAATTTTTATAATTAAATTATACTTCAAAAGCTTGGTATAATGTTGTTATAACTGTTTAAGGAGTTTAAGATGGAATTCATTAAAAAATATGCTTTTTGGGTAGGAGAATTAGCTATTTTATTAGCTTGCTTAATTTGGTATGGCGTAAGTGGCCATAATTTACAAAGCACTTTGCTCAATTCAGTTGCAATCACTGTTTTAGCTGGGCTAGTTATTAAGTTAATTAATCGAAAGAAATAGATAAAAATATGGATGCAAAAGAATATATTGAAAGATTAAATTTAGCCCTTCATCCTGAAGGAGGATATTTTAAAGAAGTATATCAAGCAAAAGATGAGTATGAGTTGGCAGAAGGTAAAAGAAAATATTTTACCTCAATTTATTTTTTGCTAACGCCTGAAACTAAGTCACATTTGCATAGGTTAAATCATGATGAAGTTTGGTATTACCATGATGGAGCTAGCTTAAAAATACATTGTTTATATCCAGATGGCCATTATCAGTTAGTTAAACTGGGAAAAAATCTAGTCAATGGTGAGCAATTATCGTTTGTTGTGCCTGCTGGTGTTATTTTTGGTTCAGAGCTAGCTGAAGGTAAATTCGCTCTGGTTAGTTGTATGGTAGCTCCTGGATTTGATTATGAAGATTTTGAATTATTTAGTCAGGCTGAATTAATTAAGCAATATCCAGAACAAAAGCGGATAATTATGGATATGGCATATAAAGAAATAAGAGGTTAGGATTTTTCCTAACCTCTTATTCTTTAGTTGTAGCTGTCTTTATTTTCTTTTTATAATCTGCAATGACTAAATTTAAGTTCTTTCTACCACGGATTGCGCCTGTTGCCAATATTAGCATTGCAAGCAGACCAATGCCCATTATAAAGATTCCTAATAATAAAATAGGTAAATTTTTACCCCAAAAGTAGTAAGTCATAACTATTCCAATAGCTGATATTAAAATAGCTAGTTCAAAATAATAGCTTAAATTACGAAGCATATGTTTTTGATAAGCTATTTCAGTTTCATAGCCTTTTTTTAATTGTTCATGTGACATAGTATCCTCCCAATATTAAAGAAGAAAAAAGCTAATACTTTTATAACAAAAGAACGTCAACACAGAAGCTGACGCCTTTTGGATATTTTTTATGAAGTTTGATGTAGTTTATATGTAATAATAAATAAAAATATAATTAGTATTTAAGGCCTGGGTTGAAGAATCCTACAAGTACACCAATGAATGCGATAGCAACTAAAATTAACATTGTGTTAATTGCAGAAATTTTCTTCTTAGACATTAACCACCAGCATAATAAGATGAATAATACAGTTAATAATCCAGGATAAATGCTGTCAAATTGTTTTTGTAAGCTTAAAAAAGTTTTGCCGGAGGCGTTTTTCAATTCAAAAGCAGTTGAAATGTTTACCCAAGTTGCGGCAACACCACCAACAACCATTGCACCAACAACACCGATTGCTTTTCTGATTGCACTACCTTGTGCACCAACTAAAAATTCAACGGCTTTATCGCCCATTTCATAACCTCTGAAGAAGAGGTAACGCATACCAAAGTATGCAATTAAGTTCCAAACAATGATGTAGAAGATTGCACCAACTGGTGAACCACCAGTTGACATACCAAGTGCAATACCTAAAAGAATTGGAATTAAAGTACCAACAATCAAGGAGTCACCAATTCCGGCGATAGGTCCCATTAAACCCGCACGCATACCATTGATGGTTTCACCGTCAACAGCATCACCGTTAGCTTTAGCTTCTTCTAGTCCGGCAGTAATACCAACTATAATTGACCCAAGTTGTGGTTCAGTATTGAAGAATGCTGTGTAGGTTTTCATAGCTTCTTTTTGGTCATCTTTTTTGTCATATAATTCTTCGACAATTGGAAGCATGGAAGTTAAATAACCAAAGGTCTGCATGTGTTCTTGTGAGAAACATGTTAAGTGACCGTAGTACCAATGGTGGAAGGCTTTATTTAAAGTCTTTTTACTAATTTTCTTTCTATCTGTCATTTTAAATATCCTCCTCGTCGTCATCGGCACTTGTATCTGAAGTGGTTGGTGCTATTGCTTTAGAAGCACGAGCCATTTCGAGTTGATAAGTAAGAAGTGCGAAAATTAATGAAACGATAGCAACTGAAACTAAGTTTAATTTAAGTGAAGCAGCTAAAGTAAAACCAACTAAGAATGGAATAAAGTCTACTGGAGTGTTAACAATTTGACGAAGTAAAATTGCAATCCCAACACATGGAAGCATAGCCCCAACAGTGAATAGGGTCTTCATTGGAATACCATCCATTGGTAAGGCGTTACGTAAAGCTGTAACGGCAGTTGCTCCAAGTTTAGTCATAATTAAAGTTGGAATGAATGAAAAGCAAATGTGAGAAATCCAAGGATAAGCCCAGTCAACTAAATAAAGTTTGTGGAATTTCCCTTTTTCAACGTCTTTCCATCCCATATGTTGCCATACTAAGTTCATAGTAGCTGTTCCGTAGAATAAAACAGTACCAACAGTACCAACCAACGTACCCATAGACTTAGCAAGGTTTGCGGCATCAGCGCCAGTAGCACTTAACCCTTGTGAGTGAATAGCAACCATTGCTAAAGGGATACCAATATAAGAAACAGCCCGAACATCGGCACTTACAGTACCACCTGGAGTAACTAAAGCAATGTAAACAAGTTGCATTGCAACACCACAGGCAATCCCGAGCTTAATATCTCCTAAAACAATCCCACAGACAAGTCCACCAACTAATGGACGACCTAATGTATAGTTACCAATTGAAGTACCACCCATCCCAGGCATTGATGACAAACTAGCAAAAATACCTAAGATGATGGCTTGAAGCCAACTAATAGTCATAATTCTTCTCCTCGTATAATCTCGTGATTAAAAACCAAACTTGTTCTTATATTTGTCCCAAGTCCCAATTTCTACGTCAGGTAATAATTGGAACTTAACTGTGTAGCCAGCCTTGCTGATAGCTTCAAAAGCTTCACCTTCTTCAGGAGTAAAGCTTTGATTATTGCCAAGTTTAATTGCGCCTGGACGATCATTACCGGGACCGACAATAATTGTTTTAACATCGTCGGGAATAAAGCCCATATCTACTAAAATCTTTTTCATATCAAGTGGATTTTTAGTAATTAAGAAATATCTACGGCTAGAAGCAAGTACTTTTTCTTGAACATCTTTAAAGTGATCAAGTGTCCAAACAAAACCTTTCTTTCCTTGACTTTCAGCTGCTGAGATATATGCTTGCTTTAAAACGGGATTAGTACTTGCAGCGTCATTAACTGCAATAATACCATCACAAGGCATTTCTTTAGCCCAACGAGTAACTGTTTGCCCATGAATCATACGGTCATCAATTCTTACAAATGATACTGACATAAAAATTCCTCCTTAAATTTCATCATCATCATCTTCAGGTGCAGCCACCTTGAATTCTTCAAGAGCATTCCCTGCTTCGCTTAAAATGGTTGAACTTAAAGTTGCTTTGTCCATAGCATCCATTGAAACTAAAGTAGTTAGAGCCATTGTTAAGTTTGTCCCACCAAAGATTTGTGAATTTGCCAAGAAGCCACGTTCTGATAAAACACTAGTAAAAGTAGTTAAAGGACTACCACCGACGATATCAGCTAAAACAAAAAATTGGTCATCATTTGAAAAATCGTGTTCATCAAAGAAGTGATTAACTTTTTCTTTGAAAGTATCTGCGCTAGTCCCTGGTTCGAGTCCTAAAGCAAATACGCGGTTGATTTGATCTCCAGCAAACATTGCTAGTGAAGTTTTTAATCCGTCGGCGAAACCGCCATGGCTAACAAGTACTAAGTATTTCATAAACTTGCTCCTTTCATAATTTACAAGTTTACTATAATCTACTGTAAGCGATTACATAAGTGAAAAATGTCATAAAAAGTAGTAAAAATCATATGACAAATGTCATTAAGTAATGCGCTTACATTTATAATGCTTTTAGTTTGAAGAATACTCTGGTTACAATTAAATTAGGAAATATATGGAAGG
Organism: Lactobacillus jensenii DSM 20557; assembly: GCF_001436455.1. GTDB lineage: Bacteria > Bacillota > Bacilli > Lactobacillales > Lactobacillaceae > Lactobacillus > Lactobacillus jensenii. The sequence goes on from NZ_AYYU01000013.1 coordinate 26,148, forward strand.
AAATTGAATTATGTGGATTATTTTTAGCGATATTGATGGTACCTTGATAAATGACAAATTAGAAATTTTGCCAAGAACTAAGGAAAGTATTTTAAAAGAAGTAAAAAAAGGCAATCTTTTTGTTCCTGTATCCGCAAGAAGTCCTTTGGCGATGCAAACTGTCATTAAGCAGCTAGGAATTAAGTGCCCACTTTCTGCTTTTAATGGTGCCTTAATTCTTAATGAAGAAGGAGTACAAATTTATAGCAAGCCTCTTCCTTTAGCCGAAGCTAGAGAAATTGTTAAAGAGTTAAATGATTTAACAAGTGTAACTTGGAATATTTATTCTGATTTAAGTTGGTTAACTCAAAAGCCTAAAACTCAAGCATTATTAGCTGAAGAAAAAATTGTAAAATTGTGTGCTAAAGCCATTGATGTATCAGAAATTGAAAATTTAAAATGCATCCATAAAGTTTTGGTAATGGGACCTAAAAATATCTTGGATGAATTACTGAAAATCTATTCTCAGCGCTACAGTAACTTATATTTAGTTAAATCTAAGGATACTTTATTAGAAATAGTTGCTTCTGGAGTAGAGAAAGCTGATTCAATTAAACGAGTGTCTGACTACTATCATGTCGAAATTAGTAATACACTAGCTTTTGGAGATAACTATAATGATGAAAGAATGTTAAAAACTGTTGGAAAAGGTTACTTAATGGGAAATGCACCAGAAGAATTAAAGAAGCATTATCCATATATAACGGCTGATTATAATCATGATGGAATCGCTGAGGTCTTAGAGAATCTTGAAAATTAGTAAGAAAACAAAACTATTTTTATTAAGTAAATTAGCGCTAGCTTTGTTAATTGTCTTTTGTTTTTATTTTGCAGTTCTTACTCAAAGCCAAAAAAGACAAAAGATAATTGGCGTAAGTTATATGACAATGAATAATAGCTTTTATCAAGTTTTAAATGAAGAAGTTGAAAAACGAGTTGATGCTCGAGCCGATAAGTTGATAATTCGTGATCCAGCATTAGATGCTCAAAAACAAGTTAATCAGATAAATGACTTTATTAAAAAAGGTGCTTCAGCAATTATTATCAATCCTGTTGATGGAAATAATAATAAGTTAATAGCAATTTTGAATAAGGCACATAAAAAAGGAATAAAAATTGTAGTAGTAGATAGCCAAATGGCAGATAAGGCTCATGTTGATGCAACACTACTTTCTGATAATTATCAAGCTGGTGTTTTGTGTGCGAAAGCCTTGATGAAGAAGAAAAAGAGAGCCAATATTTTACTGCTGGAACACTATAGTGCCATGAGTGCCAATGATCGTATTAGGGGATTTACAGATACTTTATTTAATAAAAACTATCATGTGGTAGGTAAATTAAACACTTTAGGACAATCAGAATATGCTTATCCAGCTGTTTTAAAGCGGTTAAAAACGCAAGCTGACTTCGATACAATTATGTCTTTAAATGATCAAGCTGCTGTGGGGGCAATTGCAGCATTAGATAGTCAAAAAGTAAAGCAAGTAGGAGTTTATAGCGTTGATGGTTCTGCCAACATGAAACAATTACTTTTGAATAATCAAAATGCAATAGCAACAGCTGCTCAGTCACCTAAAGAGATGGGGAAGCTAGCTTATAAGTTAACTTATGACTTATTAGCAGGCAAAAGTGTTAAGTCCAAAATTAAGTTACCAGTGCATCTGATTACCAAGGATAACATCAAAAATTATAACGTTACAGGGTGGCAATAATGAAGGGTAGTTTTAAGAAACTTATTGCTTTTAGACGGGTACTAGTTTGGCTGAATTTAATAGCAGTATTGTTTAATAGTTCAGTCTTTTATTTAGCTAGTGTTTATATTGTACAAAGCAATATGTCATTTGAATTCTTAAATAAGATTAACTTTTTACCAGGTGCCCCTTTGACTATTTTTTGGTCAAGTACTTTGAGTTATCTTTTGTTAGCAATAGTAATGACTTATCGTCATTATTTTAAAAAAGATGAAGAACATAATAGTCGTTTACTGTTAATTGAATTCTTTTTGACTATTTTGGTTTTTTGGAATTTAAGATTCACTTATAACGGTGTGATATTACTTTATTTTGTGGATTTATTTATTTCTTTGCGAAATAAAGAACCAAGCAGACAGCTTAATTTATGGTTAGGGATGGCTGTATTTATTTTGGTTATTTTTTCTTTGACAGATACAGTTTTAATTGAAAATATTTCTAATATACCTCAATTAGATACTTATATTGAGTTTTTACCACTAGCTACAAAGACGACAGTAATTTTGATAAGTAATGTCTTAAATGTTGTTAATCTGATTATCTTTATGGGAATCTTGGTACTGTACGCAATTTATCTTCATAATCGTGAATACGAGATAAAAGAGAAATTAGCTAAAGCAGCACAAACAAATTTAGAATTGAAAAATTATGCAGCTTTATCTAGTCATATCGCTGAAGATCGCGAAAGAAAAAGAATTGCACGTGATTTGCATGATTCAGTTGGTCATGCCTTAACTGGTGTTATTGCAGGTGTGGATGCAGCTAAAGTTTTAATCGATTTAAACCCTGAGAAGGCCAAAGAGCAACTAACTAAGGTTTCTCAAGTAGTAAAGCAGGGACTTGAAGGGATTCGAGCAGCATTAAATAAGTTGAGGCCAGGAGCATTAGAAAATTATACTTTGCAAGCAGCACTAAAGAAGATGTTAAGTGAGTATTCAGAATTATCACAAATGAAGTTTGATTTTCAATATGAATGGGGGAGTGCAGAATTTGAAAAAACAACGGAAGATGTGATTTTCAGAATTGTGGAAGAAAGTGTAACTAATGCGTTAAGACATGGTCATGCTAGTCAAGTAAGTATTCATTTTTTAGTAAATAAAAATTATCAGATCTTAATAAAAGACAATGGCTCAGGTTGCAGTAAAATAAAGCCAGGATTTGGTTTAACACAAATGAAAGAACGTGTGGCAATTATTGGCGGACACATTGAATTTAAGAGTGGGGATGGATTCGAGATAAAAGTAGAAATTCCCAAGGAAGGAGCAAACCATGATTAAAGTTTTAATTGCAGATGATCAAGAGTTAATCAGAAGTTCTATTCAAATTATCTTAGAAGCTAATCCTAAATTTAAGGTAACTGCAACAGTAGCAGATGGCGAAGAAGTTTTGGACGCAATAAAAAAAGAACGTCCAGATGTTATCTTGATGGATGTGAGAATGCCAAAAATGGACGGAACTGTATGCACTAAATATGTAAAAAGTAAGTATCCAGAAATTAAAGTAATAATTTTGACTACTTTTGATGATGATGATTTTATTTTTAGTGCTTTAAAATATGGCGCTTCAGGTTACTTATTAAAGGGAGTTTCCAATGATCAACTTTATCAAGCAATTGAAACAGTTTATCAGGGAGGTGCAATGATTAATCCTAATATTGCTGAAAAAGTATTCAAATTATTTTCTAAGATGGCCCAATCTAATTATGCAATTCAAGTTGATCAAACAGAAAGTAAGCATTTTTCTAAAAATGAATGGCGTGTAATTCAACAAGTGGGATTAGGATTATCAAATAAAGAAATTTCTGCAAAATTATATTTATCAGAAGGGACAGTTCGTAACTATATTTCCTCAATTTTAAGTCAATTAGATTTGCGTGGTCGTACACAATTAGCAATTTGGGCCGTTCAAACAGGTGTAACTTCTCGAGATTTTGGAGAATAAAATGGAAAAAAATAAAGCCAAGTTAATGATAGTTACTATTTTTTTATTGTTGTTAATGGGAAGTGTAACTTATTTTGCTAAAATTTCGAGTGAACCCAAGACATTAACAATCGGTGTATATACTGGTAGTTATTGGGATGTACCACAAGGGGATTCATACCACATGATTGATTATGTGGTTAAAAAGTTCAAAAAAAGATATCCAAACGTTCGAGTAATCTATGAATCAGGAATAACTAAGACCAACTATCGCTCATGGCTAGCTAATAGCTTAGTTAAAGGTACAGAACCAGATGTTTTTATTGTACCAGCAAATACTTTTAATATTTTAGCAAGTGATGGGGCCTTGCTAGATTTAAATGGCTATATTAGACATGATAAATTTAAGACGAGTGATTTTTATCAAGCTGCATTAGAAAGTGGACAATATCACAATCAGCAACTAGCGCTTCCTTTTGAAGTAAATCCAAGTTTAATGGTTGTAAATACTAGTTTACTGGCTAAAGCTAAACTGAAAATTCCTAATTTTGACTGGCAACCAACACAGCTTGAGCTATTGAATAAAAAACTTCGTCAAAAAGATTATTATGGTGTTACAGAAAATTTTAATTGGCAAGCAGCTGTAAATAGCTATCAAGGACAATTATTTACTAGTGATGGTACTAAATCGCAATTAACTTCGAATAAAGTAATGCAAGGGCTTAATTTGATAACTGAGCTTGAGCAATTAAATAATAATATAAACGTAACTAGTGCAATGTTTGACCAGGGAAAGGTTGCCTTTTCACCGATGACTTTGGCGCAATATCGAACATATACATCTTATCCTTATCATGTAACTAGAAATTCTAACTTTAATTGGGATGTAATAAAAATGCCAAGTATGAGTAAAAAAAGGGGAACTAAGCTAGCTAATGTTTCATTTGGAATTTCTTCTCATAGTCGCAACGCTACACTCGCTTGGCAGTTTATGAAATTACTAGTATCTAAAGATGTTCAAACTGAATTAATTAAATATTCGCAAGGGGTTAGTCCCTTAAAAAAGATTGCTCAAAGTACGGCAATGAAGAAAATGCTAGTAAGCGAGGGGAGCAACTTAACAACTCAAAAGTTGAATGCAATTTTAAATTCTGGTAATGTTGAGCCAAAATTTAAAAAATATTATAGTGTGATGGACGATGCAGACTATCAAGTAGAAAATGGCTTGCAAAGTGGAAAGTTAGAAACAGAAGTTTTTGAAATGCAAAATCATTTAAATGAAGAATTAAAGTAAAGAAATAAGGCTAGGTAAATCCTAGCCTTTTGTAATATTATTTTTGTTTAATTAAAATGAAGTACACTGCTATCAAATGACTTAGTGTCAGTGATGCCAGTATAAAGCATCATTTGTGATAATTGCTCGTTAAGCAGCTTGATTTTTTCTTCAGTGGCTTTTTGGCCAGCTTGCAATAATTCAGATAAAATTGCGCGCCCTACTAAGACACCATCAGCACCCATAGCCATAGCCTTGTAGACATCATAACCAGTCATTAATGAACCATCAACAAAAATGGTCATATTGCTATCGGCAAGAGCGTCTTTAATTGCGGGTAACATTTTTAGTGGTGGAACACCAAAAGGTAAGCGACCATGGTGGTGAGAAACAACGATTGCACTAGCACCAGCATCTCTAGCTTTGAGCGCATCTTGAACAGATAAAACGCCTTTAGCAACAAACGGAAGGTTTGTTGTATGAGCATATCTTCTTAAATCTGAAAAAGTAACCGGACCTAAGTTAATGCCGTCAACAACATCATACTTGCCATCTTCACCGGGAACGTGATCAATATCCATACCAACAGCAACGGCTCCTAAATCTTGAGCAAAGCGCAATTCATTGATAATGTCTTCGTGTTCGGCAAAAGGTTTAACAATTCTAACGGTATCGCCGCTATTTTTGACAATTTCGGCGTAGTCTTGATTACTTTCCATGCCAATCCAGTTTAAGACATTTTGACTTTTAGCAGCTTGAACTTTCTCTTGCATTGGCTTGCGGCTCTTGTCAGGTAAAACCTTATTTAAGTGAGATACCGCTGCTAGATTGATTGGTGAAGCGTATTTTTTGCCAAAAAATTCAGTTGTTAGATCAGGCTTTACAGCATCAATGATGCGCATTTCAACTAAAATATTGTCTAAATAATTACGATTGTGGACATTGGCATCATCAGCGCGGCCACTAGTAACGGGAATCATACCTTTAGGACCAGGCCAAACTTGTGGGGCTTCTTGCTCTAATTTTTCGGTAAAAGATGAACCAGAACTAGCATCTACTTTATTTTGCTTGTGAGTCATAGTGTATCCTTTCTGTTTCAATAGTTATTTTCATTATAAATAATTAAAAAGCAAGAATACAAATAACTAGTTTAAGCTTCTGACTCAGCAAGAGGGATATTAGCTTTTAAGGCTTTATTTTTCAAATAAGCTGTGATGATTAAAAAGATAACTAAAACGTTAAAGCATAGTAGAACAGAAATAGCGATGTAGACATTGCTGATGGCAGTAATACTTGAGAGCAGCATCGTCATAAATGGGTCGCTAGCCATTAACAAGGTATTTAATAAGCTAGCAGTAGAGCCTAGAATGCTTGATTCTACGGAAGAAATGAGCCACTGATTCATTTTTAAAGAAATTGTCGCTACAAAGAAAGTTAGCAAGGCAAAGGTTCCTAAAATAACAAATAAATTGTTAATGAACAAACTTAAACTAGCAAAAAGTGCCAAGATACTTGAATAAATTGCTAGTAAGAAAACAGAAGTCTTTTTGAAGATAGTAGGACCAAATAAACTACCTAAAATCATACCGCCGCCAACAATTGTTTCTCCGATTGCCAAAGTAAAGCTGTAACTACCAATAAGCATGGTTTGCTTATGAGTTGCCAAAATAATTGTAAATAGAGGAATTAGTACCGCTAAGACAGCGTTAAGCAAAACTAAGATAGAAATCATGGTTAAAAGATTGTTTTGCTTTTTTACTTGCTTAAAAGATGTTTTTAGTGTTTGGAAGAAGTTTAATTTATTTGATTTAGGAAGTGGCAATTTTTGTGTGTTTACTCGTTTACCAACTAAAGCAAATAAGATACCAGCGATTAAAAAAGTAGCAGCGTTGATAAATGCTAATGAAGAATATGACATAAATAGCAACATGCTAGCACCAGCAAAGCGAGCAAGCATTGAGATTGTTTGTGACATACCATTAGCAAAACCACTACCTTCGGCGTAGTTTTCCTTACCTAAGATAGCAACAATTAAAGGTGTAACTAAGCCACTTGAATAAGTACCAAAGGTGTCTGAAATAAAGTTCGCTAAAGCAATACACATTACCAAATTCCAATCACTCATTTTGGTCGTTAATAATAAGCCGACGATGGTATAAAGAATACATCTAACTAAGGCAAGGTTAAAAATACTCTTAAATTTATCTCTTGTTTTGTCGGCAAGGTAACCACCAAAAAGTGTGAAAAACTTCGGAATAGCTTCACTAATTGCGATTAAGGAAATTGCTAAAGAATAATTTTTTAAGTTGCTGGCATAGGTCATGAAGGCTAGGTAGAATAAAACATCACCAGCGCTTGAAAGAAAACTACCAGTTGCAAAAAGACGAAAATTTGAGTTTTTAAAGAAGACTTTCATTTTGTATAACCTTTCTATAGTGGATATTTATGAAATATTTTATAGAAAAGTTTGAGATGGAAAGAGAAAATGGCGGATATGACATTTTGAAGTGAAGCAGTGTGAGTGCTGTTTTTACCATTTTTTTGTACAATATTTATAAATTAAGCTTTTAAAGAAAAATAATATTTATGAGGTAAAAGCAATGACAATAGGTGACGCATTAAAAAAGGTTAGATTAGAAAGAGGACTTACTCAAAAACAAATGTGTGAAGGGATTGTTAGTCGCCCATTCTATGTAAAAGTTGAAAGTAATCAAACAGGTATCAGTGCAGAAAGTCTTGCTAAAATATTATTTTTACATGAAATAGATATCTCTTCATTTTATAAGTTGTTAAAAGAAACTTACATGCCGAAAGAAAACCAAATGAGTGAATATTTACAGAATAAAATGATGTTTACATTTGATCGGAAAGATTTGCAACAATTAAAAGAATATTGTAAACAAGTGCATGTATTGCCTGGGCACAAAATATTAAAATTGAGGAGTATTGTATCTGTAGCCTATCTTGAGAATAAGCTAGAGCAAATTGATCAACAGACAATTAAGGAGATTTATGAGCAATTTGATGAGGGGAAAAATTGGATTACACGTCCAGAACTATTGAGATTACTAGCTAATACAATGCCGATGTGGTCTCAGGAACATCTGGATTTTTTAATTGGTAGATTGTTAGCGTACATCCAAAAAAATAAAAGTATATCAAAGATTATGATAGAAAGATATTTACGCTTGTTAGAGAACTATCTTGGGATTTGTTATGAAAGAAAAACTTATGTTACAGCTCAAGAAAAAATAAAGGTTGAAAAAACTATCAAGACTATTTTAGATTTAACAGAAAATGTATTTCATTTTATGATTTATAGATTCTTTGCTATATACTTTAAGTGTTTAATTAAAGGTGATTATAAATCCGCTAATCACATTCAGGATATGTTGAAAAAGTATGGATATGAAAAAGTAGTAAAAAGTTGGTCAAAAATAAATATGTAACAAATATGATACAAAAGAGCTTGCTTTCTAGTAATCTCCTTTATTATTAACATAAACTAGAGAAAGATAATTAATCATGTTAAAACTAAAGAAAAATCTCAGTGTTTATACTCTTTTAGCTGGTCGCGTCGCTACTAACATCGCCGACAGTTTATTTTATCTAGCGATTTTATGGTACTTTAAGCAAGTAACTCATTCGACAATGAGTGTTTCCATCATCTTCGCAATTACTTCAGGAATTGATATGCTTTCTTTTGGGTTTGGCCCGATTATCGACCGCGTTTCGATTAAAAAGTTGCTTAAAATTTCGACAATCTTGCAGGCCTTAATTAGTATTGTGGTATTTTTAGCCTTAATAACACAATTCCACAATCTTTTGATGACAATTGTTTTGATGCTTTTATTTATTGCATCAACTATTTTATCCGCCATAATTTACCCAGCCCAATACAAATTACTGCCAGTACTGGTTCCTGAAAGAGAAATTTTACGGTTTAATGGCTTGTTTCAAGTAACTTTCACTACCCTAGATATGATTCTTGATGCTGGGGTAACTGTAATAATTGCCCTCTTTTCTATTGATGCAACGGTGATTTTATCAGCCTTAGTTTTCGCCTTGGCTTTACTCTTTTATGCCCATGTAAATATCTCAGTATCTGCTAAAGATATCCTCGAGGAAGATGAATATTTCTCTGATTCATACTTAAATGACATTCTGATTGGCTGGAAAACATTAAAAAAAGAAAAAAATATTCTGGAATTAATTTTGCCACTTGGAGTCGTCAATTTCTTTTACGGAATCTTCACTGTTGGTTTACCATATTTTGCGCAAGATTACATCCATAATTCGATAATCGGATATGGCGAATTACTACTCGCATCGTCTATTGGAGGAGTATTAGGAGCCTTTTTAGTTCAAAAATTTAAGGCTAGCAAAAAAGAGATGCGCCTTTTCGTAGCAATCTGCTTTTTGGGGGCGGCAATTTTCCGACTTATAGTTCCTCTATCCGTCAACTTAAATATTTGGATTTTGCTTTTATCTTCGGCAATTTCATCAGCTTGGATAACAATGATGAATACGAATTTTGAGGCTTTAGTGCAGGTGAGCTTTTCTTCGGCAATACTTGGACGAGTTCAAACCATTAATGACAGTATTTTGTCAATTATGATTCCTATCGGATCTATATTTGGAGGCTGGATTGTTAAATCATGGGGCTCACTTAGCACACAATATATTTATGGCTTTGCTTTATTTTTAAGTGCAATATATTACTTTTTAGTTATTAGATTAAAAAGTAAATGATAGACACTTGGTTTTGCTTTTTGTGCATATAACTTGCAAACATACTAAATTCCAATTATCATTACTCCTAAAAATGGGGGAATGATGATGAAAATTGGAGAGTTGTTACAAAAATTTCGCCTCGAACAAGGCAAAACACGTAAAGAATTTGCTTCTGATGTAATTAGCCCATCTTACTACTGTAAGATTGAAAAAGGCTCTCATCGGGTATCAGCTGAAGATTTGATTGAACTGCTAAAAAGAAACAATATCCGATTAAGTGATTTTTTTGGAATGTTTGATTCTCAAGATTTGGCCAAGCAGCTTAATCTTTTTCATGAAATGATAGTGGCTGCTCATTATAATGGCGATAAAGATTCACTTGAAAAAATCCCTAACTTGATAGAAAGAAGTCTTTTACCTGAAGAAGTAAAAAAAGAGCAGATACTAATTGCTCGTGGATATCTTGAAATTGATAAAAGTTCAACTGAACCAGTAAATTGGAAACTACGGGAACAACTCAGAGAAAAAGTTTTCAGTCTTCCGAATTGGAATGAAGAAAAATTAACGCTTTTTTGTAACTTAATGCCTTTATACGATTGTTTTAGTGTTAATTTGATTGTTCAGGATATTTTAAAAGAATATAAACCACCATTTTCTAAAGAGCTTAAGAGAACCCTTTTAGGAATTATTTGTAATAATCTATTTTTAAAACTTAAGATTGGAGAATATGAAGGAATAGATAAGTTGGTGTCAATAGCTGATGCAATTCCAAGTTCTCCCGATTTAGTCTTTTATAAAAATAATATTATTTTCTATAAAAATATGGCTCTATATAAAAGCTCGAATGCTACAAAGTATTTAAAAAAATGCCAAAAAGCAATCGAAATTTGTGCCTGGCTAGGAATGGAAGCCTACGCACAGCATATGTCAGAATTTCTTGAAGGATAAAAAATAGCTATCCCTGCCAATTAGGGATAGCTATTTCTATATCATCTTTTATTAAATGTCTTCTTTTCTAAAGTTACGTAAGAACTTTTGCGTCTTTTCTTCTTGAGGATGATCAAAAATATCTTCAGGACTGCCTTGTTCAGTAATCACACCATCACTCATAAAGATAACTTTGTCAGAAACATGCTTAGCAAAGGCCATTTCGTGAGTAACAATAATCATTGTTAAACCAGTTGTTGCTAGCTTTTGCATAACATCAAGAACTTCTCCAACCATTTCTGGGTCAAGGGCACTAGTTGGTTCATCAAAGAGTAAAACATCTGGATTCATAGATATTGCCCGGGCAATAGCGACTCTTTGTTGTTGCCCACCAGATAATTGCTTAGGCTTAGCATCAATGAATGGATCCATACCGACTTTCTTTAAGTTCTCTAAAGCAATCTTTTTTGCTTCTTCTTTTGAACGCTTTAAGACTAATTCTTGTCCAATCATACAGTTTTGTAAAACGTTCTTGTTTTCAAATAAGTCAAATTGTTGGAAAACCATACCGACTTTAGAACGGTAATCGTTACGATTGAAGCCAGGCTTGGTAATGTCACTACCGTTGAAGTTAATTTCGCCACTAGTTGGTTCTTCAAGCAAGTTGATACATCTAAGCATGGTTGACTTACCACCACCAGAAGGACCGATGATTGAAACAATTTCACCTTTTTTTATATCAAAGGTAATATCACGCAATACTTGGTGATCACCGTAGTTTTTTTGTAAGTGATTAACATTGATGATATTTTCACTCATTAGTTGTTTCCTCCTTGTTCTTCAGGTGTACCGACTTGGACTTGGTTAGCCATTAGATTGTAATTCTTAGGACCTTGTAGTTTCTTTTCAATTAAGTTGAAAATTCTAGTAATTGAGAAAGTAAGTACTAAGTAAATTGCTGAAATCATCAAGTAAGTTTGGAAGAATTGGAAGCTTTGACTGGCAATTGTTGAACCAACAAAGAACAATTCTGAAACAGAAATAATACTTAATACTGAAGTATCCTTAATGTTTACGATAAATTCATTAGTAATTGATGGTAAACAGTTCTTAATTGCTTGTGGCAAAATGATATTCCACATTCTTTGATTGTGAGTCATACCTAATGCACTAGCAGCTTCGAATTGACCCTTAGGAGTTGCCATGATACCACCACGGATAACTTCGGCAAGGTAGGCACCAGTATTAATAGAAACAATTACTAAAGCTGCTACAGTTCTGTTCAAGTTAAGGTGCCAAAATTGAGCGATTCCGTAGTAAATAACAGCTGCTTGAACCATCATAGGAGTTCCACGGAAGACTTCAACATAAACAGAAAGTAAGAAGTTAACAACCTTTAATAACCAGCGGTTAAGTAAAGAAGTTGGAGTAGGAATAGTTCTGATAACTCCGACAACCAAACCGATAAAGAAACCTGCAATAGTACCAACTAAGGCAAGCAAAAGTGTCATACCAACACCGGCAAGAATCATTGAACCGTAAGTGTTCCAAGTTGAAACAAACCAGTTGGTCTTCTTGTCACTGTCAGTAGAAGGTTGCTCTTTAACAGCAGTTTCCATTAATTGGTCACGTTTAGAATTTGAAATAGTTGCTAAAGCAGCATTTACTTGAGCTAAAAGCTTGTCATTACCTTTCTTAACCCCAATTGAAGTTTCGCTATCGCTAGCTGAAACGTGGAAACCAGGCATCTTGCTGATGTTAATGGCAGTTGAGTTAGGGTAAACACTCTTGAAACTTTGAGCTTCAATATCTTCAGCTACATAACCATCAATCGTGCCAGAAATTAAACTTTGACGCATTGCGGCGAAGTCTTTCATGGCATTTTCACGAACAGCCCCCTTTAATTGTTTAATTAAGTCGTAGTGTAAAGTACCTTGTTGAGCGGTTAACTTTGCACCAGCAAAATCAGTCAAGCTCTTAGCATTAGCATATTTACTGTTACTCTTAGTAATAACAACAAAAGTTGACTTTCTGTATGGGTTTGAGAAGTTAATAGCCTTTCTTCTTTCGGCTGTTGGACTCATACCAGCGATAATTAAGTCAATCTTGCCACTTGTTAAAGCAGGTAAAAGTCCATCCCATTCAGTTTTTACAGCGACAACTTTTTTACCCAACTTTTTACCAATTAACTTAGCGATTTGAACATCGTAACCATTAGCATAGGTCTTTGAACCTTCAATTGGAATTGCGCCATTGCTACTGTTTGTTTGTGTCCAGTTGTATGGGGGATAGTTTGCTTCCAGCCCAATTCTTAAAACACCATTGCTTTTGGCAGCTTGAACTTCTTGGTTGTTATTTCCAAAAAATCCAATTGATGCCATTAAAAATGCTAGAATTACTAGCCAAGTATTTTTTGACTTCACTTGATAAAACCTCCAAAATTAATCAACTAAAGCCAATACAATAAAGAGCAATAAAAAAATCCCTATTGTTCACTAAAAACAATAGGGTTTAATCATCAGTATTATCTACCAAATCAGATAGCGCTCCCTGGGGACTCCAGGACAGTCTACAAGATATGCTCTTGTAGCCCAACAACTAGCTAACGCGAATTAGTTAATCATTTCGGCGACAATCCTTTAGATTCCTTCAAAATCTTCGCGGACTCCGGAATGTTTGTGACTTGTCGCAACCTCTATTGCATTGGATTATTTATTTAACTGTGCTTAAGAATATATTAAGAAAATTACTTTGTCAACACCCAGCCGTTATTTTCTTGAATATTTTTCTTTTTCATGTCAGAAACATATGGATTCCCAGCAACATAAAAGCGTAATGGTCGTTTTGACCAATCGTTATCTTGTCGGACTCCAATTCTTGGCCCAGAAGCAATTTCTTTGATAGCTTTTTTGGTAGTTAAATCAACAGAAAATGGAGTTTTTTCAATAGGATGAAGATCCCATTTGCGACTTGTAACGCCGAACGCTTGCATCATTTTTGCTGGTCCATTAGTTAATAAAAATCCAGTTTTTCCTGAACGATTTTTAATCATAGTTTTAATTCCTAGCGTAGGCTCAATAGCTCTAATTAAAACTCCTTCAGGGTTATCTTTTTCTTGTGTAGCAATATCGAAGAAGAAGTATTGCCTTTGGGCGTAGATATATAAGTAGCCTCCGGGACAATATAGTCCTTCATTAGCTGGACTTCTTCGGCCGTTATATGAGTGTGCAGCATAATCTTTTGGACCAAGGTATGCTTCAGTTTCGACAATTAAGCCACCTAAAATTTCGCCATTATTTTCATATGTTAATGTTCTTCCTAACAAGTCTTGGGCAATTTCAGTTGTAGGACGATTTTGAAAAAAGTTTTGATAATTCATAAATACCTGCTATAACAAATAATAAATACAATATGGGAAAGAAGTTATCTAAATGTCTGAAATAAAATTGGTTCGAATTTATAGTCATGAACAAGAAAAGGGCTTCCGAGTTTTAGTAGATCGCTTGTGGCCTAGAGGAATTAGTAAAGTTAAAGCCGATTTAGATGTTTGGGCTAAGGAAATGGGGCCAAGCAATGAGTTACGTAAGTGGTTTAATCACGATCCCCAAAAATTTCCGGAATTTAAAGCAAAATATCTGGCTGAAATTAAGGCAAATCCTGAAACTAAATCTTTTGTAGAATTAATTCAAGAAAAATTAAAAGAGAGTGATGTTATCTTTTTATATGGTGCAAAAGATCCACTTTATAATCAAGCTGTAATTTTGAAAGAATATTTTACAAGTCTTTCAAAATAGTTAAGGCATCACCATTGATTTGTCTGATACTTGAGGCTTCTATTTTGGTTTTATTAATTGCCCAAACTGGAGCGTCTTTTTGGCGGTAAGCTAATAAACCGGCAAAGGGATAGACTACAAAGCTAGTTCCAATAATAATTATTAAGTCTGCCTCTTGGATATAAGAGATAGATTTTGCAAGTTTTTGTTGGTCAATCCCTTCACCATATAAAACGATATCTGGTCTAATGATACCACCACACTGATGTTTATAGGACTTTTGATAGATACTATAAGATAGTTTTTTAAGACATTTCGTACAATATATATTATATAAGTTTCCATGGAATTCTATTACATGTTTATTGCCAGCTTTAGAGTCTAGGCCATCAATATTTTGGGTAATTAGAGTTCCTTTTTTATTACAAATCTCTGCAATCTTTTGGTGGATGAAATTGGGCTGGGCCTTTGGAAAATACATGTTGTTCATTACAAATTGATAAAATAAATTAGGCTGATGATACAATGTATCTTCACTTAAAATAATCTCTGGCGGTAATTCAGTTCCGTGATAAATACCTGATTTAGAACGGTAATCAGGTATATTTGAATGGGTTGAAACTCCAGCGCCAGTTAAAAAGACAATATGTTGAGCTTGTTTTAAAGCAGATTTTAGGTCTTGAATATTTTCTTGCATTTTTGTACCTTCTTAAGTAAACATCTAACTAAATTATAATGCACTTGTTTGTTATAATATAATTTAAAGGAACGGAAGGTGATTTTATGACTAGCTTATTTTATGGTCTTTTTGACTTACTGATTATTGGCTATATTGTTTACAGCTGGTATTGGCAAGCAGTTGTTGATTACCCGGGCCGCTACCGTATTTCTTCAATTATTTGGGCAGTTGTCTTCGTCTATGTGTCCATTTCTTGGAATTTTATTGATATTACTCAAGCGGGCGCACCGGTTTTATTAGCAGTCTTTTTGGTAATGTCTGTAATGGATGGAGTAAGTGGCTTAGGTGAGAAGCGAATTGTCATTAGTGGTTATATTAGAAGAACTATTAAATATTCAGATTTAGATCAAATTACGCTTATTAATGCACCATTAACTAATAATAAAAGCTACGTTGTAATGGAATTACAAAGTAAAGGCCATGTTTACTACATTCGTTTTGCTAAAGGAATGGAAGATGTAATTGCTACATTGAAAAAACATTTAGGCAATGATGTAGGAATAAAAATTGAAAGTTTGTAATAATTAGATACCATACATTTTTAAATGATTGATAATACACAATTCTTGTGCTTTGCAAGGGTTGTGTATTTTTTATGGGGGGATGCTCGTATCAATATTTTTTTCAGTTAAATCAGATATAATCATGTGATATTAAACCCTTTCTGGTTGTTATTTCAGTTTTTAGATAATATCTTTT
>NZ_AYYU01000014.1:0-1045 GCF_001436455.1 Lactobacillus jensenii DSM 20557
AACGTTTATTTTGCATAATACTGCCAAAAATTTCATCATTTGTGAAACCATAAAATTTGTCATCGTATGACATAATTACCTCCAGAGAAATTTAAATACTTACAAATATAAATACACTAAAAAAATTTTTTTCTCTGAAATAATCTAAACTATTTAGGTAATTATTTTTTATATAAAAAACACCTCATAACCATTAGACTTTATGTCTAACAATTATGAGGCATTCATTTTTAGTGAGATTTCTTATTGAGAATAATAAGAAATCTATTTAAGATTATGCTTCATCATCTTTTCTTTTTTTCTTTGCAAAAATTCCTGCGCCTAATGCCATCAATCCAATACCTATAGCTGTTAGTGGGTTAGTTTCAGTACCAGTTTGAGGCAATAGAGTTTGCTTATGAATTTTAGCATTGTCTTTAGAAGCAATGAGGTTAGCCTTCTTGGCAGGCTGACCTTTTAAATTGTTTAGCGTATTCTTCAAGTTCTTAGTTGCGTCATCTACTTCTTTTTGGTTTGCGTTAGAGTCATTCTTAACATCTTCAGCCTTCTTTAATGCATCATCGAACTTAGACTTAGTATCGTCACTTGCGTTCTTGTACTTGTCTGTATCCTTTGCGTCATTTGCATCTTTGATAGCATCTTCTAACTTACTCTTATCAATAGTTTGACCATCTAAATCATTCTGGGCTTGCTTCAAGTTCTTAGTTGCGTCGTCTACTTCCTTTTGAGTCGCATTAGGATTGTTCTTAACATCTTCAGCCTTCTTCAATGCGTCGTCAAACTTAGACTTTGTGTCGTCACTTGCATTCTTGTACTTATCTGTTGACTTAGTATCATCAGCTGATTTAATTGCTTCTTCTAACTTACTCTTATCAGTAGTTTGACCATCTAGATCATTCTGCGCATTCTTCAAGTTCTTAGTTGCGTCGTCTACTTCTTTTTGAGTCGCATTAGGATTGTTCTTTACCTCTTCAGCCTTCTTCAATGCGTCGTCGAACTTAGACTTAGTGTCATCGCTGGCGTTCTTGTACTTATCAGTACCCTT
>NZ_AYYU01000014.1:1090-36728 GCF_001436455.1 Lactobacillus jensenii DSM 20557
CTTGCTCTTGTCAGTAGTTTGACCGTCTAAATCTGCTTTAGCCTTTTGTAATTCATCATTTGCAGATTTATATTCAGCTTCTGTAGTTTCAGAATTATCTAGAGCTTTTTTTGCATTATCCAAAGCTTTTTGGAAGGCTTGCTTTTTCTCTTCGCTAGCATTGTAGTATTTTGGATCCAGAGTACTACCATCTTGCAAGGATTTACCACTATTGTAATTATTTTCTAATTCTTGTCTTGCTTTTTCTCTTGCATCCCCATTTAAAGCAGCTCTCTTTGTAGCTTCATCTGTAATTAAATTATTTACATCATCAGTAGTTAAATCATCGCCAGATGGAGCAACAGTTTCATGAATCTTATCTGCAGTTTCTTTATAAGCTTGCTTCTTATCTGAATCTGCATTTGAGTAGTTAGAAGTAGTTTCAATTTTATCTGATAAGTTTGAAACTTCTTTTAATTCACCCATCTTTTCATTTAAACCAGAATTAATTTTATCAGCATTATTAACTTCATCTTCTGATTTAGCAGAATCAATTCTCTTTTTAGCAGTTTCTTTTTGCTTATCATTCAGATTAGTATAGTTCTTATCAACAGCATCTTTGGCTTTTTGCTTAGCATCATCAAGACTGGAGTTACCGTTCAAAGCGTCATATGCATCATCAACAGCTTGTTTGATTCGTGCCACTTCTGCTGGATCTTTATCAGCACCTACACTGGTTCCAGTTTCTTTGTTAAGAAGCTTTTGTGCTTCTTCTACTGCCTTGTCATATGCTTGCTTCTTATCTAAATCTGCATTGAGATATGGATCTTGTGTCTTATCAGCTGCTAACTTAGTATCTTCTGATAGATCTTTCATATTTGTATCAGTAGATACTGCATTATTCTTTGCAGTAGTTATTTCGTCAACTGTATTTGCGCTATCAATTGCATCCTTAGCACTTTGCTTTTGGGCATTATTTAAATAAGTTAAATTATCAACTGCAGCTTTAGCACTTTGTTTAATTGAAGTGATAGTTTCACCAGATACTGTTACAGGAACTGGAATACTATCCATTCCATCATTAGTTGTAATAACAGAAACTTGTTTTCCTGGTTCAATTACTTCATCAGTCTTAATGCTAAATGTACCATCATCACTAACTTTACCAGTACCAATTACCTTACCAGCATCATTCTTAACAGTTACTACTTCGCCAGCTTTTCCCTTACCAGCAACAATAGTACTATCTGAGTTGCCATCAGGTAATGTTTTAGCCGTTACTTCAGTTGGGTTTGTTGGTTCAGTTTTAGCAGTCACAACAGCTTCAGTGGGTTCACTTTCAGCGTCATCTTTGGTTACAACAACTTGAATCCTTTCATTTTCAGCAATTGGCTTATTGGTTGTAATAGTAAATGTGCCATCTTCGCCAACTACACCTGTACCAATTTCATTACCTGAACTATCCTTCACTGTCACAGTTTCACCAGCTGCAGCTTTACCAGTAACAGTTGTTGAATTATTAGTACCATCACTAGCTTTGATTGTTACAGCTGTAACAGCTGTTGGAGAGGCAGGTTGAATTAAAGGATTGCCCTTTTGGAAGTTATTTTGTTCAACAGTCGCTTCAACGGCATCACTTGATTCACCACCTTTTGTTGCTTCAACTGAAACTTTTGTTGCTTCAACTGAAACTTTTGTTGCTTCTGCAAGTGGACTAGTAGTTTTTATTTCAAAGTTACCAGCATCATTAGCAACACCAGTGCCGATTTCATTACCCAAATTATCCTTAATTGTAACAGTGGCACCTGGGGTTGCCTTACCAGTGATGATAGTTTCTTGACTCTTGGTCTTATCATCAGTTCTGGTTTCAGCCTTAATGTTGGTTGGATTTGGTAATTTAATCTTTTCACCAATTGCATATACAGTGGTGTCAGTATCAAAGATTGTATCTGCAGTAACTACAGTTCCTTTACCATCAGCTTGAGTATTCCATTCTTTAAATGAATAGCCAGTCTTCATCGTTGGTGTTGGCAAAGTTAAACTATCTTTATTAAAACTTGAGTCCTTTTCTACTTTAATATCTTGATTTTCATCATCACTAACACCATTCATATTGAAAGTAACTGTAACTTGCTTTCCTTTAACAATAATTTCATTAGAAAATTGTTCAGTTGGAAAGGCTTGTTGCAAAATTGTATCTTTATCAGTAAGAGACTTATTAGTTCTCGGAGTAACATATCCAATAACGAGTTTGTCTCCCTTATTCAAAGTGAATTTTGATAATGTAAAACTACCATTTTGATCAACAGCTGAAGTAGTGTAAGCAATTAATGTTTTCTTACCAGTATCATCAACTTTATATAAGTTAACAGTTCTTGGTTGCATAACTTCATTATGATAGTTGTGGTTACCTAACTGTCCTGAGATAGTTGTAGTATCTACATCAATACTTAGCTGATTACCATTAGCATCAGTCCAATTAAACGGAGCAACGCCTGGGTCACGGCCTTCACGTAATTCTTGTCCATCACTAATACCATCACCATCTGTATCGTAAACTGATGGATTCATACCATAAGAATTATCAATTTCTGTAATATCTAGGACACCATCTCTGTCACTATCAACTGCAGAAATAAATGTACCAGCACGAGTGTACCTTAAGAGTAATCCAGAAAAATCAGTTGGTTTAGTTGGAAATTCTAAATGAATATAACTTGCAACTTTAGTTGCAACATCAAGATATTTAAGTAAGTCATCTCTTGCTCCATTATCCCAAGCCCACTTTGCTGTATTATCTAGTTGCTTACAATCAGCTGCATTTACCAAAGACTTAGCAATAGATATGTTAGTAAAAGTTGGAGATTCAAGTGCTAATTTAACAGCTTCATATGGATTGTTTTCAGTTGCAGATATTTTTTTATCTTCAAAAGATAAATAAGTTGTTGGATTATCTTGTTTTTGCTTAATTAATTTATCAAGAATTGTCTTAAATGTACTTAAATCATAAGTTTGATTATTATACTTATCTCCAGTTGTATAAGTTTTGGTTGATAAGCTATTTGTTACTGTATCTAACGAATGAAATGCAGTAGCATAATCAGTCGTGTCATAGATACCAAATTGGAAATCAAACTTTTGTGATTCAGAAGTTAATGCATCAGCGAAAGACTTGCCATTTTTTAAGTAGAAAGTCACATTGAAGTCTTGACGATTTGATAAAGAAGATAAGAAACCTAAACTACCACCGATGTCATTAATATATAATTCACCAGTTCGATACTTTAGGGTATTATTAGCTAAAGTGTATGTTTTATTACTAATTTTGACCTTATCAATAAGCTTTAGTAAGTTGTCATTTCCTCTAATTCTAAGAGTTAAGTTACTCTTATCGCCTAGTAATGATCCATTAACACGATAACGAGTATTCACAGTTTTATTAGAATAATCGACACTCATATTGTCTAAAATAGGACCGTCATTATTTACAATATCTAATGATTTAAAGAAGTTATTACTACTAAAAGTTGTAGTTTCATTATCATTAAGGATAAGATTTTTACTAAAATCAGAAACCATGTCATGACCACTACTGTATCTTGCCCACATTGTAAAAGATAAAGGCTTAGATAAGATTGAATTTGGTGTATCAGCCTTCAAGTAGATTTTGTAAGTACTTGATGTTGAACCCGCTAAGGCTGCTCTAATTGGACCATTTTGGGTAGTTAAAACACCACTAGTCCAAACATTGGTTGCGCCAGGTACTTCATTAGAGGTATCTTTAGTTGCTTCACCATCTGACAAAAGTGCTCTTGAAAAGACAATCTTATCAATATATGGGGCCAAAGCTGGGTCAATTTGATAGAACATCTTGGCATTATTTAAATCAAGATAAGCTTCAGATAATAATCCCAAAGCAAGATTCAATTCAATGTATGATTCATGCTTGGCATCATCATATTTAAAACCGCGATTAGCTAATGAAACATCAAATGGGGTATAAGCATTGCGCTCATTAGCTAATGGCTTAGTATTTGAGTGTACAATTGGACTAATAACAGTTTTCTCACTTTGTGAACCATCTACTTCTGCTTGAACAGAGTAATTATCCTTTTCACTTACAGCATTAGTAAGATTGAAAGTAAACCCACCTTCTGCATCTGCTGAAGTAGTCTGAACTTGATTATCCCCCTTATATAAAACCACTTGAGCATTAGCTCTAGTTTTACCTTTAATGGCTGTATCTCCAACAAAAACTTCACTTACTGTTGGTTTAGAGATAAAAATTGAGGTGCTTTGACTTTTATCTTCATGTGCAACAGTTGAATTAGATGCTGAAGAACTTGCAAATACTGCTCTAGCACTTGATTGTGATTGACTTGCTTCAGCACTGCTTACCTCAGCAGCGTATACATTTTTAGAATTTAGTTCTACTGCACTTAAAAAAATTACCGCACCTATAACAAAAGATGCAGCTCCACCCTTTTTCATTTTTCTAAGTGAATAACGTAGTCTTTTATCTTTTTCTCCCATAAAAAATATACAATCCTTTCTAAAACTAAAAACATTTCTATGTTTCTAGTTTAGCAAGATTAAGGAAAATCATTTTTTATAGCATGGTGGCTACCCCCCCCTATACCACGCTAATGTAAGCGTGTTACATAAGAGGTGCTTATATTACTCCGGTTTGTACTTATATATATTAGATAATATATTTTATGAATATTATCTGATTTTGTATTTTACAAATAGTTGTTTTTTTGAGTTTTAAAGTTGTGGGGGTTATTTTACATAAATTTTATACTATAAAAAATGAGAAGAGCTATTTAAATATAAAGGGAATTATTTTTGCGATACTATATCAAACTAAAAAAATCATGTACCTCCGATTGATACATGATTTTTTAGTTTTTATAATCTGCTCTATATTATTAGTTGCTAAAGGTCAGTTACCAACTTAAAAACTTTCTGCTTTTGTCCTGTTAAATAATTAACAATATTTTCTGTGGATATTCTTTGTAAATCTTCTAATGAAGAAGTTGAATAAAATGCTACATGTGGAGTTATCAGGACATTTGATCTACCAACCAATTGGTTTTTCTCTAAATCTGGTGTTTCATCGCTTAAGACATCGAGTGCCGCACCCTTTAGCAATTTCTCATCTAAAGCTTGGAGTAAATCTCTTTCGACCACACATGCTCCACGTCCCATATTAATTAAATAAGGCTTTTTCTCCATTAATTTAAAGGCATCATAATTAAAATATGAATGGTTTGTTTCGTTTAAGTTCATATTATTGGTAATGATGTCTGCATTAGCAAAAAGTTCTTCTTTAGTAACAAGTTCAACATCTTCTAATTTATTATTAGTAAATGGATCAGTGGCGATAACCTTCATTCCTAATGCTTTTGCCTTTTGAGCAACACGAGTCCCAATTTTTCCAAATCCGCAGATTCCTATTGTTAAATCAGCTATTCTTGGATTAGGATTTACATAATCGTATCTCCACTGCTTGTTTTTATCAATATCATAAATATATGATTTTAAATTTTTCACCATTGCCAAACTAGTAGTAATAGTAAATTCAGCAACATCTTCAGTACAATATTCTCCTACAGGACACACACCAATCTTTCGTTTATTTGCTTCTTCTAAATCAACATTATCATATCCTGTTGCATTAATAGATATTACTTTCAATTTGGGAGCATGATCCATAACTTCAGAATCAATTTTTGTAAAAGCAGTTAAAATAGCATCAGCATCCCTAATTACCCTAAAAAATTCTTCACGTTTATTATCACTATATTCAAAAATCACTATATTTGTATCACTACCTAAACCAGAAATTAAAATTTTCTTTTCTAATTCATGAGTTGGCATCATTGAGTCAGGGTAATCTGCAATTACAATCTTCATTTAAGCTCCTCCTTTTATCAACTTCTTTGAACAGGATAAGTCATACAGTGTGGTCCGCCTCCTGCTTTAAGAATCTGTTCCAAAGGTAATTTAATTACTTCTACACCTGCTGCTTCTAACTTTTCATTTACGGAGACATTATTTGCAATCCCTAAAACCTTATTTTTGCCAAGTGCTTGAACGTTGCAACCATGTTTAGCAATCAATTCTTCTGGTACATCAATAATATTAAAACCACGCCTCTCAAGCATTCTTAAGAACCAAAATGGTAATACACTTTTAGTTGCTAAACATACTTTAGGTGCAACAATATTGAAACACATATCTAAATGTAGATGTTCTGGAGCAACTGGGACACCAACAACTGTATATCCGAATTTTTGAAGTTGTTCTCTTAAATTATCAACACCCGCTTGATCAGTACGATCTACTAATCCAAATGCTAGAGTATGTTCATCAATCATCCAGAAATCTCCACCCTCAAAACAGCCAGCATTACATCTAGCCACAATTGGTATACCTAGTTCTTTCAATTTTGCTTCATAAACGGCTGTTTCTTTTTGGCGAGCTGGATGTCTAAATTTACCAATGATTGCACCTTCTTTAATCATTGCTCCGAAGTCACGAGCAAATGTTTGAACCTCTAATTCAGGCTGGGGCTCCATTTCGACAACTTCTACTCCATTTTCTTTATAAGCATCAATTAGAGTTTGCCATTCTTTAACCATTAACTCATTATGTTCTTTTTCTCCTTTTTCCATCCAAGATTTTGTAATTTCGTTAATTCCATTAAATTTATAAAATTTTGGTGAACAGACTATAACCTTTTTCAATTCATTAGTAGCATTGCGGACATAAACTTTTTCTGTCATTTTATTTCTCCTTATTAAATTACAAATACAGAAACAACCAATAATAAAATCAACATAGCTAAATAGCCTAATGTATATTTCCAACTTGCTTTCAGCCATGCCCCATAGGTAACATGTACTGCTTGAGTACAGGTCATAACAATAATTGAAGTTGGTGCTATCAATTTAACAAATCCCAGAGCAAAATTATAAATTACAACCATATTAGCTGCAGAAATACCTGCAAACATGCCTAATGGTGCCATAATTGAAATAGTAGCAGCAGCTAAGCCTGTCGAACTTGGTATAAAAGTGGCTAATAGAATGTAAACCAAGAAACAAACCAAAATAAAAATTATTGGTGGCAATGTACCTAATGTTTTTTGAGTAGAATTTAAAATTGTATCGGTTATATTACCTTCTGTCATTAAAACTTGGATACCTCTAGCAAGAGGAACTATAAAAGCAGTTGATACTAAACTTGCTGCACCTCTAATAAAAATCTGAATTATTTTGTCAATATCATATCCCATTACAAGACCTGATAATATAGTCATAACAATAAGTAACCCATTAATTTTATTAAAGTACCAATTACCAAATGGAACCAAATTATGACCTAAAATTGTTCCAGTAATTAAATTATTATTCAGCCATTTAGTTGCATTAACAAAAAATGTCCAGTTTTTATTTAGAGAAGTCCATGGTACTAATGAAACTATCATTATCAAGAAAGTTAAAATAAAAATGATAAAGATTTTTCTTTGTTTACTATCAAGCTTTTGCTTGCCAGCATCAGATTTAGCAAATTCTTCTAAATCTTCCTTTTTTCTAAAAAATTGAACTGATTTTTCGGGATTATTCTTGATACTTTTAGCATATAGACAGATCATAGCTGAACAAAGTGTCATTAAAATGATAAAGGTAATCGCTCTAAATATTATCCCCTCACCTGGGCTAATCCCAGCCAGCCCTGACGCAATACCAGTTGAAAAAGGATTTACAATTGAAGCAGCACAGCCTGCTTGAGTACCGAAAATTACAATCATCAGAGCTACTATCGTATCTAATCCAAGAGATAGTATTATTGGTAAAAACATTAACAGATAAACAAAGCCTTCTTCATAGGCTCCTTGTACTGTTCCAAAGATCCCCATTAAAAAAGTTAAAACAGTAATTAAAACGTAGTAATTTTTTTGATATTTTTTTGCTACGTTTTTCAAAGCTATATTAATTGCACCTGTAGCATCCATCATTTCAAGAAAACTACCAAATAACATTACGTTTAAAGAAATTGTAATTGCTCCTGAAACTTTTTCGTTTCCAACCATTCCAATAATTGGAGCCATCACAATATCCCAAAAACCTTGCCGATTTGTAGCTACACTGTGATAAGAATTTGCAATAACTTTTCCTGCTTTATCATAAGAATAGGAGCCACTTGGAATTATCCATGTTAAAATTGCCACTAACACTAACACGTAAAAGATAATCACATAGGTATTGGGTGCTTTAAATTTCCTTTTCTTTTTCATTAGCCCCACCACTTTCTGGATGAATCTAATCTGCTACTGCAGCAAGAATAGCCTTAATTGAATGCATTCTGTTTTCACCTTCATCAAAGATTACTGATTGATCACATTCCATTACTTCGTCTGTTACTTCTTCACCACGGTGTGCAGGTAAACAATGCATAAAAATAGCATCTGATTTAGCCTTTTTTAATTGTTCCATGGTAATTTGATATGGCTTAAATGCTTCTTTAAGATGAGTTATTTTTTCCTCGGACTGACCCATACTATATTGCGACATTCCATATACAATATCTGCACCTGATAATGCTTTATCAAAATCAGATGTGATTTCAATTTTTGCACCTGACAACTTAGCTCTTCTTTTAGCTTCTGCTATCATTTTTTCATCAGGTTCAATGCCCTCTGGACATGCAATTGATAGGTCAATCCCCAAAGTTGCACAAAAAATCATCGTAGTATAGGCAACATTATAAATATTACCTGCATAGCAGATTTTTAATCCTTGATAATGTCCTTTTTTCTCTTTAATCGTCATCAAATCTGCAATTCCTTGAGTAGGATGCTCTAGTGCTGTTAATCCATTAATTACTGGATTTTGCATCCATTTTGCACATTCTTCAACGATTTCATGGCCAAAGGTTCTAATAAACAATCCATCAAAATATCTATCAAGAATTCTCGCCGTATCTTTTAAAGGTTCTCCACGTGTCATTTGCATTTCGTCTGGCCGCAAATAAACAACTTTTACTCCTAAATCAGCAGCTGCACGTTCAAAAGCATTCCTTGTTCTTGTACTATTTTTTTCAAACAAGGCAGCCCATACCTGTCCCTTTAAATATTCATGTGGTTCTCTAATAGTCCACTTTTTCTTAAAGTCTAGACTCAAATCGGTAATGAACTCTATCTCTTCACGATCCATGTCCTTAAAAGCTAAAAAATCTTTTCCTTTAAAACGATTTCTCATAATTCCACTCCTTTTCTGTGAAACTTTTATCTTCACTGAAAAGTGTAAATTATTTCTATGAGGAAATTAATTATGATAACATACAAAAAGAAAGCGCTTAATATGTGTGGTTATACAAGGAATTATTTATGGAAAATAAAATTAGACTCAAAGATTTAGTCACTAGTAATGTATTTAATAATTATTGCTTAGCAACACCCAAATTATCGTTAGATAAAGAAATTGAATCTGTAACTATTATGGACGTTAAAGGAATTGAAAAATGGGTCCACAAAGATGAGCTCTTAATTATTGGAGATTTTGCCAGAACTGAAATTGACATAGAATTTATAGAATCATTACACCAAAAAGATATTGCAGGTATAATTACCAAAAAGAAATATAAGAAATACATAACTTCCGACAATATTGACCTTTTTACCTTTTATAAAATACCGATTATATTAATCGATGACTTTCATCCCTGGAGTGATGTTATTATTTCATTAAAAGAAATAACTATTACGCATCGAACACAGCTTCTAAAAGAAAATGAAAAATTCTATCAAGAACTAATCAGTTATGTTTCAACCCATTCAACTGAAACTAGTCTCTGCAATCTTGTTTATAAAAAAATTCAACTTTCATCTGCAATTGTAGATAAAAACATGTGCATTTTAGATTTTTCAAATGATTGGGCTTGGAATGAATACTTTGAAAAGTTTTCTGCTAAAAATATAGTATCAATAGAGCCTTTAGGTCACGATTTATCTGGAAAAACCGTGACTGGCTTTGTATTTAAGAGTAAATTTTTAGAACAATTAGATTTTTCATTATATTTCTTACCAATATTTGAAGACGGAAAGTTAGAATCTTATTTTGTATTTAGAAGCAAACATTTTTCAGAAGGAATACCTCCTGAGTTGTTTTCGAAATGTCAAAATATAAAATCTATTTTCTATTTAAAACACAGCCTAATTAAAAAAATTGAAACAAACAATATCTTTCTACAAAATAGTGTTTTTGAGGAATTAATAAAACTTTCGTCTCCCTCTCAAACTGTCCTTGAAAAATCCAGTTTAACTCTTGGACAACGAATTAATACTAATTATTTAGCTGTCGTTATAAGCTCCAATTTTAAGGTAACTGATTATTCTCAGCCAGAAAGAGAATTTATTAAATTCTACTACGAAATTAATAAATTTAAAGAGGTGTTTTTTAATCCATTGGTATTTATTAAGGATTATCATTGGATTGTTCTATTCTCAACTAATAAAAATATAGACAAGAATGTTGAACAAATCGCTAATATCCTCAAAGATAAATTGCATATTTTTGAATTCTATATTGGAATTAGTTCATATCACAAATATTGGAATCTGAATACAGCTTGGCAAGAAGCCCTAGCAGCAATTCAATTTGCTAAATCTAGCAACTCTTCTAAAAATATTCAAGCATATCAACAAATAGGTATTTTTAAATTATTTACTAATAATAAAGGAGATATTAATTATTTGTTTTTGAATCATATGTATAAGCACTTTATATTTCCGCTAGTAACATACGATAAAAAACACGATACTCATCTTGTTCAAACTCTGTCTATATTCTTTTCTAACAAATTTTCCTACACTCAAACTAGCAAGCAGCTGTTTATTCATATTAATACCTTACGTGCCCGACTAAAAAAGATAGAAGAATTGATAAATGTAGATTTTAAAAATACAGATAACTTAATGAATTTATATATCGCTATCAGGGCCTACCAATCTGAAAAATTAATAAATAAAGATTAATATACAAAAAGGAGCTGATTTTTTATCTGCTCCTTTTATACATATTTTAGATTTCTTTACCTACACTACTACTTTTTGCTTTATCAACAATTTGTCCAGCAACATATACATCTAATGCAGCTGTTCCAACAGTTTCAAAAATTGATATCTCTTCTTTTGTTATTCTGCCACTGATTTCCCCACTAACGAGTTGTCCAAGATCACCATTAACAATACTTTTATCAATTAACCCTTTTTCTAGTGGTTGCAAAAAGTCTCCAGATTCACTCCACACTCCATCTAAAGTATCAAAAATAATAGTTTTAGCTTTAGGTAAAATAGCACTTGGCAATTCACACATTTCTGGAGTATATGCTCCAACAGCATTAATATGCGCACCGTTTTTTACCCAATTTGCATCAAAAGTTGATCGTTTAGAAGTAGTCACAGTTGTAATCACGTCCGCACCTGTAACCGTTTCTTCCGCACTTTTGCATGGAATCATTTTGACTTGTGGAAAATGGTCTTTCATATCTTCAGCAAACTTACTTGCTCTTTCAAAATCAATATCAAAAATACGCACTTCTTTGATAGGTCTGACAGTTAATACCGCTTCTAATTGCGCAGCTCCTTGTCCACCAGTTCCAATCAATGCCATAATTGAGGAATCTTTATTTGACATTAATTCTGTTGCAGCACCAGAAATTGCCCCAGTTCTTAATTGTGTAAGATATGTACCATCAAGCATTGCAGATACAACACCAGTTTCTGGATTAAGTACAATCATTGTAGCTGGAACACTTGGTAACCCCTTAGTTATATTATCTGGATATACAGATACAATTTTTATTCCTGCAGCTGCACTTTCTCCTCCAACGAAGCCTGGCATATACAAATTTTGACCATTTTTTTCTGGAATATTGATATTCGTTCTAAGAGGAATCGAAGTTTTTCCTTTTGAATAAAGTTCTAAAGCCTTTTTATCGGCTTCAATTGCATCTCTCATTGAAAAACATTTTTGAATATCATCTTTTGTTAAATATAACATTTTAATCCTCTTCTTTCTTTGCCATCATCATAGAAATTGCACTATATAGCAAGACAATGACAACCAACCACTTTAGCATATATGTATCAAGAGATTTAACCAAAAATACTGCTGCTAAAACTCCTAATACACCAAAAGTAGAAGTGAATAGTGTAATCTTGCGACTATAATCACCAAATTTTACAAATTGCGCTGAACCAATAGGTACTGAAAATGTACATGCACCCATCATAATTGGAAACGCAGCTACAGGATTAAGTCCTAAAAGATATACAGTCACCATTGTTAATGCATAAGATCCAATACCGATATTATTAAGCGCACCATATATAAAAAGTAAAAAGCCGGCTAAAATTAGCTTTCCACCTGTTAAACCAGTTGCAGTTCCATTTGAAGGAATCATATTAAGTTGACCAGCAACAATTAAGACAGCTGCAATAATCAAGCCAATACTAATAAATTGCTTGATGACCTTTTCAGGAAGTTTTACTACGAAATATGGTCCGATATAAGCACCTATAACCTGGCAAACAATACAAACAATTAAAGTTTTGATATCTACAGTAATTGCAGTAATATAACTCAAAGCCATAAC
Organism: Lactobacillus jensenii DSM 20557; assembly: GCF_001436455.1. Taxonomy (GTDB): domain Bacteria; phylum Bacillota; class Bacilli; order Lactobacillales; family Lactobacillaceae; genus Lactobacillus; species Lactobacillus jensenii. The sequence goes on from NZ_AYYU01000014.1 coordinate 13,736, forward strand.
TGCAACAGGAATTACGCATTCTGTATTTAAAGTACCTGGTAATTTTTTAATTGAAACCCAATTTAATTTTGGATAAAGCACTGTTCCTATTGCAAAATCTGAAATCCCAAAAGTAGATAAGAAAAACATAATGAAAGACGTAAACGGCAAAATACGACCATCTGCTTTTTCTTGCTTAAGTTTCTTCTTGTTTTTGTTAATATCTAGCAAAAACATCACTAAAAAATATGCATTTATTGCTACAATTAACAATAATAAAATATTCTTCATCATTTTTACCACCTCACTAACTATGTGTACATGATAATTTTATTTCTGATTTGTAAGCGATTGCAAGAAATATACAGATTTTGATAATCAAAAAATTATTTAATATTTAATTTCCTGCCTGTGCAACAACTACTGCATCATTCATCTTTACAAATGGAATGTAAATTAATACACCTAACACTACAACTATTAATTGAACAATTACAGCTCTCCAATCTCCTGCAGTTGCTAAAAATGATGATAAAAATACAGGTGTCGTCCAAGGAACTTGAATTACACAGGGGCTCATCAATCCTAAAGTAGTTGCGGTATATGAAATCAATATCCCTAAAGATGGAATCAATACAAATGGAATTGCCATAGAAATGTTATAAACAATTGGATATCCAAAGATAACAGGCTCGTTAATGTTAAAAATACCAGGTGCAACTGCAAGTTTCCCTACAGTTCTTGCTGCCTTATTCTTAGAAACTAAAAATACTGCAATTAATAAGCATAATGTACACCCAGATCCACCAATTAAGCCAAAACTTTGAACTAATGATACATTAATAATATTTGGAATTGCCTTGTGAGCTTGGTATGCAACAATATTTTGCGTAATATTAACGATTAATAATGGCTCAAGAATTGAAGAGTAAATAACTGCTTGGTGAATACCAAATAACCAAAGTAAGTTTCCCAATGAATAAAGTAAAATAGTTCCCCAAAGGCTTGTTCCTACATGGCGAAGTGGCTCTTGGATAAATGTAGTAATAAGATTAATTAAGTTCATCCCTGCCATATTATTTAGCATTGCAGAAATAACAGCAAAAAATGAAATTACAATCAGTATAGGAATTAGTACATCAAATGATTGACCAACTGCTGGTGGAATATTTTGTCCTAAATTAATATGTAACGCCTTTATTTGCGACAACTTTACAAACATTTCTGTTGCAAGAAGTCCAACAATTACTCCAGAAAACATTGCCCCTGTTCCTAAGTTACTAAATGGCATTACTGCTGATACTGACACAGCTTTTTTAGCAACATCTGGAATAACTTGAACTGTATTCGGCATCATAACTATTAAGGTAGCAATTGATACCATTGCACTTGCAAGAGGATTAGTAAACTTTCTATTCTTGGCAAGTTGATAGCCTATTAATCCTGCAATTAAAATACCTGAAATATTTAAAGTACCATTGGTAATCACTACACCCCAATATTGAATTCGTTCTAATGCCTTACCTTTAAAAATCCAAGTAAAAACAGTATTGTTTAAAAGAACTGCAAGTCCTGCCAGAATATATAGGGGCATGATTGTTGCAAAAGCATCACGTAAACTTCTCAAATGAATTTGATTACCAAGCTTAACAGCAAATTTGGTAAAGCCTTGCATTAATTTGGAATTTTGCATTGAATTATTCATTTTTCTTCTCCTTAAATGAATTTTGCATCAGTTTTAATTACATTTTGTAGCCAATAAAATGATTTCTTAGGAATTCGTTTCATATCTTTTAAATCGTGATTCGACCGATTGACATAAACCACTCCATAGCGCTTATCCATATTTCCTGATGAGCTTAAAATATCAATCAATCCCCAACCTAAATATCCTAAAACTTCAACTCCGTCTTCTTTTTGGGCTTTTTTCAATTCATTAATATGTTCTCTCATATAATCAATACGTAATTGATCATCTATCTGATGAAGTCCATCCCAGTGTTCTAGTAAACCTATTCCATTCTCTATTGGGAAAACAGGTACTCGATATCGATAATATATATCATCCATTACCTTTCTAAAGCCCTGTGGGTCAATATTCCAATCCCAATAATTGCTTCTAGTATATTTATTCCTTGTCTTACCATATTTAAGATAATAATTAGGAGCACAATCTACTGGTACCTTACTTGCATCAATCACATCCGTTCGATAATAACTAAACGCTATAAAATCACTCTTCATCTTCTTGATTTCTGCTAACTCATCTTTTTCAATATCTAAATGAAGATGGTACCTTTTTACAAAGCTAATTACTGCTGGTGAGTAACTTCCTCTTACAAATGCATCTAGTAAAGAATTATTCACAAATTCATTAAATCTAGCTACTAGCAATTGATCAGACGGATTACATGTAGATGGATATGTTGCAGCATATGCAAGCATCCCACCAATCTTATTATTAGAAGTATCATGTAAATAATTAGCTAAACATGCGTGAGCGTACATGATATTATGAGAAATTTGATATATATCTTCGATTGTCTCTTTACGTCCTAAGTCAATTCCTACTGCATAATGAGTAGCTCCTGGTTGAAAGTATAAATTTTGTTCATTAAAGGTAATCCAGTATTTGACCTTATCTTTAAAATGATCAATGATAATTTTTCCAAACCTAATAAAATCATCAACAACCTTCTTATTTAAGAATCCACCTTCATTAGCTAGCTTTAAAGGCATATCAAAATGATATAAACAAATCATTGGCTCAATACCTCTGTCAAGTAGGCCTTGTACTAACTGATCATAGAATTCCAATCCCTTGCTATTGAGATTGCCATCTCCATCATGCATCACTCTCGACCAAGAAACTTGAAAACGATACATATTTAAGCCAAGATCCTTCATCAGATCTAAATCTTCTGATAAGTTGTGATAATTGTCATTTGCTACTTTCCAATCACTACTTGATTCAGTTGCCGTCCGAATATCATAAACGGATTTAGATTTTCCATCTTCATTCCATCCACCTTCAGTTTGCATACTTGAAGTTGAATTTCCCCAAAAGAATTTTTCCATTTTTACCCCTCCTTGTAAGCGCTATATTCATTTTTAATTATAGATAGTTACAAATTACAGACAAGGCGCTACAATTCATATGTAAACTTTTATATTTACATATGAAAATAGGTATATTTATGAAAAAGTATGAACAAATTGCTACTGAAATAGAACGAAAAATCATTTCTGGTGAATATAAAGATTTTTTGCCTAAACAAATAGAATTAGCCAAAGAGTATGACACAAGTAGAGTTACCATTTCACGCGCATTCAATCTATTAAAAGACCGAGAAATCATCGATCCAATTAAAGGTCACTGGACAAAAATCAAATCTAAAAATATATCTAAACTTCTTATAGATTCTGATGCCAATAAAACTAATGGCTTTACCAATCATTCATTAGGTGGTGGTATCGTCACAAGCCATATCATCGCCTTTGATCAACGAATGCCGACTGATGAAGAATGCCAAGTTCTAAGACTAGCTAAAGATGACCTAGTTTACGATATTATCAGACAAAGATTGTTAAATGGTATTCCAGCTAAACTAGAATATACTATTATGCCAGTTAAAGTTATTCCAGGTATTACAGATGATATTTTACATAAATCAATTTATGGTTATATAAAGGAACACTTACATTTAAACTTTGGTAAGGCTAACAGAATAATTACTGCCGAAAAACCAGATGCTTACGATATAAAATATTTAGATTGTTCAAAAGATGATCCTGTTTTATGTGTAAGACAAATAAAATTTTTGGATGACAATACTCCATTTGAATACTCAGAAACACGTAATAAATATAATTATGGATCTTTGATGATATATGATAGTAAATAATTACTCAGTAAAATATATTTATAGAAGCAAAAAAGATTAATTACCTATGGTAATCAATCTTTTTAATTTATATTAAATTCAAACTTAAAATTTTACTTTAACATTGAATCAACATTTTCTTTTGTTATCAAACGAACTGGTACCAAGTTATTCTTCTTGACAGTCTTTCCTTGATAATAATCATATACAGCATCTAAAGAAGTATCAGCCATCTTATCCCATTGTTGAGCAACAGTTGCAGTCATTTGACCAGATTTGATTAATTTTAATGCATCGTTAGTTCCATCAAAACCAACAATAACGATGTCTTTTTTACTTGCTTTTACTGCACGAGCAGCACCGACTGCCATTTCATCATTTTGTGAGAAAATACCTTTAACATCATGATGAGCTTGTAAAATATTTTCAGTTACTGACAAACCTTTTGCTCTATCAAATTGTGCAGTCTGTTTAGAAACGATATTCAATTTCTTGTCAGCAATTTTATCAAAGCCTTGTCCACGTTCACGAGTTGCAGATGCACCTGGTATACCTTGTAATTCTGCAATCTTTGCTTTCAACCCTAATTTTTTAATTAAATAATCGGCTGCCATTTTACCACCAGCAACATTGTCAGAAGCAACAGTTGATACTACTGTACCTCTGTCAGCACCACGGTCAATACAAATAACTGGAATTTTAGCATCATTTGCTTTTTGAATTACCGTACTAATTGCTGAAGAATCACATGGATTAACAATAATCGCATCAACTTTTTGTTGAATTAAATCTTCTACATCATTATTCTGCTTTGAAGTATCATTATTTGCATTATTAATGATAATTTTAGAACCTTTTTTATCACTATATTTTTGTAATTCATTTTTCAATGTAATAAATACAGGATTGGATAAAGTTGAAATTGAAACCCCAATCTTTAACTTGCTTGGTGCTTTTTTTACCACCTTAGATGTAGAAGAACCTGCATCACTATTTAATCCTGTGGCACCACAGCCACCTAAAAGTCCTCCACCCATTACAAGGACAGATCCAATAGTTGCTATCTTAGTAAGATTTTTAGAAATATGGTTAAAAAACATAATAATTACCTCCCTGTTTTATCCATTCTTCTTTTGGCTTTGTGAGTCAATCATTACAGCTACTAAAATTACTAAACCTTTAACAATTTGTTGATAAAAGCTGTTAATACCCAATAAGTTCATACCATTACTTAAAGTGGCAATTAGTAAAGCACCAACTAAAGTACCTTGCATTCTACCTTTACCACCCATAAGACTTGCACCACCAATAACTGCTGATGCAATTGCATCCATTTCGTAAGAAGTACCTGCATCAGGTTGAGCAGAACTTAATCTAGAAGTTAAAATTAATGCAGCTAAAGCAGCAAGAAGGCCAGATATTACATAAATTACAACAATAATCTTTTTAGTTTTAACACCTGCAACAAATGCAGCCTTTTCATTGCCACCTAGAGCAAAAGTTTTTCTACCAAAAGCAGTTTTATGCAAAAGAATATAAACTGCTGCAAAGATTAATAAAGTAATTATGACTGGAAATGGGATACCGAAGAGATAACCATTACCAATAAATTGGAAGAAGAAACTATTATTCATATTTGGACCGGTAATTGGATTACCACCAGTGAATACATAAGTAGCTCCTCTCCAAATAGTCATAGTAGCTAAAGTGGCAATAAATGCAGTTACTTTACCATAAGAAATCAAAAATCCATTTACTCCACCTAAAACTGCTCCCAAAACAAGACATACAATACATGCTAGCCATACAGGTGTCCCACTTAATATTAATGTGGCTGCTACTGCACCAGTAAAAGCTAAGACAGATCCAACTGACAAATCAATTCCACCAGTTAAAATAACAAAGGTCATACCAAAAGCTATTAAACAATTAATTGATGATTGTCTTAATAAATTCATCAAATTTGAAGGTGCAATAAATTGCGGATTCAAAAATGTTATCAGAATAACTAAAACTACTAAGGCTATTAAGGCCATATATTTAGATAAATCCAATTTTTTTCTTGCTTTATCCATTTTATTTTCCTCCAGTTGCTAATTTCATAATTTTTTCTTGATTTGCATCTTTAGCATCTACAATTCCCATTTGTTTACCTTCATATAGGACTTCTATTCTGTCACTCATACTCAATACTTCAGGTAAATCACTTGAAATCATAATTACTGCTACATGGCGATCAGTGAGTTGATTAATTAATTCATAGATTTCTTTTTTAGCCCCAACATCAACACCTCTTGTTGGTTCATCAAGAATTAATATTTTTGCTCCACTTCCTACCCATTTAGCTAAAACAACTTTTTGTTGATTACCACCAGATAAACTCCCAGCAGTAACAAATGGATTTTCAGCTTTAACTGTTAATCTCTTCATTAACATATTTACAAAACTGGTTTCTGTTTTTTCATCAATAATTCCATGCTTTTTAAAGCCTTCAATACTTGGTAAGGCAATATTATCTCGCAAAGATTGATCTAAAACCAATCCTTCTGTCTTTCTATCTTCAGTTAAAAAGCCGATTCCTAAAGCAACTGCATCACTTGGATTTTTTATATGAACTTCCTTACCATGGACCAAAACTTTGCCATCAGTAAGTTTATCTATTCCAAACAATGCTCTCATAGTTTCTGTTCTACCAGCACCCATTAGTCCTGAAAATCCTAATACTTCACCTTCATGAACTTCAAAACTAATATTTTTGAACTTTTCACCACATAAATTCTCAGCTTTCAAAGCAACTGGTCCTAACTTTGGATTACGAGCTGGATAATAATCTCCAATGTCACGTCCAACCATATCATGAACTATCTGATTCTCTGTCACATCTTTAATTTTATATGTGTTGATAGAAACTCCGTCTCTCATAACAGTTACGGTATCACAAATTTCCCATAACTCTTCCATTCTATGCGATATATAAATGAAACCTACACCTTTTGCCTTTAATTCATTAATCGTCTTAAATAAAATCTTAATTTCATTAGTAGTTAAAGCTGCAGTGGGCTCATCCATAATTATTATTTTGGCATCAGTCATTAAGGACTTGGCTATTTCTACCATTTGTTGTTGACCAACAGTTAGGTTAGAAATTTTTTGAGTAACATTAATTTGGGCACCTAAATGATTAAGATATTCTGTAGCTTGTTTAATCATGGCGCGTTGATTCATGAGTCCAAATTTTGTTTTTAATTCTTTATTTAAAAACATATTATCTACAACAGACATATCCGGGAAGTTGTTCATTTCTTGGTGAATAAAACTTATTCCAGCATGTTCAGCTTCTAATGCACTTGAATAGCTAGTTTCAGTTCCATCCACCTTGATTGAGCCATCATCTTTACTCAAAAGTCCCGTTAAAATATTCATTAATGTAGATTTACCAGCACCGTTTTCACCCATAAGAGCATGTACTTCGCCAGAATTAATAGTAAAATTAACTCCTTTTAAAACGTGATTCGAACCAAAGGCTTTTTTTATGCCAGTCATTTCAATTTTCATTATTGGTTTCACCCCTTTACATTAAAAGGTAACTCCACTTTCCAAAATAATATTAGAGTAAGGCGTAGTTTCGCCAGTCCTTATAAATGCATGGGTATTACCAAGCATTTTCTTTAAATCTTTATGCGGAACAAATTCAATCTCCACATCAGGTAAAACGGACCTTATATTTTCTAATTGCTTAGGATTTTGTTCTTTTATTTCTTCAGCTAAATAAATTTTCTGAACTTTTAATTCAATTAAAACGTTCTTTAAAACATCTATAAATGAAGGTAATTCGCTTTGAACACATAAATCAATCTTTTCTGTATCTTTTGGAACTGGCATCCCTGCATCACCAATTGATAACCAATCCATGTGTCCCATGTTAGCAATTACACGAGAAATATCTGAATTCATAACTCCAATTTTTTTCATTATTTTTCTCCTCCATAAAATTTATTAATCTGACTGAAAGTAGGAATAGATGGTTGAGCTCCATTTCTTTGAACTGTAAGTGAAGATGCCTTCTCACCATAATCGATAGCTACTTCTAAATTACTTAAGTCCTTTTTCAAAACTGCAGAAAGAGCACCTAAAAAAGTATCTCCAGCTGCTGTTGTATCAACTGCTTTAACTTTATATGCTGGGACAATTTTTGCTTGCTTATCATATGAGTAATAAACTCCCTTATCGCCCAGAGTAATCAAAGTTGCTTTAACACCTTTATCTCTAAAATAATTGGCTGATTTATTCATAGAACTTAAGGAGTCAGCCTTTATCCCAGTGATAGCAAAACTTTCTGTCTCATTAGGGGCTATAATATCTGTTTCTCCTAGGAGTTCATCTGGAATATGACTAGCCGGAGCTGGATTTAATACGGTAACCACACCATGTTTATGTGCAATTTGGAATGCTAAAGTTGTCTCCTTAATTGGTGTTTCAAATTGGGCAACAATAAAATCCATACTTGCAATTAAAGATTCTGCATTCTTTATTTGAGTTAAATTTATTTCTTTATTAGCTCCTGGATAAACTAAAATACTATTCTGCCCATTTTCATCTAACATAATAGTTGCTGTACCAGTACCGGCTTTATCTGACTTAGTTATATTAGTCAAATCTATATTGTCTTCCTTCAAAGATCGAAGCATAGTTTGACCAGAATTATCATCACCAATTGCTCCAATAAAATGTACTTTAGCCCCGGATCTTGCTGATGCAACTGCTTGATTAGCACCTTTTCCTCCTGGAGCTGAACTTTTATCAGAAACTGGAACTGTTTCACCTGGAAGAGGTATTCTTTCAACATGAAGTGTAGTATCTAAATTAATACTTCCTAAAACACAAACTTTATTTTTCATTTTTCCATCTCCGACTCAGCTATTAACTTTTTACAATTTAAGTTTATCTTTATATGTAATCGCTTACAATAATTACTAAAAAAGTAATTGCTATTTAAGTAAAAGTTTAGTTGCTGCTTTAAAAGGCACAAAAAATAGGGAGCTTTGTAGGCTCCCTCTCAGTTTATAGTTGGTTAATATCTTTTTTGTTTTACTTAAATTAAGTGCTTTCTCGTTCAATAATTTCAGTAGTGATAAAAGTCTTTTGTCCCCTAAAGTCTTTACTTGCAACTTGTGCTTGTAAATCTCTTACAGCTTGTTCAACTATTTGGATAGTTGGAATATGTACTGTAGTTAATTCAGGACTACATAATGCTGCTGTAGATACATCATCAAATCCCATTATACCAATATCACGTGGAACTCTAAAATTTCTATGTGTTAATTCCTTTATTAATCTAATGGCAATAATATCATTCTCACAGAAAAAGGCTTCAGGTAAATCATTGTAATCTATACAATTTAGTGAGTTCTCAGAAAATAAATTTGCAAAATCAACTACATAAAAATCGTTCTTAGCCAATTTTATGTTTTGTGTAGCAAGACTGTCTCTTATTCCTTCTCTTCTTGATAAAAAGTTCTGAGTTGCTTTATTCGATGCAAGATATCCTATCCTTCTATAATTGTGGCTTAATAAAAACATTCCTGCTGCATACGCCCCTTGATAATTATCTGGAGTTACGAAATCTGCTCTTAGCTTTCTAAATGATGTATCAACGAAAACAACATTTTTAATTTTACTTTCTATAAAATCAATATCATTTTCATCCAAATCAGTCGCCAAAACAATCGCATTTACAACCGTTGTTCTACTAATTATTCTATTAATTTCTTCATGTAAAGATTCTATTTGAACTGTGTTAATTTGCAAAGTGCCACCGAATTTATCAATATGCTCCGCAGTACATTGAACTAATGTATCAAAAAAAGGGTTCTTTTGGTAAATCTCATTAACTACCCCATGTTGATCACTTATAATTATTAAATTTACATTTGCAATTACTCTAGTACTTTCTCTTTTTTGTCGTAATGGTACATAGTCACTTTCTTTGATAATTTTAAAAATTTTCTTTCTTGTCTTTTCACTTACTCCGGGTTTACCATTTAAAACTAGTGAAACAGCAGCAATTGAAACACCTGCTTTCTTGGCAATATCACTCATTTTAGCTTTCATTTTCTTACTCCCATATTACTAAAATTAACTAAATTTAAGTTCCCAACTTATCAAACTTCTTTGTGGATGCCAGTTTACTGTACTTATCATATTTTGTAGTTGTGAAATTGCCTGATTTAACATTTGATCTAATAAAAATTGATTTTTATCTATATTTAAAAACCAATATTTAGAATCCAATAAGTTAGTAAACCCAACAACAATTACATCATTAGGAATACTAAATTTCAAAATTTGTAATTCTTTTGTTAACCTCAAGGCTTGGCAATTTGATTCGCATAAAAAGGCATCCAAATTTTTCATTTTTCTTATTTTGGCGATTTCTTGACTATCAATTGCATCATCACTTAATGAACCAACTATAAAATCAAAATTCGTAAATGATAAATTAAAATCTGAAATTGCCGAATTGAAACCATATCGTCTTTCTGCAAAATTTCCATTTAGCGTTCTAGCACCTAAATATCCAACTTTTCTGCATCCCTTTTTATAAAAGTATTCAACTATTGAATAAGCTTCTTGAAAATTGTCTATTGCTACAAAGTTAGCAGTAACATTTGCTAAGTTGACATCTAGAAAAACACAATATTTAAACTTCGTTTGAAGAGCTTTAACTAATTTACTTGAGAAATTTGTAGCTAAAAATATTGAAGGTATATCACAAATGATTTCAGTTTGGCTAATTAATTTATTTTTAGGTAACAGTTTAAAGGAAATATTTATTCCTAGCTGTTTTCCCTTTTTCTCCACTGCATTCCGTAAAAAGAAGAAATTATTTTGTTGAATATCTTCAACAGTCATAAAAAAATCAACTGTCCTAAGCTTTTTCTCGAAACTTAAATTTGTGCTCGACTTTTTATAGCCTAATTCATCTGCTATTTTCAAAATCTTTTTTCTTGTATTATCACTAATACCGGAATTTTGATTAATCGCAATTGATACTGCACTTTTCGATACATTTGCAATCTTTGCAATATCCTGCATAGTAAATTTTTTGCTCATATCATTTCTCTCTTTAATCTAATTAATTTTATGGTACCACTATTTGGAAGCGCATACAAAAATACATCACATAAAATTATGCGATGTATTTAACTACCTACTTATTCAACTTGGCAATTGTTTTAGCTGCGATTCGACCTGAATTCCAGGCAAAGCCATTACTTAACCCTTCAATTGTTGGATATGCTGAATCGAACATCCCCGCCGCATTGTTGCCAACAACATATACTCCAGGAATAACTTTTCTCCCTGCAGTTAAAGCTTGGAATTTCTCATTAACTAATCCACCACCTACGGTTCCTAGAGTAGTTGAAATAGCCTTCAATGCATAAAATGGCCCATTACAAATTGGAAACTTCATGAATTTCTGATCTTTATAAAAGTCATCATCAACATGCTTGCTAATCAACTTATTATACTGATTAGTTGTTTCTACAAAATTATTTTCATCAATGTTAAGTAACTTAGCTAAGTCAGTTAAACTATCAGCCTTGAAAACTGCCTTACTTGTCAACGCAGTATCAAGTTCTTGCTTTAAAGTCTTCATCGGACCAACCTTATGAGTCATTGGAAGATGTTGCAGTAAGGTAAAGGTTCTCTCAAATGAGCCTGTCCAATCTAACTCATTTTTTGAAATGTAATCTACGAAATCTTGATCAATAATTATGTAGTAATATCCACCAGCTGTATAAGTTACATTTCCCCAAAGTGCAAAATCATAGACAACATCTTCATTAGTAAATCTTTTACCTGAATTATCTACCCAAAGCAATGGAAGCGTAGATAATGTTGCTAAAGAAGCATTTTCCCACGGATTTTTGTCATTAGTAACAATCGACGCGGCATGGTTTTCAAGTAGTGGCTTGTAATTATTCACACCACCAATTTCTCCAAGCATTCGTAACCCATCACCAGTTGCCTTACGTTCTCCCATGCTATACAAGTTATTTAAATCGATGTTGACATTCTTTTTTACTAAATCTTTGTCACCGATGAACCCACCATCTGCTAAAATAACGTTTTTGGTATTCATGCATTCATCAGTTCCATCATGCGTAATTTCAATTTCCGATAAACGCCCATTATCTTGTAGTAGCTTTTTAGCAGAAGTCTTTAAAAATAAGCTACCGCTTAAGTTCTCGAACTTATTAATCATCTTTTTAAAGCCATTAAACTTATCGATATATTGATGATATGTACGAGGATGATTTTGGTGAACTTCTTGAGTATTAGTTACTAATTCTGTTGCTAGGCCATTTTTACTCATCCATGCCAAAGTTTCTGCACTCTCTTTTATTATTGCTTTAACGATCCTAGCATCACTGCGATGGTGAGTATAATTCAGAATTTCTTCATAGGCATCTTTAACAGAATAATTAACTCCAGCTTCTTTTTGAAGTTTAGTATTTGCACCAAATAATCCTTGAGCGCCAAACATCCCAGCGCCACCAAATTTATCCCCTTTTTCGAGTAAGGCAACTTTTAATCCGGCTTCTGCTGCAGTTAATGCTGCACTAATACCTGAAGAACCTGCTCCAACAACAACTAAGTCATAATTTTCCATAATTAATCCTCCCAACTAAAAGCTTGTTAATCTTTTAACTTAATTATATTATCAAAAAAACTTTCTGCTTTATCGATTGCGTTAAAGGTATTTTAAGACTAGACTTAAAGCAGAAATTGAGGAGAAATTATGTATAAAGAATTAGAGACTTATCTTTCAGTTGTACAAAATGGCAGTTTTTCCAAGGCAGCAAAGGAACTTTACATATCACCTTCTGCTGTTTTTCAACAAATTAACAACTTAGAAAATCATCTTGGAGTTAAACTACTAATCAGAACTTCACATGGAGTAAAAGTAACAGAAGCTGGAAAGATATTAGTAAAAAGAGCCCAAGAAATGCTAGCTTTGTGCAGACAAACACAAAGCGAACTAAAGTATTTTAAGAAACAAATTACCTTGGGATCTGGCTTTTTAACTCAAAATCTAGAATTTCAAAAACTAATAAAAAAATCTCAAATCGACGTTTCAATATCTTTTGCTGAAATCAAAGACTATAATTCAATTTCAGATGTGGTTGACTTATTGGAGACAATTTATACCCCAGATTTGGCTAAGCAAGGTTTTTCTTTTCAAAAATTCCTTTAGCTGTCGCCATCCCACCTAATTGTAAACTAAAGAATAAAAAGCTTATCTCTGCACAAGATTTATCTAATTATACAATTGCCGTATTGAAGCATGGCCTCTCCTCTTCTACAGATTGCGCTGTCAGATACTTACAAACAAATAAGCAAGTAAAGATAATCGAACTCTCACAATATAATCATTCATTTGTGGATTTTTGTCAGTTAAACAATGCCTTGATGCTACTACCTGCGTGTTGGAGCAAATCCTGTGAACCTTTTATAGTGAAAAAATTAGATAGAAATTTCGAATTGGATTATGGCTATTTTTACCGGAAAAATAAGATAAAAATATTAGATGAACTTATGATGTCATAACTTTTATAAATTGAATTCTAAAGTACTTATCAATCACAAAATTACTGCACAGCTGGATTAAAAAAGCCAATACATCCCGTTCTAACAAACGAAACATATCAGCTATTTAAATATTTTTACCACATACCAATCAATTTCATCCAAAGCAAACCAATCACACCATAAACTAAGATGTAAAGAAGGCCGAAGATAAAGCTTAGGTTCCACCATTCTTTTTGGTTTACATAACCCGAAGCAGATAAAACTGATGAAGCTGGGCTTGAATAGTGGGTAGTTGACCCCATGATTGCTGAAAACATTGCCAAGAACTGAGCTGCTAAAACTTTTGGAGCTCCAGCAGAGACAGCCACGATTAACAATGGCAAGTACATAGCTGTGTTATGAGCAGTTGCACTTGCAAATAAGTAGTGCGTGTAGAATAAGATCAAGGCTAAAATCACCAAGACTAAGAGCCAATTCATCCCTTTTACACTTATTTCAATTTCTTTAGAAAGCCAGGCAATAAAGCCAAATTGGGTCAACTTTCCAGCCATAAAGACTAAGATTGATAACCAAATTAAGAGGTTCCAAGCACCTGTTTCTTTAAGAACATCCTTTGGAGTTAAAATTCCAAATAAAAGTAACAAAGTTAATGAAATAAAGGCAACAGTAGTTGCATCAAGCTTAATTGAACTTGAGAGCATCCATAATACTAAAGTCGCTGCAAAAATAATGGCCATAACTTTTTCTGGGGCGGTCATCTTCCCCATCTCTTGCAAATGCTCATTGGCCCATTCTTTAGCGTTAGGTGTTTCCTTAATCTGAGGTGGAAAAAGCTTATAAACCAAATATGGAACAATGACCAAACAGATAACTGCAGGAACAACGCTCGCAGCAAGCCAGCCCATCCAATTTAAGTTAATTCCGGCCTTACCTGCTAGCGAAACAGCAATTAAGTTAGGTGCACAAGCTGTCATAAACATCGATGAAGTAATGATATTTGTTTGAAATTCTGTAAAAACTAAATAAGCCCCCATCTTTTTACGTGAATCATCATTAGGATGAGAATCAAATGTATTAGCTAAAGAATTAATTAACGGATATACAATACCACCGGCACGTGCCCCATTAGATGGTGTAGCAGGTGAAGTAATCAAGTCAATTGCTCCAATCGCATAACCTAAACCCAGTGATTTTTTACCAAACCACTTAATAAAATACAAAGCAATGCGTCTACCAAGGCCAGTTTTAATAATTCCTCGCGAAATCATAAAGGCCATAACAATTAACCAAGCTGATGAATTAGAAAAGGCACTCAAGGCTCCTTTTTGGACTAATTTACCATCTTTCATCACATCAGCAATTGGCGCTAACCCTAAGCAGACAGTCATAGTAAATCCGATTAACGTTACGCCAGCAATTGCCATTGGCTGAGTAATACATGCTGCAATAGTCGCAATAAAAATTGCCAACATATGCCAAGCATCAAGACTAATTCCAGCTGGACGTACTGGTGCAATAAACCAAATTACCAAGCCAATTACAACTGGTAAAATGAACTGCTTCCATTTGACTTTTTCAAATGTTTCCATCATAAATCCTCCGTTATACTTAACAAAGCTATATCTATCATTTTACAGAAAAAATCCATAAATGAAAACGCTCTTAAGGAAAACACTAGCAAAAAATAAAAAGGCCCTATCTAAAATAAGATAAGAACCTTTTGCCACGTAGGGGTATTACAACGAGGACTTGGGAAATACAATAAGGTTAATTTTCAATCTGAGAGTTTCTAAAATA
Organism: Lactobacillus jensenii DSM 20557; assembly: GCF_001436455.1. GTDB lineage: Bacteria > Bacillota > Bacilli > Lactobacillales > Lactobacillaceae > Lactobacillus > Lactobacillus jensenii. Next base: position 28,993 of record NZ_AYYU01000014.1, read on the forward strand.
TTAACCTTAATATTACTCTATCATTGCTTCAGGCGCCCATTAATAAGATGTATTTATATATATTCCACTTTTGCTTATATTATTCTATCTTTTTTAGCAAAAATAAAAAGCTTTCCTCTAAGAAAGCCCTTTACTAAAAAGTGGATTATTATTAAGAAAAGTTAACTCAATAAAAAAGCGCTATGACTGATGCTATTGAGTCAATATTTTAAACAGAGCATTAGTTAAAGCTAGTCATCAAGTTTTTCTTTGATTTCTTTAGCTTTATCCATTACATCTTCTTTTACATCATTAATTTTTTCTTTAGCCTTACCAAGTAAACCTTCAGCTTTACCTTGAGCTTCTCTGGCTTTATCACCAGTTAATTTACCTTCAACTTCCTTGGCTTTGCCTGCTAATTTATCTGACATATGTCCACCTCCTAAATATATTTATAAGTACTTACATAACTAGTTTACCTTTGAAAATTTGATATATTCTCTTAAAATTCTTCTTTATTTATAAATCATTATTATAAGTGTTTTACTAATGTAGCAATTTGTTGATAGCGTTCTTTATAACTACTTCCTTTAGCAAAGACTAAATTAATTGAATGCTTAACGTTAAATTCTGGAATTGTTTTGATTTCTATCAGCTCATTTCTTTTTAAATCATCACCAATCAATTGTCGATACAAAAATGAAATACCTTCACCTTGTTTTAGCATTTCAATTACAGTGATAGGATTTCCAACTTCAATCACATTTTTAAAATCAGATAACGAAAAATTATGTGCTGCTAAGAGTTTTTCAAAAATATCTCGGGTTCCACATCCTTCTGTCCCAATAAATAAAGGTTGCTTCAAAATATCCGACCATTGGTCAATGGGATAAGTTCTTGGATTAGTTACTAAAGTCATTGGATAATCACTAAGCTTGTAAAAATCAAACTCAGACTTATCAAAATTTCCTTCAATTAATGCAAAATCTAATTCCCCTAATTTTATCTTTTCCAATAGAATTTTTGTATTTGCAATATCTACTTTTGGAGTTTTCTCATCATTAATTGTTTTGGCAAGAAGATTGGGTAATAAAAAACTACTTAATGATAGAGAAGCTCCAATTGACAATCTTTTTTTATCATCTTTTTGTATTTCGGTCAGAACACGTGAACTATCAGAATTAATTCGTTGAACATATCCGACAAGTTCCATGGCCTTAGCTGTTAATTCAATACCTTTTCCTGATCGATAAAATAATCTAAATCCTAAGTCTTTTTCTAAACTATGAATCTGTTGAGAAACAGCGGGTTGGGAAATAAACAATTCCTTAGCTGTTAAAGTAAAAGACTTAGTTCTTACTAAGACAACGAGCGTTTTTAAGCGATAATCAAATAATGATGTTAAAACCATACAGGTTTTCTCCCTTCTTTACATCAATTACTTTAAAAACTCTGCTCTTGAAATATTTATTTTCTTATTGTATCCCCTAATTGCCTATAATTATATCGAATTCTGTACAAGGTACATAACAATATGCTTGTGCATTTTTTCATAAGTAAAAAATTGGCATATATACATTGTTGTTATGAATAACTGTCACTTTTACATTTATGATAACAGTGTAATCAATTTAGTAATATGTTATTCATTTATAGTTTTTATCCCTTCAGATACGAACTTTTCCTACTCAAATGAACCCTAATACACATATCAAGTTACTATATGAATTGATTACAACTCCAACCCGTATCACTCCCACGATACGGCCCAAAAGCAAAGAGGATAGTTCTCCCCCGAGCTATCCTCTCTTTTTTTATTCTTTATTCTTTTTGACAAGTAAAATGGAGCAGATTACGGCAATCAGTCCAGTTACTAACGCAAATATAGTTGTAGTACCAGTTTGTGGTAACTCAGCTTCTTTTTTTGATGAAGTAGATGAACTACTCTTTTCTGACGTGCTTCCTTCACTATGCTTGTTGCTAGTTTCACTTGATGAAGTGCTTGATGATGAAGCAGATGAACTTGAATTATTAGATTGCTTCTTTTTGTCAAGCACAGTTACTTTTGCCGTTTTAGTAACTATATCATTATCATTAATCTCATAACTATATTTGACATGATAGACACCTGCTTTACTTGTATCAACATTATCTTCAACCTTATATTCATCACTCTTCAAAGTATGTTGATTAGTTAAAGCCATGGTACTTGGATTATATGTAGAAACTTCTGCTTTAAGCAAGTTATCTGTATTGGTCCAATTTTCACCAACATTGATAGTTATATCTTTAGTGTCAAAAATTTGTTGAACCTGAACATAGAATGGATTCTCTGTAGGCGTTACGTCGCTACCACTATAATCAATAATCCAATTACTATCACTTGCAGGTGAATATTTATATTGTTCCCAAATTTCACGACCATTTGGCTGGATGTTAACGCTATAGCCATCATTTTTTATTGCGTCAAAAATGCGCCTAATTTTAATTGCATAAATGCCATCAGTGTACAGATCCCGACTAGATGGATAACTTGAACCAAAGTTATAATAAATAAAGTCGTCTGCCGTAATTGCTGGTAATAATTTTTCAATATCAGCCGGCACGGAAGTATAAACTCTTGTTCCATCTGCCATAAAGCTCAAAGTTTTTGCCTGATATTTCTTTAAATCTGCCTGTGCAATAATCTGTTCAAGCCGAGTAATTTCCTTACCAACTCTAGCAATTAAATGACCATCATATGTAGTTTGAATTTCACCATTTTTGTAGTAATAAAATGATTGGCCAACAGAAAATTGTCGCAGTCCAATATTAGAAATGATACTCTTTTCAGCAGTATTATTGGCTAAAGCTGTCAGCTGATCTTGCATGCGATTATAATTTGCAACAGCAAGTGGTATTTTTCCAGAGAAGCTTTGCTTAGGTGCTAAGTACCCATCAATTTTTATACCAATGATTTGATCCCAAGTAAAACCAGGATTTTCCCTTGCTAAGCGATCTAAATTTCGATATTTTCCTTGCTTAATGGCATATTGAATTTTTTCATTTTTGAGGCCAAAACTTAAGCCAGTTTCCGGAACTTGACTTGAATCAAGGACCACATCAACCTTATTAGGATCGGGATTACTTCCTTTGTAGAACTTTGGCAATACTATAGCTTGGATAAAATGCTGTTCTTCATTCGTTGTGTTCTCAACATTAGCTAATGCATAAAATTTCCCCTGAGTTTTATCCAAATCAACTATCGATGAACTAGTTGATTGAAGGCTAGAATCTTGCATAGTCTGAATTGCTGTTCCATGCTTTAGTCCGGCAACTTCTTCAGAATATGCACCTACCCCTGTATTGTTAACTAAGCTTGCTCCTAGACTTTGATTGCTAGCTGTATTTACATTACTTTCTGCTAAAGCTTGCTTAGGCATTGCAGTAACAACCCCTGTAGTTAACATTACACTAGTTAATGCTATCGCAGTATTTCGTCTAAACAAGTTATTTTTCATAATTTGCTATTCTCCCCTATCTATATAAATAATATATACAACTAGAATATCGGAGAAATCGGCAAATTCTTATTGAAATAATTAATGATAAAGAACTTATTAATTATAAAAGCCAGCCTCAAGGGTTGGCTTTCAATTTATTGCTTAATAAAATTATTGATTCTCTCAAATGCTTCTTTAACTCGATTTACATCAGCTGCATAACTAATTCGCAAGTGATTTGGATAACCAAAAGCTTCACCTGGGACAGTAGCTACGCCTTCTTGTTCAAGTAAAGCTAGGGCAAACTCGTTAGCTGTTTTATAACCCGTTAACTTTAAAGCTTCACTAATATCTGGGAAAAGATAAAAAGCCCCTTGCGGCTTTTCTGATAATTTAAAACCAGTCACATTGTCTAGCAATGGTACCAAAATATTTAACCGTTGTTCATATTCACTCCGCATTTCTTCAACGCAAGCTTGGTCACCAGTTAGAGCAGCTAGTGCGGCATATTGACTAACTGCTGATAAGTTACTAGTTGAGTGACTAAGTAGCGAATTAACGGCCTTTATCATCTCACTGCTACCTGCAATATAGCCTACTCTCCAACCAGTCATTGCATAAGTCTTACTTAATCCATCAACTAAAATTACATTTTGTCTAATAGCTTCATCTAAATCTAAAAGTGACGTAAATTTCGTTTGATTATAAACAAGTTTGCCATAAATATCATCCGCAATAATTGTTATTTGACGCTCTGCAGCCCATTTTCCAATTGCTTCAAGTTCTGAACGCGAATAAACCTGTCCAGAAGGATTATTAGGTGAATTAATAATTAACATCTTAGTTTTGTGATGAGTATATTTTTGTAAATCAGCTGGTGTAACTTTTAACCCTTTTTTTGGTTTTACAAAAATCGGCTTAGCCTCTGCAAGCTTAACTTGCTCACCATATGAAACCCAGTAAGGTAAAGGAATCAAGACTTCATCTTCTGGATTAAGTAAAACTTGCGCTAAAACATATAAGGCATACTTAGCACCAGTAGTAACTGCAATATTTTGATTAGAAAAATGTGTTTTATGTTCTGAATTGATTTTATCGACAATTTTTTCTTTAAGTTCTAATAAGCCTCCAGCTGGCGTGTATGAATCAGTTTTGCTTTTCTTAATTGCATCAACGGCAGCTTGACCAATAAAATCTGGAGTATTGAAGTCAGGTTCTCCAATTGAAAGATTGATAACGTCTCTGCCTTGCATTGCTAGTTCCTTAGCACGACTTGACAAAGCCATAGTTGCTGAAGGAGTTACTGCTTGAATTCGTTTTGATAATCTCATTTTCCCACCTCTAATTTAATTGAATTTATTTTTAAGATTATATCATAGCTTTATTTTAGAAAGTAAAATTATTGACTTATAATTTTCTACACTTTACAATTGAATTATCGAAAGTGAAAAAAGAGGCATCACATGTCATGATGCCTCTGGAGCTTAAGCGTCACTTCCGGCTGTTTTATTTATTTTTTATTGTGATAAAAACAACCATCAGCTTTGCAGAGCTAAGACGGTTGTTTTTTTCTACCTTCTTTTGGTCATAATAAATGTACCAATTCAAGGCAAACTGGCATGCTGCAACCAGCAACGTTAGCCATTCTAACAAAAAAACATTTTCTCCTTTCAATAGATTTCGTTAATGCAGCGATTGTCTGAATCATCTACATCACCTACTTTCTACTACCTGTCCAAATAAAGCAGCCAGAAGGAGTCGCCTTAACTAAGCTCCATTACATGATTTTACAGGATATGGCTTTCCCGAACAAGCGTTTTAGATAAAAATTATTGACTTATAATTTTCTACACCTTACAATTGAATTATCGAAAGTGAAAAAAGAGGCATCACATGCCATGATGCCTCTGGAGCTTAAGCGTCACTTCCGGCTGTTTTATTTTTTAATTATAACCAAAACAACCATCAGCTTGCCAGAGCTAAGACGGTTGTTTTTTTCTGCCTTCTTTTGGTCATAATAAATGTACCAATTCAAGGCAAACTGACACGCTGCAATTAGCAGCGTTAGCCATTCTAACAAAACAGCATTTTCTCCTTTCAATAGATTTCGTTAATGCAACAATTGCTTGAATCATCTACATCATCTACTTTCTACTACCTGTCCAAATAAAGCAGCCAGAAGGAGACGCCTTAACTAAGCTCCATTACATGATTTTACAGGATATGGCTTTCCCGAACAAGCGTTTTTTAATAAAAACGACACTTAGCAAATATGCCAAGTGTCGTTTAGTTATCTTTTAAAAAACTAACAGTGATTTAATCGCCTTTCTTTGATCCATAACTTCATAAGCTTTTTGAATATTATCAAGTTTAAATTGGGCTGTAAAGACACGACCTGGATTAATTTCGTGTTTCAATACTGCATCAAGTAAATACTTTCTATCCCAAGTAGTCACTGATGGGGTCCACCTTGGACTCCCAAGTTACCAAAGAATAACTGATTGGAATTCAATTTTTCATCATGTGGTACACCAACGCGGCCAATCATTGCGCCGGCGCGAGCAACCTTAACAGCAGTATCCATAGACAATTCACTACCAACACATTCTAAAACTGCGTCAGCACCTGCTCCATTTGTTAAAGCGCGGATTTGCTTAACGCCTTCATCGCCTCGAACGGCAACATTATCAGTTGCTCCAAATTCACGAGCTAAAGCTTCTCTGTCTGCGTGGCGACTTGTTGCAATAATCTTCTTAGCTCCTAAAAACTTCGCACTTAATATGGCACATAAGCCGACAGCTCCATCACCTAAAACTACAACTGTATCACCCTTTTTAACTCTGGCCATCTTAGCTGCATGAAAGCCAGTTGGCATTACATCAGCTAAAGTTTGAAAACTAGCAAGCTCTTCATCAGTATAATCTTCTGGCTTACCTGGAATCTTCACTAGTCCCCAATTAGCATTATTATATTCAAAATATTCAGCTTGAAAATGATTATTAAATGGAGCCGGGTTATTTTGGCATTCACCTTCAAAACCTGCAAGGCAAGCCGGGCAATGACCACAGCCATGAACAAATGGTGCAATTACAAAATCTCCAGGCTTAACATCTTTTACTGCTGGACCCACTTTCTCCACAATTCCAATTGCTTCATGGCCAGTAACTTTACCCGACTCTTCTTGATCAATTCCTCTAAAAAACCACAAGTCACTTCCGCAAACACTTGCTCTAACTGTTCTAATAATTGCGCTATTCTCAAAATTTAATTCAGGCACCGGCTTTTCGACAACTTCCATTTGGCCTTTTTCTTTAAAAATTGCTGCTTTCATTATAAAACCTCCTATTTGCTATTTTTCTGATTCGTTATTACTATTTTAATACCTAAACCTAACTTTAGGGCAAGCGAGAAATTATTTTTGGAGGTTTTTTAATGTATTCAATTGGACAAGTTGCTAAAATATTTGATTTACCAATCTCTACTTTACGCTACTATGATAAAGAAGGCCTCTTCCCTGATATGCAAAGAAAAGGCAATCAACGTATTTTTACTGAGCGCGAACTTGAATGTTTACGGGTAATTGCCTGTTTAAAAAAATCAGGCCTTGAAATCAAAGATATTAAGCAATACTTCGTTTGGTGTCGTGAAGGACAAGCAACTTATAAATTCCGACAAGAAATGTTCAATAAGCAACGCCAAGAAATTGAATATGAAATTAAACAGCTTCAAGCAACTAAAGCTATGCTAGATTTCAAATGCTGGTATTACGAGCAACTTCTTAACCAAAATGTCAAAGACGAAGTTGACTTGCAAAGAAAGATTGATCAAAGAAAGATGCCAACCTCAGTTAAAAAAGCTTATGAGTTAAGTCATTAAATAGAAAAAAAGCAGCTCAATATAGGAGCTGCTTTTCTTTTATTTATCTAGCCGCCTTCAGTTCTGAATATAACCCTAGTTCAGCTAACGGTCAAACCGTTATTTCCTCACGCAACAATATACAATTATTTATTCAAATAATCAACTAGCTTACTTTAATCTATTTCAAATTTTGACGAATTATATCCATGATTTCTGTATCGCTTAGGCTAAAATTTGGGCCAACAGATTTCTTTATTTGCTTAAACAATGTAGATTCATTGATATGTGGTCGCATTTCTTTGATTGTTGCTGTTAAGACTTTTACCGTATTCTTGTCGCCTTCTTCTCGCCCTCGTCTTTCCGCTACTGCGGTTTCTTCTTTCATGCGTAATTCTGCTGTTCTCATAAGGTTTCTCC
>NZ_AYYU01000015.1 GCF_001436455.1 Lactobacillus jensenii DSM 20557
TTCATCCTTACACAAACTATTTTACGGTCTCCATCTTTCTGGATATGAAATATTAAGTGACCATAAATTATCATGGCCTTTATTAATCATAAATACATTATTCATAATATTTTCAACAATAAAGGATTGCTTTTACAATAAATATCTTCTTAGTCAGAAATCGTATTAAGCATATGTTTATGCAAGAATATAATTATCTAAAGTATTTAAAAAATAGCTAACTGTAATGTATAAAAAGCCAGTTAGTATCTCTTGAGTTATAATTATGAAATAATATAACAAGCAGTGAATAAGAATACGTAAGACATAATCGACTAAAAATAGTTGGAGTAGCAAACTTTTTAGTGTATAATTTGTAAATGAAAAGAGGCCAACGAGCTCTTACCTCGTTGACTTCAATCGTAACTTTGAACGACTGTGTGTTTAGCTAATCTTTATGATTAGCTTTTTTTGTTATCACATAAGCGATTGCTAAACGAATGGCAAAGATGCCACAGGCATTTAAGACAAGGCTTATTGCGATAGCATAAGCTAAAATCAACTAGCTTTGCAACTCCAGTCTATCCAATTTAGCATGGCTCTCACCTCCGTAACTTCAAAGTTGTATGAGGGGTGTGTAGCCGCTAAAGTTACTAAATCTTGGTATTAGCTTTATACCAAAATCTAGAATAATAGCAAAATACTTTTTCTTTTGGAATATATGTCTATGGAAAAAGTTTATAAAAATAAAAGAGGGTGTTTTTTAACATCCTCTTTATTTGTTTTTCTAATTTTATCGCCTGATAAAAAAGTTGCGCTTCTTTCGATTATAGCTCATTCCTTCTCCTAAAGCTTCATTAGCATCAAAAATTGTCATAAATGCTTTAGGATCTTCTCTTAAAACAATCGCCTTAACAGCTTGAATTTCATAGTTGGCTACAATGCAGTAGATAATATGTTTTTGGCTACGGTCGAAACCACCTTCGCCGTTTAAAAAGCTGAAGCCACGATCTAACTCTAAATCAATCATCTTCGCAATTTCTTCATATTTATCGGATATAATAAAGACTGCTTTTGCCTTGTTACCGCCTTGTTGCACGATATCAATTAATGTAGTAGCAATGTAACTAGCTATTAAAGTGTACATAATATGGCGAATATCAATGTATGAAAGTGAAAGTACAAGTACAATTACATCAATTATGAAAAAAGTTTTACCACTTTTAATATCTTTTTCTTGCTGCAGAATACGAGCGATTATGTCTGAGCCACCAGTTGTACCATTATAGCGGAAGACAATCCCTAATCCTAAACCAGAAAGTAATCCAGCTGAAATTGCTGCTAATAAGAGGTCGTGCTCTAAATTCAATTGGTTTATAATAGGTATTAGACGCCAAAAGTTTAAGAAAAAGGCTAAGCAGATAGTTCCCCAAAGTGTTTCAATCATTAGTTTTTTGCCTAAAAAGCGAAAACCAATTAAAATTAAAGGGATGTTTAAAATAATAGTGCTGAATCCTAAATTTACTTTCCACCAATGGAATAGTAGTAGGGAGATACCACTTAAACCACCATCCGTTAACTGATTGGGGATACTAATCATATTAATGCTTAGGCCATATATGGCGGATCCAAGTGCAATCATGATTAATTCAATGATAAAGCTGGGTGTGATTGGAAATTTTGGTTTAATTACTTTCATTAAGATATCCTCCCTAGTGTATTGCACTTTTTATTTTAACAAACTTAGATAACAAAATTAAAATGAGAAATGATGATTTTAAAATATGAAAATTAATTCTTTACCTGAAATATTTATAAAAGCTTTGCCAGTTGTGCAAACTTTAACAAAAGCTGGTTATGAGGCCTACTTCGTAGGTGGCAGTGTCCGCGACTTGTTACTGAATCGGCATATTCATGATGTTGATATTGCAACTAGTGCATATCCAGAAGAAGTAAAACAACTTTTTGAAAGAAGTATTGATACTGGAATTCAACACGGGACTGTAACTGTTTTATACGATGATGATAGTTATGAAATTACAACTTTTAGAACAGAGTCAGGCTATCAGGATTATCGACGTCCTGATCATGTGGAATTCGTTCAAAATCTGGAAGAGGATTTAAAGCGACGTGACTTTACTATCAATGCCTTGGCAATGGATGAATATGGCAATATTCATGACTTGTTTAATGGTTTAGATGATCTAAAAAATGGCTTGATTAAGGCTGTTGGTAACCCTGAAAGACGTTTTAATGAAGATGCTTTAAGAATGATGCGTGCAGTTCGATTCATGAGCCAGTTGAAGTTCTCTTTAGAAGAGAATACTAGACAAGCAATTTGTGACCATCATGAATTATTAAGCAAGATTTCTGTAGAACGTATTCGCGAAGAATTCGTTAAGATGTGCGTAGGGCCACATGCTAGAAGTGCATTTCAGGTGTTTTTGGATACTCAATTAAGTGAAGAAGTACCTGATTTTCGCGGAAAAAAAGAGCAATTGTCAGTTTTCCCTAGCTTGACTTTTTCTCCATCAACTGAGGCAAGCGTTTGGGCAATTATTGCTATTTTGTTAAAGTTACCAAATGAACAAATTCCGAAGTTTATGAGAGATTGGAAGAATTCTAATCAAATGACTCGTAAAGTGGAAGAAATTGTATTTTTCTTTGATTTATTATCTGACCACAGTCCAAGTGATTATGAATTATTCCTCGCAGGACAAGATACAGTTATGTCTGCCTGTGATGTAGCTCGGATTTTGGGCCAACCTGTTAATAGTGAAGCATTAGTTGATCGCTATGTGGCTTTACCTATTAAGAATCATAAAGAACTCGTGGTTGATGGCTCAACTTTAATTGAATGGGGAATTAAGCCAGGACCTAGTTTAGGAGATATGCTGGCTAAAATTACTGAAGCTGTTGTTGATGGTAAGATAGCTAATGACGAAGAAGCTATTAAGAATTTTATTGTAGAATAGATGATTAATATTATTGGCTATATTTTATGAGATTTAGTAGAACGAATATGTAAAGAGGAGTGTATCTCAGCTCTGAATGAGAATCAAAAGAGAGAAGGGTTGCCTTTTTGGCAATCTTTTTTTTGGAGTCTTAAACATTAATAATATGATTCCAGTAAAAGAAGGTTTGTATCAAGAACTTGTCTTTGAAGATGAAGATAAAAAATATTAATCAAAAAAGCTGGTAGCTATCATTAAAAAATGATATTTACCAGCTTTTAGCTTATTAAACATAAAGCAAAATAGAAAAGAACATCAAAATTGAGCCAGCTAAAACGAATAAATGCCACACAGTGTGCATCATCGGTACCCCAATCATGGAATAAAATAGTGTTCCAACAGTATAGCTAATTCCTCCAGCCACTAATAACCAAAAGCCAGTTGTTCCAAGATAATGATATAAGTGGGGTGCTGAAAAAATTACTAGCCAGCCCATGCTAATATACATAAGGACTTCAATGATACTATTTCTCTTTTTAGTTAAAATATAATACAAAATTCCAAAAATAGTGATTGCCCAAATTATACTAAAAATTATCCACCCCTTAACCCCGCCAATTGCGATTAAAGAATAAGGAGTATAACATCCCGCAATTGAAAGAAAGATTGAAGAATGATCAAAAATCTGAAATACTCTTTTAGCTCTGGTATAAATTAAAGAATGGTAGAGCGTTGAAAATAAATATAAAAAAATCAAACTTGACCCATAAATTGTAAAGGTAACAACTCGCAAAGGTGAATGAGTTCCTACTGCTCGAATAATTAATAGTACAAGTGCAGTAACTGCTAACCCAAATCCAATTCCATGGGTTACTGCAGAAAAGATATTATCTAAAAGTGGAAGTACTTTTGGTTGATGTTTAGGCTTTTGCCAAATTTTTTTGAAATTCATTCTTAGTCCTTTTCATTCATTATTACTATATCAAAGAATTTTTGATATACTTGTAGTAAACATATGCTTACCTGTATTTCTTACATTATAGTATACCAAAGAAAATATAAGATATGTTAAAGCCAAAAGGATGGGAAGGCGAAGGTTTTGCCAAATATTAAAGTTATTACTGATTCATCAGTACAATTAAGTCCAGAAGAAATTGAAAAGTATGGTATTACAGTTGTACCACTTTCAATTACGATTGATGACAAGACGTATGTTGATGGAGAAGATATTACTAGAAAAGACTTTATCCAAAAAATGGATAATGCCAAGGAATTACCTAAGACAAGTCAACCAGCAATTGGACGTTTTGTAGATGAATTTAAGAAGCTTGCAGCAGATGGAAGTCAAGTTCTGGGGATTTTTATGGCTAAATGCTTGAGTGGTACAGTTGATGCAGCTCGTCAAGCAAGCGAATTAGTGGATTTTGATGTCACAATTTTTGATTCTGGTTATACAGACCGTGCAATGGGGTTTGAAGTTTTAGAAGCTGCAAAAATGGCTCAAGCTGATAAAAATCTTGATGAAATAATTGCGCGTCTCAAGCAAATGCAAGAACAAATGCATCTGGAAATGATGGTACCTGATTTAACTAATATTATTAAAGGTGGACGTCTTGGGGCATTGGCTGGACGAGTTGCTACCTTACTTAATATTAGACTTTTCCTTGAAATGACTACTAATGTCTTAAATATCAAGGCTAAGGGTCGCGGTAAGAAATTCACTAAGAAATTTAATCAAGACTTAATTGAGCAGGTAAAGAATACTCCTAATATTAAGCATCTTGGTATTTCTTATGTTGATACACCAGATGATATGGAAGATTTAGCTAATGAACTTAAAAAAGTTAATCCCAATATGGATATTTTAGTTCAAGAAACTAGCCCAATTATCATCACTCATGCAGGGCATGGAGCTTATGCAGTAATGTTTTATTCAGAATAAGTTAAATATAGCTGCAGTTACTTGGGTAATCTGCAGTTTTTTTGATATCAAACTATACTTATAGTAGTATTAAGTGAATATAGAATGTTAAATAAAAAGGAGCTAATATGGCTTATCGTGAAAGTTTTTATCGATTCTTAATGACTCAAAGAAATCCTGATTCACATGATGAAATTGCTGAATTTGCCAATAATGCGCAACATGATCAACAATTCCCTAAGCAGGAACAGGATTATGAAAAGTTGTCTGATTATTTGGAATTAAATGCTTCATATTTACCAAGTATGACAATTTTTGATCGAGCATATGAATTGTATAAAGATAATATGTAAGAGCCAGGATTTTTTCCTGGCTTTTTGTTTTAGAAGGTGATGATACGTGGATATTTTAATCTCAACTTTAGTAATTTTGTTTACTACTAATTTAGCAATGGTTTTTCAAAAAGCTTACTTCCATAAAATATCCGTCAATTATGTTGCTCTGTTTTTTGGAATGATACTAGGGTTGGTGCCTTTATTAAATAACCTAGTAGAAGATTTTCAATCTGAAGTTTTTATGGAACTAATTGTTGCACCACTGTTGTTTTTTGAAGGTCAAAATACACAGCTTTACTATGTTAAAAGGTTTTGGAAGTCAATTGTTGGCTTAACTGTGGTCATGATTGTAATAATTGAATTAGTTGCTGGATTTAGTTTATATTATTTAACCGGCATGAATATGGCTTTTTGCTTTTTATTAGCTGCCATTGCGACCCCAACTGATGCAACAGCAGGAGAAAGTGTAACGCATGGATTAAAGGTTCCAAGAAAAGTAGTGTATTATCTTAGAAATGAGTCTTTGTTTAATGATGCATCAGGACTAGTTTTACTAGCGATGATGGTTAGTTGGTACGTTAATAAAAATCTGGTAATTATCAAGTCGATAAGCCAACTTTTTATTGCAGTTATAGGTGGAATTGCTTTAGGAATTATAAGTTCTTTACTTTTAGCAATGATTAGACAAAGAACAATGCAATCTAGTAGCTTAGAAGATAGTAGTTTTTCTTTGAATACCCCAGTGCAAATCGCTTATTTAATGACACCATTTTTATTATATTTTTTAGCTGAAGAAATCCATGTATCAGGTGTAATTACAGTTGTTGTTGCGGGGTTAGTCCATAATGCAGAACACCAGAGAAGTAAATTAACAAATCCACAAATGGTTTTTGTTGGTAATCAATTAAGTAATATTTTTACAGATGTTTTGAATGGCTCTGTCTTTGTGATTTTGGGATTAGTCTTAGTTAGACTTTTAGAAGAAGATATTTTCAACTCTCAAACGATTATGGCAATTTTAGTTGGTATACTATTATATGTAATTAATATTTTGATTCGCTATCTTTACACCTTTTTGACTGAATTTAGGCATAATCAGAAGAAGGCTTGGACTTTTAGTTTAGGTGGAGTTCATGGTGCTGTTACTTTTGCACTAGCTTATACTTTAACTGAAGAAACAATTAAGCTATCTGACATTCATTTTGCCTTATTAGCAAGTTCGACATTGATTATTTTAAGTATGGTTGTTCCAACAATTGTCTTTAGATTTTTATTACCAAAGAAAGTGGCTGATCTTGATCAAATTAAAGAAATGCGTAAAGTTAGAAAAGACATGGTTGAATATGCTATGCTTGAACTTGATAAAATTTATTTACCTGAGGCTTTGCGTAGACAGCTATTATATGATTTAAAGGCACAATTAGATGAAGTATCAATGAAGGATTTCTTGAAAGAAATGAATACGACTGTGAGGCGACCAGATTTGAAGCCACATGATCGAGAATTTCGAGATGAAGTTTATCGCTATGCCTTTCGACTAGAGCGCAATTATTTAGGACAGATTGCCCAGAGTGAGCAAAAATATCGTGAAGGATTTTTAAAACTATATCGTGAGACCTTGATGGCTGAAATTTTATTTTTAGGCACGAAAGAAGATTAAGCACCAGAGAGTGCTTTTTTTATTAAAAAAGTTTTGAATGCGAATCAACTATAAATCATGGTATTATAAATATTGACGCCTTTTTCAGGTACAGAATTATAAAAATGAAAGGATTTTTACATGGCAATTCAATGGTATCCTGGCCACATGAACAAGGCACGGGTTCAATTAGAAGATAAGTTAAGTTTACTTGATGTGATTGTAGAAGTAGTTGATGCAAGAATTCCTGCTTCATCAAGAAATCCTTTAATTAGTGACATAGTAGGGGATAAGCCCCATATTATTATCTTAAATAAAGCAGATTTAGCAGACCCTAATGAAATTAATAAATGGGAAGCCAAGCTAAAAAGTGATGGAAAATTCGTTCTTAAGTTAGATGCGCAACATAATACGAATATGACGCCATTGTTTAAGTTGATTAAATTAGCAGCTAAAGAGCGAATTGATAAACTTGAAGCTAAAGGAGCCAGCAATCCTACAATTAGAATTTGCTTAGTTGGAATTCCTAACTGTGGTAAATCAACAATCATTAATCGCTTAGTTGGTAGAAATGTTGCAATTGTTGGTGACCGTCCAGGTGTAACTAAGGGGCAAAGCTGGCTTAAAACAAGCGAAAGTGTCCAAATCCTTGATACACCGGGTATTCTGTGGCCTAAATTTGAAGATCAAGCTGTTGGCTTTAGACTAGCAGCACTTGGTTCAATTAAAGAGAGTGTTTTTCATGCGGATGATGTTGCATTATTTGTAATGGAATACTTGAAAGAAAATTACTTTAAGAGTCTAGTAAAATTTAGTCGATTAACTGAACAAGAAGTAACTGATTTACCACTTCCTGAACTATTACTCGCTATGACAGAAAAATATGGCATGCGTGATGACTATGAAAAGATGAGCTTATTCTTGCTTAATCAGTTACGTAAGGGACGACTAGGTAGAATTAATTTAGAAAAAGTTGAAGCATGAGTATTAAAGAAATAAAAGAGATTTTGCAAGGTGAAGTTGATTCTGAAACACTTGCTCTTTTGCAAAAAGATGAACGCAAAGGTGTTCAAAAACTTCTTGAAAGCTATAATAAACGTCTAGCTAAGCTTGCTAAAGCTAAGGCAGCCTTTATGAATCGGTTCCAGTACGAGCAAAAAGCCTGGGCTGCCGGTTCGATTGTAGCTGGCGTTGATGAAGTCGGACGTGGGCCGCTAGCAGGCCCCGTGGTAACAGCTGCAGTTGTTTTGGATGATAGCTTTGACTTAGTTGAAGTTAATGATTCAAAAAAATTAAGCCCTAAAAAAAGACTTGAACTTTATCCTCGAATTTTGGATAAAGCAGTAGCTGTCGGAATTGGCGTAGGAAGCCCAGAATTAATTGATAAAATTAACATTTATGAAGCTGATCGTGTTGCAATGGCTCAAGCAGTAAATAATTTGGCTCTTAGACCTGATTTATTACTGGTAGATGCGATGAATGTCCCAGTTGATATTAAGCAGATTGAATTAATTAAAGGCGATAGTAAGTCCAATTCAATTGCGGCAGCATCGATAGTTGCAAAAGTATTTAGGGATGAACTAATGAATGATTATGCTAAAGTTTATCCGCAATATGATTTTGAACATAATGCTGGTTATGGAACTGCTAAACATCTAGCCGCACTTAAAGAATTCGGTGCAACCCCAATTCATAGGCGCAGTTTTTCACCTGTTAGTGAGTATGACTTTAATAAATAAAAAAAGGAGCCAACGGCTCCCTTTTTACTTCTTAAAAATTATGTCAAATTATATTTTCTTTTCCATCATATGATGAGTAATACCAGCATCAATAAATGCATCACCAACAACCTTAAAACCGAGATGGAGGTAAAATCCTTGGGCCTGATCTTGGGCTCCAAGGATTAAGCGGTCAATCCCATTATTTTTCGCATCTTGTTCAATTTTCTTAAATAGTTGGGAATTAAGTCCTTGACCACGGAAGGGCTTTTTAGTAGCGACTCTTTGGATATGCCAAGTTTTATTATCTTCTTCTATAACTCGTGCGCAACAAACAACAGTATCATCAATTACACCTCCATAGTAAATAGGCCCTTGTTCATTTTCAAGTTCCAAGTTGGCTGGTACATTTTGTTCTTTAACAAAGACTTCTTTTCGCAAGCTTAAAATTTTTTGATAAAGAGCTGATGTAATATCTGTAGTTGTTTGAATTAACATTGCATACCTCCATTAATTATTTTATATCATTATAATTAATATGGAGTTGACAAATCAAGGATAGAACAAAAGCTCAGATTCAGATTTGCTTTATAGTAAAGATGTAAAAGCTTTCAATTTGAATTAGAATAATATTAATAATGATAATTTTTGGTTTTATATAATAATATTATTTAAAAAAAGATGATATAATATTGCTGAAAGCAATTAATCGATTCGCCTTTAGGTATAAACGTAATTTACTTATCGAATCCATACGTTATTTATCCTTTATTCAGAGCCTATTGAATCCCTAGATAGGTTCTCCTCCTTTCTATAAAGAAACGAAATTAATTGCTTTTAATACCCCAGAAGCGACATTCAGAAATGAGTGCCGTTTTTCTTTTGAGTTGATTTATTTGTAATATTTTATAAATATAGTATTATGAATTGTATAGACTACAAGTAGGAGAGGTTTATTATTTTCTTTAAAAAAGCAGCGCAAGTTGCTGCTACATCTGTTTTCTTATTGTTTTTTAATTCAACAGTAGTTCTTGCAGAAACAACAGATTCAACTGAAAGTATAAAAAATCAAACGCTTACAGCGAATAGAAAGATTTATGCCAAAGTCGATGGTGATGAAGATTTTCAATTGGTTCATCAAGATAGAGCAAATCTAACTTATGATGAAAAAGTTTCATTTGAAAATAACCAAAGAAAAGTTACTCTTGATAAAGAAGTTAGTTCTGAGTGGCCTAGTTATACAATCCCTAAAAAAGAGGGGTATACTGCATATTTGGTAGATGAAAATGGACAAAAAGAAGAAAGCTTAACTGATGGAACTATTTCAAAATCGGAAATCACTTTAACTAGTCTTGATAATACTAATTTGGATCGAAACTATTATGTTATTTACTATCCTGATGAACATACACTCTCAGTTGAGTATATTGATAAAACCACTAATCAGATTTTGTCTGAAGATAGTTATTCTGGAAAATCCGGAGAGGAGATTTCTTTAAATATTACTAATCCGGATAAGAGTAAATATACAATTGATAATAATATAATCCCAAGCTCTTATACATTTACGGGAGCTTCCAATCAAACAGTTAAGATTTATTTGAAGAATAAATCTGGAAAATCAGGTAAAACAAATAATGAAAAAAAGAAAGAAAATCTTATAAAAAGACCTGATATCCCTAATACAAATAATATTGAACAATCTAAAGCTAACAATAATTTGCCCAACACTTATTTAAATGATAATAACAAATCAACGAGTTTATTTACTAATTCCAATCGTGAAAGAGTACCTAAAGATAAAAATAATCGGCAATATTTAGCATTTGAAAAAGCCGGGTCTAAGTTGACCCAGTGGTTATTAGTAGCTTTAGGGATTGTAATTGTCGTTGCTTCAGTTTTCATTAGCAAAATAAAATTTAATTCAGAAGTCTAGTTATTAAACTAGACTTTTTTAGTAAAAATAAACTTTTTTTGAGTATATATACTTGGAAGAAGGAATTGAGAATGACAATTAAAGAATTTTTATTAAGATTAAAGCTTGAAAGAGGGATTGGCTATCAAAAGTCACTAGCGATTTTGACAAAACTCCTCAGTTTATCTGAAGTAACACTAGCTGATTTAGAAAAATTACCTGAAGAAATTAAAAATCTAGCAATTAAAGCTTACTCTAATCCCAAGCATCCCCAAACAATAAGTTTGTTAACTAAACAGTGTCAGATTATCAGTTTTTTTGATAATGAATATCCAGATAAATTACGTCAGATTTTTAAGCCACCACTACTTTTATTTGCCAAAGGAGATATTTCTCTTTTGAAAAGGCCAATTACCACGATTGTTGGTGCAAGACAAGCAACTAATTATACTCAACAAGCTTTAGATTTATGGATGCCTCGCTTAAGCCAAGATTTTGTAATTGCATCAGGACTCGCCAAAGGAGCTGACCGTTTAGCTCATGAGGCAGCTTTGCGACATCATGGGAAAACGATAGCCGTAGTTGGTAATGGCTTAAATCACTTTTATCCGGAAGAAAATCGAAATTTACAATTTGAGATTATAAAAAATGGCTTATTGATAAGTGAATATTTGCCAGATACACCACCGCGACCTTTTCGTTTTCCAGAACGCAATCGAATTTTGGCGGGTTTAAGTGATAATGTGATTGTCACTGAGGCTAAAAGCAAGTCAGGTTCATTAATTACCGCTAATTATGCACTATATGAGAATCGCAATATTTTTGCCTTACCGGGATCAGTCTTTTCTCCCTTATCGCAAGGCCCTAATGAATTAATCAAAGCTGGTGCTTGTCCACTCTTAGATCTTGAAACTTTTTATGATAATATACATTGATTTGATAAATGTAAATAAATTATTATTTTTAATAGCTTAATAATAGTTGATTTTTTTCTACCATATATTAAGCTAGATATTGAAACAACATTTTATTTGACAATCTGAAAAAGCTACTTTATTCTTAAGCATGATTTTTACAGACTAAGAAAGGGGCATTTGATGCCTACTAGAAAGAAAAATTTAGTTATTGTCGAATCTCCTGCAAAGGCGAAGACAATTGAAAAATATCTTGGACGTTCTTACCATGTAATTGCGTCTAAAGGACATATTAGAGATTTACCTAAGTCACAAATGGGGGTTGATATTGAACATGATTATCAACCTAAATACATTTCCATTCGTGGTAAAGGCGAAACTATTAAAGAATTAAAAAAAGAAGCTAAAAAAGCAAAATTTGTATATTTAGCATCCGACCCCGACCGTGAAGGGGAAGCAATTGCTTGGCACGTTGCTCATATTTTAGATTTGAATAACGGTCAAAAGCATCGTGTTACTTTTCACGAAGTTACTAAGGATGCAGTAAAAAACGCCTTTAAAAATCCAAGAACAATTGATATGGATACTGTTGATGCACAGCAGGCACGTAGGGTCTTGGATCGACTTGTAGGTTATTCTTTAAGTCCGATTTTATGGGCTAAGGTGAAAAAAGGCTTATCTGCTGGACGTGTTCAGTCTGTTGCCTTAAAGCTTGTTTTAGATCGAGAACAAGAAATTAAAGATTTTAAACCTGAAGAATACTGGACTATTGATGCAGAATTTATTAAGGGTAAAAAGAAGTTCCAGGCTAGTTTTTACGGCCTAGATGGCAAGAAGGTAGAGCTTCCTAATAATGAGGCAGTGCAATCAGTTTTAAAGAAGATTGATAAAAAGAAGCCTTTTACAGTTGAAAATGTAGTAAAAAAGGAACGTAAACGTCAAGCGCCAGCTCCATTTACTACTTCTACTTTGCAACAAGAAGCTAACAAGCGTTTAGGGTTTAGAACCAGAAGGACAATGTCAATTGCTCAGGGCCTTTATGAAGGTATAAGCTTGGGTAAAGAAGGTACAGTTGGGTTAATTACTTATATGCGTACCGATTCCAAACGAACTTCACCAGTAGCTCAAGCAGAGGCAAGTAAGTTTTTAACAGAAACATTTGGATCTGAATATGCTTCAAAAAGTGCTCGTCACTTCAAAAATCAGGAAGATGCTCAAGATGCCCACGAAGCAATTCGTCCAACAAGTATCTATCGAACTCCTGAATCACTTAAGAACAGTCTAACTAGTGAGCAATACAAACTTTATAAGTTAATTTGGTCAAGATTTGCAGCTAGTGAAATGACTCCAGCTGTTTTTGATACAGTTCGTGCTGATATCGTTCAAAATGGAGTTATGTATCGTACAACTGGTTCTAAGATGAAATTTGCTGGATTTACTAAGGTTTATGATGCCGGAAGTGATAAGAGTGTGGAATTGCCAGACCTTGCAGAAGGTGATAGTGTTAAACTTTCTAAGCAAGACAATAAGCAACACTTTACTATGCCTCCTGCTCGTTATACTGAAGCAAGTCTAGTTCGTGCACTTGAAGAAAATGGTGTTGGACGGCCGTCAACGTATGCACCAACAATTGATACAATTCAAAGACGTTATTATGTTAAGCTTGAAGGAAGAGCAATTGTACCAACTGAATTGGGTGAAATTGTAAATAATTTAGTTGGCAAGTTTTTCCCAGATATTGTTAACGTTGACTTTACAGCTCAACTTGAAAATGATCTTGACCATGTTGAAGAGGGAAAGAAAAACTGGGTTAAGGTTGTTGATGAATACTATAAGCCATTTTCTAAAGAACTTGAAAAAGCTGATAGTGAAATTGAAAAAGTTCAAATCAAAGATGAACCAGCTGGCTTTAACTGTGATATTTGCGGGGCACCAATGGTTATTAAAATGGGACGTTATGGCAAGTTTTATGCTTGTTCACGCTTCCCAGATTGTCGAAATACTAAGGCAATCGTCAAAGAGATTGGTGTAATTTGTCCTAAATGTGGCAAGGGCCAAATTGTAGAGAAAAAATCTAAACGTGGACGTAAATTCTTTGGATGTAGTAATTATCCTGATTGTGACTTTGTTTCATGGGATAAGCCAGTAGGCCGTGATTGTCCAAATGATGGCCATTTCTTAGTAGAAAAGAAAACTAAGAAAGGACCTGTTGTACAATGTCCAAATGGTGACTATAAAGAAGAACGTGAAGAAAACGAAAGTTCTAAATAAAAGTTAAATCTTTGACATTGTGAGATAATATCATCAGAAAGATTATTAATTGATGATATTATTTTTTTATCAATATTAATTAGGATAAGGATGAAATAAATGACGCAAAAAGTTACTGTAATTGGTGGTGGACTAGCTGGTAGTGAAGCTAGTTACCAACTAGCAAAAAGAGGGGTTGAAGTTCACCTCTATGAAATGCGCCCAGTTAAAATGACGCCTGCTCACGAAACAGGAAATTTAGCGGAGTTAGTCTGCACCAACTCAATGAGAAGTGATCAATTGACTAATGCAGTTGGTCTTTTAAAAGAAGAAATGCGCCGGCTAGATTCACTTGTTTTACGAGCAGCTGATGCCACTAAGGTGCCAGCTGGTGGCGCTTTAGCAGTGGACCGTGAATTATTTAGTAAATATATTACTGAAGAATTAGCCAAGTTTGATAACTTACATATTCATCATGAAGAAATTACTAAAATTCCAAGTGAAGGAATTACCATTATTGCCACTGGTCCTTTGACGAGTGACGATTTAGCTAAGCAAATCAAAGACTTTTCTGGAACAGATAGCTTACACTTCTTTGATGCAGCAGCTCCAATTGTTGCTAGTGATTCAATTGATATGGATATTGTTTATAAGAAGTCTCGTTACGATCGCGGAGAAGCCGCATATTTAAACTGCCCAATGGATAAAGAGCAATTTACTAAATTCTGGAAAGAATTAGTTAAGGCTGAAACTGCGGAACTTCACGGCTTTGAAAAAGATGAGGTCTTTGAAGGTTGTATGACAATTGAAGTTATGGCAGCTCGAGGTGAAAAGACTATGCTCTTTGGTCCGCTCAAGCCTGTTGGACTTGAAGACCCTAAAACTGGTAAGACTCCATATGCAGTTGTGCAATTACGTCAAGATAATGCGGCTTCTTCAATGTACAATTTGGTTGGTTTTCAAACTCACCTTAAATATGGTGAACAAAAGCGTGTCTTTTCAATGATTCCAGGCCTAGAAAATGCTCGCTTTGTTCGTTATGGTAAGATGCACAGAAATACTTATATGGCTTCACCGGATGTTTTAAATGCAACTTATGAAGCTAAAAAGCAGGCAGGACTGTTTTTTGCAGGTCAAATGACTGGGGTTGAAGGTTATGTTGAAAGTGCTGGTAGTGGTTTAGTTGCCGGAATTAATGCCAGCCGTTTGGCACAAGGAAAAGACTTAGTGACTTTCCCTGTTGAAACGGCACTTGGCTCAATGGCAAATTACATTACAACAACTAGTTCTAAGCATTTCCAACCAATGAACGCCAGCTTTAGTTTGATTCCACCACTTGAAAAGAAAATTCGCAATAAGCGTGAGCGTAAACAAATGATTTCTGAACGTGGTTTAGAAAAATTAGCAGAATTTGCGGAAGAAATGAAGATTAATGACTAAAAAGTCACTCCTTGAGCAATTTAAAGATTATTTAGCCTATGAGCGAGGTTATTCTAACCTAACTTTGACAGCTTATTTGAATGATTTAAAGCAAGCTGAAGATTTTTGGAAAAATAATGGTGGTTTTAACGGCTTTAAGCAAGTTACTAGTAGAGATATTGAAATTTACATAGCTTCTCTTGCTAGTACCGGCTTGTCACAAGCTAGTCAAGCGCGAAAACTGTCGTCTTTGAAATCTTTTTATAAGTTTTTAACGCGACGAAATTTGGTTGAGGTTGATCCGACCCAAACTGTAAGTATTCATCGCAAAAGTAAAAAATTACCAGAGTTTTTCTATGAACCTGAGATAAAAAAAGTTTTAGATTCTCTATCAGCTTCTGATAAATTAACTGTTCGAAATAAAGCAATGTTTGAATTGTTTTATGCGACAGGGATGCGTGTTAGTGAAGTTAGTAATTTAACCTTGGAACAGATTGATTTTGATGTTCAGATGATTTTAGTTCATGGTAAAGGAAATAAAGATCGCTATGTTCCATTTGGTGATTATGCAAAGGCCTGTCTTTTGCGTTATCTCAATGAAGTAAGAAGATTGTTTAATCCAGATGATGATAATCATTATGTCTTTTTAGATAATCGGGGGCATCAGTTAACTAGCCGAGGAATTGAATATATTATGCGCAAAGTTTTCCAAAAAGGTGGACTTAGCGCAAATGTTCATCCCCATGAATTACGGCACACTTTTGCTACGCAAATGCTAAATAATGGCGCTGACTTGCGCAGTGTTCAAGAATTACTAGGTCATGAATCTTTATCAACTACTCAAATTTATACTCATGTGACGATGGAACGTCTTCAAAAAGACTATGAAAAGTTTTTTCCACGTAATAAAGGGAAGGATTAGTTATGACAACAATTGTTAGTGTAAAACATAATGGTAAGACCGCCATTGCTGGTGACGGCCAAGTTACCTTAGGTGAAAAGTATATTTCAAAAAAATCAGCAAAGAAAATTCGCAGAATTTATAACAACCAAGTTGTAATCGGTTTTGCTGGTGGTGTAGCTGATGCAGTTAGCTTAGAAGAAATGCTTGAAGGAAAACTTGAAAGTTATTCAGGTGATTTACGCCGGGCAGCAGTAGAAATGGCTCAATCTTGGCGCAAAGATCCTACTTTGCAAAAATTACAAGCGATGTTAATTGCCTTTAATGAAAAAGACTTACTATTGATATCTGGTAACGGCGAAGTTTTAGAACCAGATGAAAACGTAGTCGCAATTGGATCTGGTGGTTACTTTGCACAAGCAGCGGCCGTCGCAATGACCCGCCATGCTAAAGAAATGGATGCCAGTGAAATTGCTAAAGAAGCAGTGGGGATTGCTGCGGATATTGATGTCTTTACTGACCATGAAATTATTACTGATGAAATAGGTGATTAGATGTCTATTAAAACTCCAAAAGAAATAGTACGTTTATTAAATGAATATATTATTGGCCAAGATGAAGCTAAACGAGCAGTAGCGATTGCCTTGTATAATCGCTATCGCCGCTTGCAACTACCAAAGAGTTTGCAACAAGACATTACTCCTAAAAACATGTTAATGGCTGGACCAACTGGTGTTGGTAAGACTGAAATTGCGCGCCGTCTTGCTAAAATTGTTGATGCACCATTTATTAAAGTAGAAGCAACTAAGTTTACTGAAGTGGGTTATGTTGGCCGTGATGTTGAATCGATGGTTCGTGACTTAGTGACTGAAGCTGTTCGTATGGAAGAAAAAGAGCAGTTCAAGCGAGTTAAGGCTGATGCAACTAAAGAAGCAAATAAAACTTTGGTTCGTTTGCTTGTACCTGGCATTAAACACGAAAACCGTGAAAATCAAATGCAACAAATGATGCAGATGTTAATGGGTTCTCAGCAAGCTCAGCAACCACAAGAAGAAGTTACAGATGATATCAGAAATCAACGCTTAAGTGTTGCTGAACAACTTAATAAGGGGCTACTTGAAGATCGTCAAGTTACGATTGAAGTAGAACAAGCTCCTAAAGTTAACCCAATGAGTGATATGATGGGGCAAATGGGGATGGATATGAACTCACTTTTAGGTGATATGATGCCTAAGAAGAAGGTTAAGCGTACCCTTGCTGTTCGTGATGCACGAGAAGTATTGATCCAAGAACAATCTCGTAAGATGGTAGACTACGATACCATTTATCAAAAGGCTATCGAACGCACAAGCCAAAACGGTATTATCTTCATTGATGAAATTGACAAGATTACTGGTAAGAGTAAAGAAGCTGGTCAAGTGTCACGTGAAGGTGTGCAACGAGATATTTTACCAATTGTTGAAGGCTCAACTGTTCAAACTAAATATGGGCCAGTATCAACAGACCACATTCTTTTTATTGCAGCTGGTGCCTTTGCAGAAAGTAAACCTAGTGATTTAATTCCAGAACTTCAAGGACGGTTCCCAATAAGAGTAGAGCTCAATGCTTTAACTAAAGCTGATTTTGTATCAATCTTAAAAGATCCAGAAAATTCATTACTTAAGCAGTATATTGCGCTTCTTGAAGCTGATGGAGTTAAGCTAATCTTTACTCAAGAAGCAATTGATAAAATTGCAGAAATTGCGTACGACGTTAACCAAGGAACTGACAATATTGGAGCGCGGAGATTAGCTACTATTTTAGAAAAGCTACTTGAAGATGTTCTTTATGAGGGTCCAGATATGGAAATGGGCGAAATAACTATCACTCAAGCTTACGTAGAAGAAAAACTTAGTGATATAATTATGAATAAGGATTTAACTAAATTTATTCTATAAAGGACTTCTTAAGATGGAATACGAAATTAAAAATCAATTTTTAAATGTAAAAATAAATAGCCGTGGAGCTGAACTAGCTTCAGTAAAAAGTGTCAATTCAGATACTGAATTCTTATGGCAAGCTGATCCAGAAGTTTGGAATCGTCATGCACCAATTTTGTTTCCAATTGTTGGTCGCTTAAAAAATGATACTTATCAATATCAAGGCAAAAGCTATCAACTTAGTCAACATGGCTTTGCTAGAGATAAGGAATTTAAGTTGTTAAGTCAAGAAAATGATGCAATTAGTTTAGTTTTGCGTGATGATGAGGCTAGTTTAAAAGAATATCCATTTCATTTTGAATTGGTAATTACTTATCGCTTACTTAATAATTTGTTAATTGAAGACTTGAGTGTTAAGAATCCTTCTAATGAAGAAATGTACTTCTCAATTGGTTGTCATCCTGGGTTTAATATTCCAGTTAATGACCAACTAAAAAAGAACAATTATTATTTACAAATGTTTCCTTCCAAGGATCATATTCGTATTCCTATTAGCAAAGAAACGGGTTTACATGATTGGGCAAAAAGAACAATTGCAGCAACAGACACTCCAATTGAATTGAATGATGAATTGTTTAAAGATGATGCTTTAGTTTTTGAACTTAAAGAAGCAACTAAGCTATCTTTACGTAGTGAAAAAACTAGCTATCATATCAATGTCACAACCGAAAATAGCCCATTTATTGGAGTTTGGTCACAATATCCTAAAACAGCTAACTATGTCTGCATTGAACCTTGGTGGGGACTTTGCGATGATATAAATGCTGATGGCGATATTAGTAAAAAGCGGGGTATTATTAAGTTAGCTCCTAATGAAGAATGGACTGGTAAAATTACCATTGCTTTGCATGAGTAAGTAAAATATTAAAATTAAAAGGATAATATAAAAGCGACTCTTGCTAGAGTCGCTTTTATCATGTAATTATTTATTTTTCAGCCAGTAATAAATCCCAAAGGGAATAATATTTTCAGTTCCATTTTTTAAGCGAACAATGTTGGCCTTGTGACGAATAAAAATCAAAATTAATAACACAAACATCATGGCACTTAAGTATGGATCATGGAATAAAAAGCTAAAGATAAAAAATAAAGTGATGCAAAGCATGGCTGTCAAAGACATAATACTAGTGATAAAGAGCATTGGAAAGAAAATTCCAGCGCAAACGCAGAAGAATGCTAGGTTATATCCCAAGATAAAGCCAGCTGTAGTTGCTACAGCTTTACCACCCTTAAAGCCCAGAAAAATTGAAAAGGTGTGTCCTAAAATAGCTAGCATC
This sequence comes from Lactobacillus jensenii DSM 20557, assembly GCF_001436455.1. Taxonomy (GTDB): domain Bacteria; phylum Bacillota; class Bacilli; order Lactobacillales; family Lactobacillaceae; genus Lactobacillus; species Lactobacillus jensenii. Next base: position 19,202 of record NZ_AYYU01000015.1, read on the forward strand.
CCAAAAATTATTCCTAAAGGATGTGGCCCAAGGTGAAAGATTACCGGTAAAAGTGTAGCTAAGGTTCCTTTTAAAACATCGACTAGCAAAACGCTCATCCCCGCAACTGGCCCAAAAGTTCTGAAGGTATTAGTAGAGCCCGGGTTACCAGAACCAAGTTTTCGAATATCTTTATGAAAAAAAACTTTACCAACTATCACACCAGTAGGGAATGAACCCAAGAGATATGCTAAAATAAGTAATAGCGCAATTTTAATTGTTAACATTTTCAAACCTCACTTAAAGTCTATGTGTTATTGTAACAAAGATTATAATAGTGTGGCAGAAAAAATTTATTGGAGGGAAAAAGCTTGGCAAAAGCAAATAGTTATGATGATTCCTCAATCCAGATTTTGCACGGACTAGAAGCAGTTCGTAAAAGACCTGGGATGTATATTGGTTCTACTGACATCAAGGGTATTAACCAATTAGTTTATGAAATTGTCGATAACAGTGTCGATGAAGCAATGGCTGGTTACGGTAAAGAAATTAACGTAACTATTCATGAAGATAACAGTGTGACTGTGCAAGACTTTGGTCGTGGGATGCCTACAGGGATGCATGAATCAGGAATTCCAACTATTGAAGTTATCTTTACTGTTTTACACGCTGGTGGGAAGTTTACTGAAAAGAACTATAAGACATCTGGTGGTTTACACGGGGTTGGTTCAAGTGTTGTTAATGCCTTGTCTTCATATTTAAAAGTGCGAGTAGTGCGTGGCGGACAAGCTTATGAAGAAGAATTCCACGATGGTGGTAAGCCAATTGGAACTTTGAAGCACTTAGGTAAGACTAACGATAAAACAGGAACAACAATTACTTTTAAGCCAGATGAACGAGTATTTTCAACTACGAAGTATAAATACGAAACCATCGAAGAACGGATTCGTGAGTCTGCTTTCTTGCTTAAGGGCGTTAAGTTCACCTTAAAAGATGAACGGACACCAAATCACTATGAAGAATTTCTTTATACTGATGGGATTAAGTCCTTTGTTTCATACCTGAATGAAGGAAAAGATACTTTTGGAGATGTCTTTTATTTTGAAGGCAAGCAAGATTCAATTGAAATTGAATTTTCTGGCCAATATAATGACGGCTATTCCGAAAACTTTGTCTCTTTTGTAAATAATGTTCGAACGATTGATGGTGGTTCTCATGAAATGGGCGCCCGTTCAGGCTTTACGCGAGCATTTAATGACTATGCAAAAAAGCAGGGGTTATTAAAAGAAAAAGAGAAGAATATCGAAGGTAGTGACTATCGTGAAGGTTTAAGTGCTGTTCTTTCAATTAAGGTTCCTGAAGAATTACTTGAATTTGAAGGCCAGACCAAGGGCAAGTTAGGTACACCTCAAGCTAGAAGTGCTGTTGATGCACTAGTTTATGAGAAGATGAGCTATTATTTGCTAGAAAATGGTGAATTTGCCCAAACTTTAGTTAAAAAGGCTCAAAAAGCTCGCGATGCGCGTGAAGCTGCCAAAAAGGCTAGGGATGAAAGCCGCAATGGTAAAAAACGCCGCAAGAAAGAACTTTTATCAGGTAAGTTAACGCCAGCCCAATCACGTAATCCTAAGAAGAATGAATTGTTCTTAGTCGAAGGGGATTCTGCCGGTGGTTCTGCAAAACAAGGACGTGATCGTAAGTTCCAAGCAATCTTACCTTTACGTGGTAAGGTGTTGAATACTCAAAAGGCAAAACTTCAAGATATCTTCAAAAATGAAGAAATCAATACCATGATTCACACGATTGGTGCTGGTGTTGGAGCAGAATTTAAGATTGAAGATGCCAATTATGACAAAATCATTATCATGACTGACGCCGACGACGATGGAGCTCACATTCAAATCTTGCTTTTAACCTTCTTCTATCGCTATATGCGTCCAATGGTTGAAGCAGGCCGAGTTTACATCGCCTTACCACCACTTTATCGTTTGCAAAAAGGTAGTGGAGCTAAAGCTAAAATTGAATATGCCTGGACTGATGAAGAGCTAGAACGTGATGAAAAGGCTATGGGTAAAGGTTATAGCTTACAACGTTTCAAAGGTTTAGGGGAAATGAATGCTGATCAGCTTTGGCAAACTACTATGAATCCTGATTCTAGAATGTTAATTCGAGTTAAGATTGATGATGCTGCACTTGCTGAAAGACGTGTTACCACATTAATGGGTGACAAGGTTGAAGTCAGAAGAAAATGGATTGAACAAAATGTTAAATTCCGAATGGGAGAAGAAGGTTCAATTCTTGAAGCAGAAAACTAGGAGGAATAATTAATGGCGCAAAAGACCGAAAGAATTCGGGAAATGCCCTTGGAACAAGTCATGGGTGAACGGTTTGGTCGCTATTCTAAATACATTATTCAAGAGCGGGCCTTGCCAGATATTCGTGATGGTTTAAAACCAGTTCAAAGACGTATTTTGTACGCAATGTATTTAGATAATAATACCTATGATAAGCCATTTAAGAAGGCGGCTAAGGCTGTTGGGAATATCATGGGTAACTTCCACCCACACGGTGACAGTTCTATTTATGGGGCCTTAGTTCACCTGTCACAAGACTGGAAGATGCGGGAACCTTTGATTGAAATGCACGGTAATAATGGGTCAATGGATGGCGATAGCCCAGCTGCCATGCGTTATACTGAATCAAGATTAAGTAAGATTTCTAATCACTTGTTAGCTGATATTGATAAAGATACAGTTAACATGGTGCTTAACTTTGACGATACTGAATATGAACCAACGGTTTTGCCGGCGCAATTTCCTAACTTATTAGTTAATGGTGCAACTGGTATTTCAGCTGGGTATGCGACAGAAATTCCGCCTCATAATTTAGCTGAAGTAATTGATGCGACAATTTATTTATTAAAGCATCCTGATGCCAGCTTAGCTGATCTAATGCAGTTTGTTAAAGGTCCAGACTTTCCAACTGGTGCAATTGTCTTAGGTGATAAAGGCATCAAGGAAGCTTATGAAACAGGTCGCGGCCGGATTCAAGTTCGCTCTAAGACTAGTATTCAAGATATTAAAGCGGGTCGTCAGCAAATTGTGGTCACTGAAATTCCTTTTGGTGTTAACAAGGCCTTCTTAGTTAAAAAGATTGACGAAATTCGTTTGAACAAAGAAATCGACGGGATTAGTGAAGTTCGTGATGAAACTGACCGTCATGGTTTATCAATCGTCATTGAACTGAAAAAAGGTGCAGACAGTCAAAATATTTTAAATTACTTGTTTAAATCAACTGACTTACAAGTATCTTATAGCTTTAACATGGTCGCAATTGACCATATGACACCAGTTCAAGTTGGTTTGAAGCGAATTTTAAGTTCATATTTGGAACACGATGAAGCTGTCATTACCAAGAGAACCCAATATGATTTGAAGAAGGCTAAGGCTAGACTTGAAATTATCGAAGGTTTAATTCATGCTTTAGATATTTTGGACGATGTAATCAAGACCATTCGAGCAAGTAAGAATAAGGCTGATGCTAAAAATAACATTATTGAAAAGTTTAGCTTTACACCAAGACAAGCAGAAGCAATTGTTTCTTTGCAACTTTACCGTTTAACTAATACTGACGTTAATGCCTTACAAGCTGAAAAGAGCGACTTAGAAGAAAAAATTGCTAACTACAACTTGCTTTTAACTGACCGTAAGGTTTTAGAAAAGCAAATTATCAAAGAACTTAATGCAGTTAAAAAAGAATTTGGTAGTGATCGTCGGACGAAGATTTCAAGTAAGACAGCTAAAATTGAAATTGACGAAAAGGCCTTAGTTGCTGAAGAAGATGTTCGTGTGCTTGTCTCACGTGATGGCTATCTTAAGCGGTCAAGCTTGCGATCATTCCAATCAACTGATGATAGTGAAAATGGGTTGCCTGACTTTGACAAGGTTGTCTTTGAAAAGACGATGTCAACTTTGACCAACCTTTATCTCTTTACTAATAAGGGGAATGTAATTTTTAGACCTGTCCATGAACTGGTTGAAGCTAAGTGGAAAGAACCAGGCCAGCACTTATCACAAGAACTCGGTCTTGATACCGATGAACAAATTGTTTCGGTTTTTGAACTTGCTAAATTAGATGAAAAGCTTAACTTTGTTTTGGCAACTAATGATGGTTACATTAAGCAATTAGCCTTAGCTGATATTCAGCCAACAAGAACTTATAAATCACGGGCAATGATTGCCATGAAACTTAAGCAGGACACTTCACGTGTAATTCACGTTGAAGGTGTGGTTCCTGATACTAAGAAAGAAATTACCCTCTTTACTAACCAAGCTTATGCTGTTCGCTATGATATTAGTGAAATTCCAACAAGTGGTGCCCGAGCAGCTGGGGTTAAGAGTGTTAACTTGAAGGATGACGACTATGTGGTTGATTATGTCACAGTTGATCCTAAGTATCTTAATCTGATGAAATTAGGTATCATTACGCAAAGAGGTGCCTTCAAAGAGTTCAAGTATGAACTAATTAACAAGGTTAGCCGGGCTAAGCGTGGAGTTTTAGTCTTACGTGAATTAAAGAAGAATCCACACCGCATTTCTGGAGTTGCCTTATTTGGACAAAACCATGAATTGATAATTGAAACATCAAGTGCTAGAACTATGACAATTAAGACTAATGACTTCCCATTAGGTGATCGTTATTCAAATGGTTCATTTGTAATTGATCCAGTAGGGGATGGAGAACCAACTAGTTTAACTTTAGGTAAGCCAACTCATGCTGGTCGCGATGATATTTCAGAATTATTTTAGTTAGGCTTTTACAAAGTTAAAAATTCTAGTAAACTAAGGATAGAAAGTTTAAAAGAGGTAGATACAATGGCAAAAGAATTAATTTTTGGACACCAAAATCCAGATACCGATGCAATTGGTACTGCAATTGCATATTCATACTTTCAAAACCACTTTGGTTTTGATACAGAAGCAGTTGCTTTAGGTGAACCTAATGATGAAACTGCATTCGCACTTAAGAAGTTTGGCTTTGAAGCACCACGTGTAATTAAGACTGCAGCAAACGAAGTAGATGCAGTTATGCTTGTTGACCACAACGAACCACAACAATCTGTTTCAGATATTGACAAGGTTACTGTAACCCACGTTGTTGATCACCACAGAATTATGAACTTCAACACTGCTGCACCACTTTACTTCCGTGATGAACCAGTTGGCTGTACTTCAACTGTTTTATGGCAAATGTTTAACGAAAAAGGTTTAGAAATCCCACAAAACATTGCTGGTATTATGCTTAGTGCAATTATTTCTGATACTTTACTTTTGAAGAGCCCAACAACTACTGACAAGGATCACGAAGCTGTTGAAGCTTTAGCTAAGATTGCTGGTGTTGATTACAAGAGTTACGGTCTTGAAATGCTTAAGGCTGGTACTAACATTGCTGACAAGAGCGAAGAAGACTTAATTGATCTTGATGCTAAGAGCTTTGAATTAAACGGTCACACTGTAAGAATTGCTCAAGTTAACACTGTTGACTTACCAGAAGCTATGGAAAGAAAAGCTGCATTTATCGGCGCAATGGAAGCTTCTTCTAAGGCAAATAGTTACGACATGTTTGTTCTTGTCTTAACTGATATCTTGGAAAGTAACTCAGAAGGTATTGTTGTTGGTAGTGACGAAACTAAGTCATTATTTGAAAAGGCCTTTGACAAGAAGTTAGTTGACAGCGCTGTTGAATTACCAGGTGTTGTATCACGTAAGAAGCAAGTTGTTCCTCCATTAACTGAAGCATTTGAAGGTTAATAGCAGGACTTAGTTTAAAATAAGGCTCGAGAGGGTCTTATTTTTTTATGGAAAGGAAAAATAATGTCAGATAATAAGCAAAAAATGATTTTCCCTCAATTAGATTTAGCTGCAGCAGAAGGTCCTACAGCTACTATGAAAACTAATAAAGGCGATATTAAGATTCAACTCTTTGAAAAGCAAGCTCCAATGACAGTTGAAAATTTTGTTCGTTTAGCGGAAAAAGGCTACTATGATGGTGTAATTTTCCACCGAGTAATTAAGGACTTTATGATTCAAGGTGGTGACCCTAAGGGGGATGGTACTGGCGGTGAAAGTATCTGGGGACACCCATTTGAGGATGAATTTAGTTCACAATTATTTAACTTCCGTGGTGCATTGTCAATGGCAAATTCTGGTCCAAGTACAAATGGCAGTCAATTCTTCATTGTACAAAACCAAAATATGCCAAAACGCTACACTCGTGATATGAGAGAAGCTGGTTATCCGCAAGAAGTTATTAAACGCTACAAGCAAGGTGGTACACCTTGGCTTGACTTCCATCATACTGTTTTTGGTCAAGTTATTGATGGGATGGATGTTGTTGATGCAATTGCTAAAGTTGCTACGAACAATATGGATAAGCCAAATGACGATGTAGTGATTGAAGGTATTACTGTAGAAAAATAATAATTGAAGAGAGTAAAAAAAGGTGTTAACTAAAGTTAACACCTTTTTTTACATAATTATTTTACTGTTGATTTATCAATTCTCTTCGAAAGTACACTCTTTTCTTCAGGAGTAACTTCAATTGAATTCTGCCCAGTATAAATTACAAATCCTGGTTTAGCACCATTGGGCTTCTTAACTCGTTTATCTGCCACGTAATCAACTTGAACATGGCCTGAAAGGCGACCTTTTGAAAAGTAAGCTGCAATTTCTGCAGTTTCGCGAATATCTTCTTCACTAGGCTGACTGTCGGTCAAAATAACGTGAGAACCTGGTATGTTCTTAACATGGAACCAAATGTCATTTTTATTAGCCTTTTTAAAGGTTAGCCAGTCATTCTGGTAGTTATTTTTACCAACGAGGACGATTTTACCTGAGGACAATTTAAACTTGTTAAGCGACTTCTCATCAATCTTTTTATTTCTTTGCTTACGATTACGACGAATATATCCTTGAGCAACAAGTTCATCAGTTATGCTATCAATATCTTCAGGCTCAGCATTATTGATTGCTGTTTCAATAGAATCAAAATAAGTAAGATTTTCCTGGGTTAACTTAATTTGCTCTTTAACATGTTTAATTGAGTTACGTAATTTTTGATACTTAGTAAAATACTTTTGAGCATTTCTAGCAGGAGAGAGAGCCGGATCTAAGTGAACTTTTAAGGGGCGATTTTCGTCATAATAGTTGGGAACTTCAACTTCCGTCATTCCAGCTTTAACTAAATGCAAGTAAGCATTCAATAATTCGCCTTTAATGCGATAGTCTTCCGAATTTTCAGCTTGGTCTAGTTGATTATTTAGTTTAATTAACTTCTTGGAAAGTTTCTTTTGTTCATTAGATACGATATTTAAGACAACTTTTGCTCGTTGATGAACCCAATCACGTGTTTCTTGCTCATGATAAAATTCATCTAAGGCCTGGTTTATATCTTCATTTTTAGAATATGGGGTTAGGTCTAAGTGATAAGGTTGATAGACGAAAATCTTTTCCTTACGCTTATTATTGCGAAAAATATACCCCTTCGGGTTATCAAAATGATTGAAGAATGTTTTAAAACTATCGAAACTATAATCATCTTCTAAATAGCCAGCTAATTCTAATCGATCATCCCGGTCCAAACCGTTAACTTTTTTGGCAAAATCAAAAGGAGTATTTTCTTTTGCTAACTTAGAAAACTCCTCTTTAGATAATAAAAAGCCATCTATTCCTGGATTAAGTGGGGGGAGTTCATATTTTGCCTTAGGTAAAAGTAGACGCGCCCGATTTTCATCAGGATTTACTCTTTTTAGTAGATCAATTATCTTTCCGTCTTGCTTATTATATAAAATCACATTGCTGTGACGTCCCATAAGTTCAAGAGAAAGAACTAATTCAACTTCATCTCCCAGTTCATTTCGATTAGAAAAAGAAAAATTGATAATACGATCCTGACCAACTTGCTTAATATCTTGCAAAATCGAGCCTTCAAGATATTTCCGTAAAACCATAACAAATGTTGGGGCAACTTTAGGATTATCCAAAGAGTTTTTGGTCAGATAAAAACGGGGATATTGGGGGTTAATAGATAACAAAAGTTGATAGTTTTTTCGATTTTTTCTAAAAACCAAAATTAAGTCATGCTCAAATGGTTGATAAATTTTAGTCAAACGTCCAGTTAATAGGGTAGGGGACAAATTTGTTAGTAAACTATGTATAAATAGACCATCAAAAGCCATAATCTCACCTCAAATAAAAACTAATTTCTATTATACCAATATAGAACGAGATAAAAAAATCTCTTGCATAAGCTAGACCAATTTTTTCTTAAAAAAGAGGACTAACAATTTATGCATAGTAAATACCACGAAACTTAAAAAAATCAAGAGTTGTTCTAATACCATTATTGAATTAAACTAATTTAAGTCAATTAAGAAAACATTTCAATAACAAATTTATTATTACTGCCGTGCTATTGAAGTTTTGCTATGAATATTGATAACTATTTTGTTATAGGGAGTAAATATGGACGTTTTACATTTCAATGAAATAGCAGAGTCTATCAAAAAAATGATTCTTGAACAAGCTGGGTTGAATCTCTCGCAAACTAGGATCTTACTTTTTTTCGATGAAAATGAAAATGATTCTCTAACGATGGGGGAACTTGCAAGGGGATTGAATATTTCTTTATCTACTCTTAGTCGGCAATTGCAACAAAAGAAAACTCAAGAGATTATTGATGTTGTTCGATCAGAGACGGATTCAAGTAAGTTAGTTTGTTTAAATGAGACGGGGGTTTTTAAGGCTTCAGAATTAAAACACTTACTTACCTCAATTCATAATAAGATTTATGCATTATGGAGTGAAACTGAAACTAAGGATTTTTTAACTCATTTAGATTCTATTCAAACTGAATTAAATAAGGAAACTATACAATAATTACTTCGACTAGAATTATTATTTATGCTATAATAATCTTTAATTAAATCCTAGAGATGGAAGGCTTATTGAAGTGAAAATTGCATTAATCACCGATAGTACTAGCTATTTAACTAAAGAAGAAGTTAAGGATAATAATATTATAGTCGTACCTATTCCTGTCATTGTGGGTGACAAGGAATTTAAAGAAGGCATTGACATCACTGCAGATCAACTATTTAGAATGCAAGATGCTGGCGCTGCCTTTCCTAAAACATCCCAACCAAGCATGGGTGAAATGATTAGTCTGTTTAACAGACTCCATGATGAAGGGTATGACGCTATTATAACTATTACCTTGGCTGGAACTATATCTGGTTTCAATCAAACCTTAATGAATATTGCACGCACCAATCCTGAATATAATCTTTATCCATACGATTCAAAGATTACTATTCGCCTAATGGGCTATCTTGTTTTAGCAGCTGCCAAGATGATCAAAAATGGTTTGTCTGCAGAGGAAATTATTACTCGATTAGACGAAATTCGTGATTCAATTGATGAATTATTTATTGTTGATGATTTGAATAATTTGAGTCGTGGTGGTCGGTTGAGTAATGCTGGTGCCTTTATAGGTACTATGCTTCATATCAAACCACTATTAACTTTTGATGATGATAGTGATAAGATTGTAGCTTTTGATAAGGTTCGTTCAATGAAGCGCGCCGTTAAAAAAGTTGAAAGTTTAACTTTAGAAAAGGTTAATAAGCTACCTTTCAAACAAGATTTGCGTTTTTTAGTAGTTCATTCTAATGATGCTACACAAGCAGAAGAAATTAAGAGTTGGGTAAATGAGAATTTCCCAGAAAATCCAGTTGAAGTTGGTGAATTTGGCCCTGTAATTGGGACTCACCTTGGAGAAAAGTCCATTGGTATTACATGGATGAAAGATATTAATAAAGTTAAGTTAAATTAACAGGTGAAAGCTACCATGGGGTAGCTTTTTTTATAAAAATAGAAAATTTATAAAAAATCTCTTCCTTTTTATGTGTATTTAAATATGAGGAGGATTTTTATGAAGATTACTGAATTAATACAAAAAGTTGACGACTATTGTCATAATTGTAGTTTCTTTCAAGGGTTAGATGGTCAGATTGACTTAATTGATTATAATAATGATTATTTAACTTTTGATTATATTGCCCCTAAAAAGTCGACATTAGCAAAATTAGTCTATGTTGTAATTGCTCGTGAAGATGGAGAAATATTCTTAATAAGTAAAAATACTTATCGTAAATTCGCAAAAAAATATAAATTATAATTATTAAGCTAATCATTGTACATTTAGTATTTTTTTAACTATGATAAAGATAGACTTTGGTCATAGGAGGTCTGATTATGAAATATCAAGAAACAAAGAAAGTACTTAATCAATTAGTTGCAGATTTAAATCAAATGATAACTGTTGTTCACCAAACACACTGGTACATGCGGGGGCGGGGCTTCATGAAGTTGCACCCACTGATGGACAAATTTATGGATGATTTAAATGAACAAATGGATGTCATTTCTGAGCGTTTAATTGCTATTGACGGAGCTCCATTTTCAACTTTACGGGAATTTGCGGACAATACCAAGATTCCTGATGAAAAGGGACGCTGGGACCGTACAATGGATGAAAGATTGGAAATCTTAGTTAAAGATTATCGTTATTTAGCAGATTTATATCAAAAAGGAATTGATGTATCTGATAAAGAAGGGGACGCTTCAAGTAATGATATCTTTACTGGCTTTAAGACAGATACTGAAAAGAGAATTTGGATGCTTCAAGCTGAATTAGGTAAAGCACCTGAAATTGATGCATAATATAAAACAAGTGATAAAAAACACGATGGGTGAAACTCATTGTGTTTTTTCTTATCAAATTTTGTAATAATAAGCTGCAGATAAATATCTAAGCTGATTGAATAGGATGATTAAAAGAAGAATTAACATTTTCGCTTTTATTTGTCTATTATTTCTATCTATATTAGACTATACATAGTCTGAATATGGAGGTATTTTATGGAAAACCAACCTAAAGAAAATACAAAGCAAGCAGTAAGTTCCATCTCAACCTGGTTAAAAACAGCCTTTACCAGCCCTAATAAAGCTATAAAGGGACAAGCCTGGTTCGGAATTGTAACTATCTTGGTAATTGAATTAACAAGTTTACTTGCTAAACAAAGCGATTATACTGCCTTACAATACTTAGCTGCTACTTCTGCATATTTTAATGCCTTATATGGTATTTTAACTTCTAAAGCCTGGATGATTGGAGTTACCTTATTTGGTGTAATCGCACGTTTAGTATATATTGCTATCATTTGGTTTACTCATAACTTTATTTACCAGTCTGAAAAGCCAGTTAAGTTACTTGACTTTATTAATGATTACGCTCACCATATTGCTATTAGCTGGGTAGCAGTTATTGTTATGGCAGTTTTGTCATATTCAACTACAGAATGGACAAGTATTGCAACTATGATTTTTGGCTTTGTTGCAATTTGGATTAATGTAATTGCAACTTTTAAAATGCTTTTTTCAAGTAGGGAAGAGGCTAAACATGATCCAATTTTTGCTAGCTTTTTATTCTTGCTTTTATTTGCTATTTTAATTGCTTTAACTTTTGCATTTGCAAGTCTTATTATTAGTGCATATATCAATACTGTTGGTATTTCTATCTATTAATAAAAGGCTAGCTTAGTTGTTACTAAGCTAGTTTTTTTATTGCTAAAAATAGGAGTGTAACAGTTTTTTAAGAAAAAATTATTCTTATTTGTACAATTAATAAAGTATAATATTTCACATAATATAGATGTAGGAGTTGGATTTTTTGAGTATCCGTTACTGTTTTAATTGCGGACATAAAATTAATAAAGCTGATATTTATTGTACGTATTGTGGTGCAAATCAAAAGACACGAATTGTTCCTAATTCCGAAGCTGAAAGAAAGCGTATCCTTTTAACTAGAAGAGATTTTAAAAAGGTAAATAAGTATCGCAATAACAAGAAATGGTTTAATAATGTTGATTTTTTAGCATTACGACAAAAGTGGATTAAGTTTAATCAAAATTATTCTTTTAAGCATCTTTTTAACTATTTACCAAAAAGCCAGTTATCTAAAAGAAAGCAACATTTGATAATTGGTCTTTTAGTAGGGGGATGTTCTGTTTTATTTTTGTCATTTTGGGGGATGAATTATTATAGCCGTGATAATCAACTGTCTCAGATAACTAATTACTTAGAGAATCCAGCTAAGAAGGGTTTTGCTGAATATATTGTTAGTGATAAAGCTGAGACTATTAATGAAAATGATTTAAAGCCATTTAGAAATTTTTTAGTTAAGAATCCAACTGAAACTAACAGTTTAATTAAGGCTATTAGTCATAATAAGTCTTACAAAAATTCAATTAGATTAATTAAAGATGGTGCATATTGGCTTGTTTTTCCAAGATATAAGTTGAATTTACCAACATATTCTTTAACCGTTACTACTAATCATGCTAATTCTAAGTTAAATATTAATAATAGCTATAAGAGCATGACTAAAAAGGACTCTAAATTTGCTGTGAGTGTGAATAAACTAATTGTTGGACAATATAACCTAACTACTCAAGTTAAGTTATCAGGTCGCAATTTAAGTACATCAAAGAGTATTAATTTATTTACCAACCAAACTGTAAAAATGGATATTAAAACTCTGACATTTGTAGTTCAGTCCTTACCAAATGCAAGTATATATATCAATAATAAGAAGGTTGCTACACTCAATAACCATGGAAAGGCAACTATAAGTAATTATCCAATAACTAATAAAACTAAAATTTTTGTCAGTTATGAGAATGATGATTCAACAATTGATTCCGAAGTTAGTTCTTCATTAGCAGTGTTTGCTAAAAAGGGACAAGTAACTGGGAACTTGCAGAAAAAGAATGGAAAGTATATTTATACGCCAACTTGGAAAGGCTTAGTAACTTCAAAAGAAGCTAAGAAATTATTGGCAAAAGCCTTCAGCAAAAAAAGTAGCAGCGTAGATTTCGTAAATTCAACTAATAACACAGATTATAAAACGTTAAGAAAAATGTTTGCAGGCTTTAATAAAGACGGTAAGATCAAATCATATTCAACTGCAATAAAGATTACAAAGGTTTTACCACTTGGTAATAATGAGACCCAAGTAAGTTATGAAGTCACTTATAAGTTTAAACATAAATCTGACACACGTACGCAAATTATGAAATATACTAATGCCATTCTATATAAGAAAGGAAGCAAGGTAAGTATTCAAAGTGTTGGTGGAGGACATATTATTAGCGATAAAACTAAGAAAAATTAAAGCAACAAAAAAAGGAGTTATTGAAACTCCTTTTTTAATTAAATCTTGTTGGTTCATTAATTTCTCTAACCAACGAAAGAATTGCCTTGCAAACTTTTTCGGCTCTAAAAGTAGATAATTTTCGTAATTCATTGACAATCTTTTGGATAAATATATCATCACCCTTAAGTTTATAATTAGATATATCTACTTTACCGTATGCTGCAGCAATCAAAGATGGTGTATCCATGTTCAAAGATTGAGCAATTGCGTCAATCTTTTTAATTGAGATGTTCTGGTCACCAGTTCTTTCAATTCTTGAAATGAAATTAACAGATAAACCACTAAATTCAGCAAGATCTTCTTGAGTTAACTTCATAGCTTTACGTCTATCACGTATTACAGCGCCTAAACACATATCCATTCAAAGTCACAACCCTCTATAAAAACACAACCCTAAACACTAAATAAAATATTATTTAAAGCAGATAGGGGCTTTATTGAATTAAACGTTCTCCCACAACTATTTAACTCAACCTTAATATAACATAATTTAATGGTATCTTTAAATAATATCACTTGTTAAATAATGCAATTTTTAAGATACTGCTCCCCTAGCAGAGGAGGAGAGGGGACTAGTTATTTTGATTATTTGCTAGTTGATCGAGGGCTTTTCTTTGTTCTTTTTGATCGACATGAGTGTAGAGATCTGTTGCTGTAGTACCTTTTTGGCCAAGTTGTTGAGCAACGAGAACTTGATCTTTAGTAACGCCATATAATTCACTTGCTAGAGTGTGGCGCAATTTGTGTGGGGTAAGAGGGTGACCAAATGCTTTAGAATATTTACCAACCAAACGTTCAATACCATTAGGAGTAATGCGCGAAGTTTTTTTGTGGTAATAAGTTAAGAAGAAGGCTTTATCATTTTTTTCAGCATGATAACGTTTGTTACGAATATCTGCATACGCTGCTATATATGGCAAAGTCCAACTAGCAACCGGAATTGAGTCTTTTTGACCGCCTTTACGAGTTAAATCTAAAGTTGCTTCTTTCAAATTTAGGTCAGATAAGTTAATCGAAGCACACTCAGATACCCGGACACCAGTACCTAGAATTAGTGCAATTATTGCAATATCGCGTTCTTTATTAACCTTAAAACTTGCCAGGGCTTGTTTGTTACAAAGACTAGCATATTTATTTGTCAAAAATTCTAGAAATTCATACTTAAGATTTCCTGTATACATATGTGATTCTAATACGTGAGCACGATAATTCAGAGTTTCTAAGTTGTTTAGAGATTGAATTTTCAGCATTATATTATGGTCAAAAAACGGCTTATCTGCAGTAATTGTCAGGAATTTGAATAATGAACGTAAAGCATTAATCGAGCGGTTAACGGTAGTTGGCGAATTAAGTCGACCTTGCTGATTCTTGCTATGACGCAAAAAATCAATATAAATCATCATATCACTGCGAGTTAGTCGAGCTAAATCTTTAATAGATACTTCAGCATTAGATTGCGCAGGGGAAAGAGATTGATGTCGAAGCCAATCAAAAAAACGCCGAATTTCAGTTAAATATTGATAACTAGTCGTTAGAGAGTGATTAGTGCTTAAATTATATTCACGAATAAACGAAGGTAAATTGTTTAATTCTTGATCAATTAAAGTTAAATATTTTTTTGTTTCCAAAGTAAAAACTCCAAATTCATAAAAATTGTACTTTCGAGAGAGGTATTTTGCTACCTAGCATTAAAATTATAGTTTTAATGCTAGGTATAGTATAAATTATACTAGCAATTTGATATCAATAAAACAAGCAAATCAAGAAAACATGTAAATTACAAATAGAGCAGAAAATATTAATGCAGCAACATTTGAAATAACTTATCTTTGTACTGACAAGCCTATCTATCGTGATTACGCTTTATTAAGTGGTTTCATATCTAAACCTTAGATATGTCTAGATAACCTAACTTTTAGTAGCAATAAAATGACTGAATTTAAATGTATTTTTGCAGCAATATATTGAAAGTAATCCAAATATTTAAGTTAAATTGCTACATGCTGATTTGTTCGAGATTATTAGTTATTAATTGAATTGAATATATTTGCTGTAGAATTGCGCTCTCAGCATCGATTATCATATATCAATTAAGTATATATGTTGTTGTTACTTAATGACAAGTGTTAAGGAATTATACGATTATATTAATAGATAAATCAAATTCTAAAATGATTAAATATAAAAAGCACAGCAACAAACTTATAAATTATCTGGTTTGATGTTGTGACAAAAATAATATGTGTAAGATAATCAACTGGATTTTATTTAGCTAATGTAAGGCTGATTTGAAATGAATGTTTAATATAGTTGGTCTTAGGCTGTGTTTAAATTCACCATATAACTTTACATAATATTGATTATACGAAGTTGTATCTAAGAATGCTTATGTATCAATGTTCTACCCTTGTGTTTTCACAAAAATTGTGCCGAAATTGTGCAAACTTTGGAAATACCTCAGTTGTCAGAGCTTTTTATAGTGTTTGCTTAATCTAGCGGCTCCATTTTCTTAGTTGAATGCAACCAGTATTTTTCTTTGATGCCGGGATTAGTTTTCATCAATTTAACAATTCTATAGTAAATTTCGTATTCTAATGTTTTCTAATGTTTCTTTTTTTATACCAAGAAGGTCACTAGCTTTTTTAAAAGATGTAAGTTTCCCGTCAAAATTACTTTTGTTAATGGCTATTTGTCCTTCTTGATAATCAGTATAAATACTATATACCCACTCATCTTGATTATCTTCAAGTAATTCAATAGACATAAATTTTAAAGTAATCATAGAAGATTAATCCTCCATTATAAATTTAAATTGATTTTTTCTGAAATCATAATAGCATTAAACCTCATGTATTCCTATCAAAATGATTGCTGACACAGGCAAAATAAAAAAGAGTTCTATTTTGAACTCTTTTGACTTTTAGTTTTGATTATTCTTCTCTACCTTTACTAAAACTATCAAAAATTAATTGATCCTTAATTATCAACTTTTCTTGTGTTAAAGACCAAGGAGAGCCTTTTCGATGTGTTATTTTGCTTAACCCAGCTGCTGTATAATCGATATACTTTTGATTAACCGCATGCAATAATTCTGATATTTCTCCATCTTGAGAAACTGTATTATAATCCTCAATCGCTCCTTTTTCGATTTTCTCATCGTTTAACACAGTTTGTCCTTTAAACTTCTCATGTACTTCAGTAACTACAGGGCCATATTGTAAATGGATAATTGGAGAAGAAAATAATTTATTCTTAGTAGAAGCTAAATATCTCCCATATGCAAAATAAAGCAACTTTATTACTTTCATTTGAGAAAGTGGATCAATATTCTTATTGCACTCTCTTTCAAAATAATTTTCAACGAGTAGCCAATTAGCTAATTGAACAGCCGTATATTTAGGCTTTATTTTATCTGGTGAAATAATGCTATTTTCATTTTTAAGATATGAATTTATTTTTGAAAGTAATTCATCAGAATATTGATTAGAGTTATCAATTAAATATTGTTGTAGAACTTGATCATTTTTTATTAAAGCTTTTAGTATATTATTATTTGCTGCAGTTGGGAAAGCACCTGCTTCGTATAAAGCAATCGTGTTGGGGCTCAATCCAGTTAATTCAGCTAAATTTCTCTGAGATAAACTTAATTTTGCACGATATTTTTTTAAGTCTTGAGGCGAAATTAAATCCATATCTTTGCGATATAACTGACGAGCCTTTTCAGCAGCTTTATCATCTAATTCATTGTTGGGAATCAATTCATTTGTATTACTATCAAAAAGAGCTGGAGAAGTTATTGAGTATTCATGTCCATTGATTGTGTAGGTTGTTGTAAAATCTTTTTTGTAAACCATGTAACTTTCCTCCTTAATAATCCAGATGAAAACTGATAAACACTACTAAATTGTTATTTTCTGTAAAAACAAACTTTATATAGTATTTCTGAGACCGTAAAATAGTTTGTGTAAGGATGA
>NZ_AYYU01000016.1 GCF_001436455.1 Lactobacillus jensenii DSM 20557
CTTTATCAACAGGATTTGACAAAGAGCCAAATTAACCTAGTATACAAGAAAACTCGCTGACAGGAGACGAAATTGGCCAACAAAAAAGCATCCCATACGGGATGCTTTTGGTAGCAGTAATCTTGATAATAAGATTAACGCTTTGAGAATTGTGAAGCTTTTCTGGCTTTCTTCAAACCTGGCTTCTTTCTTTCCTTCATTCTTGGGTCACGAGTCAAGAGACCTGCCTTCTTCAAAGGACCACGGAAATCTGGGTCAACTTCAAGAAGAGCACGTGCAATACCATGACGGATTGCACCAGCTTGACCTGAGAAACCACCACCGTTAACATTAACAACTACGTCGTATTGACCTTCAGTTTCAGTTAATGCTAATGGTTGCTTTAAATCTTGAACCAAGTTTGGGAAAGGAATGTAATCAGTAACATCTTTCTTGTTAACAGTAATTTTACCGTTACCTGGTACTAAACGAACGCGCGCAACAGAATTCTTGCGGCGACCAGTTCCAGCGTATGCAGCTTGTTGTGCCATTGTCTAACCTCCTAGATTATTTGTTGATTTCTAATACTTCAGGCTTTTGAGCTTCGTGCTTGTGTTCAGCACCTGCATATACATGCATCTTCAAGAATTCTTGGTGACCAAGAGTGTTCTTTGGAAGCATACCCTTAACTGATAATTCAACTAATCTTACAGGGTTCTTAGCTAACAATTCGCCAGCTGAAACAGCTTTTAAACCACCGCGGAAATCTGAGTGGTGGTAGTAAATCTTATCAGTAGCCTTCTTACCAGTCAACTTTAACTTAGCTGCGTTGATGATGATAACATTATCACCAGTATCAACGTTAGGTGTGTATTGAGGCTTATTCTTACCTCTTAAAATAGTGGCTACAACAGTTGATAAACGACCTAATGCGATATCAGTTGCATCGATAACATACCACTTACGTTCAATTTCACTAGTTTTTGCTAATGGTGTAGTACGCAATTTAAATTCCTCCGTTTTTTTGCAGTTTGACAAACAATAAGTTTCCGGGGCCTATCGTGGACAAACATACGTAGTCTATGATACTTTCAATTAGTCGTAATGTCAATTATTTTTCTTATCTAAGCGATATTTTTCTGGAACTTCTTCATAAAACACATGATATAAATAAAGGCCACTTGCAGGGGCGGTATTACGCACTTCTTGGCGATCTTTAGCAAGAATTACACGCTCTAAATCATGGATTGGCCGTCTTCCATTTCCAATTTCTAAGAGGGCTCCAACCATAATTCTCACCATGTTATATAAAAATCCATTTCCAATAAAATCAAAGACGATCTCATTTTCTTCAGGCTTTTGCCAAATTTTTACATAGAATATCGTTCTTACTTTATCAATAATTTGTCCACCACTAGCTGCAAAACTTGTAAAATCATGTTCCCCTAACAAATCAGATGCTGCTTCTTGCATTTTTGAAACATCTAACTTGTAAGGATAATGGCCAGTATAAAATCGTTTAAAGGGATCTACAAATCGATCTTGATTTACAATATAGCGATACCATTTACCTTTAGTTGAATATTGAACATGAAAACTTTCATCAACAATTGATGCTTCCTTAAAAACTATATCAGTTGGCATCATAGAATTAAGGGCCAAAACCATTTTATTAGCGGGAATATTATCATTTGGAAAATCAAAATGAATCACTTGTCCCAATGCATGGACACCCGCATCAGTTCTCCCTGAGCCATGTACAACTATGCGCTTACCTTTAGACATTTTTTTTAATGCTTCTTCAATAGTACCTTGAACAGTCCGCTGATTTGGCTGCTTTTGAAATCCGTGAAATAAATGCCCATCATAGGCCATTGTCATCTTAAATCGTGGCATTATTTACTCCTAAAGCTTAATAATAAAATTATCAGTAACACAAAATAGCCTAAATTAATAAGATCATATTTTGACCACTCCAACACTCGATATTTGCTTCTTCCTTCACTACCCCGATAACCTCTAGCTTCCATCGCAGTTGATAAATCTATGGCTACTTCTAATGAATTAATAAATAAGGGAACCAACAAAGGTACTACAGCTTTTATTCTTTTTATTAGACCACCATCATTAAAATCAGCACCTCTTGAGCGTTGTGCATTCATAATTTTTATCGTTTGATCAAACAAAGTAGGCACAAAACGTAAGGCAATTGACATAATTAGTGCAATTTCCGCAACCGGTACATGTAAATATTTTAAAGGCTTAAGCAACCATTCCATCGCATCGGCAATAGCTAACGGAGCTGTAGTTAACGTCATTACCGTTGACATCAAAATAATTAATGTAAACCTCAAAAAAATATATATGGAATTAATTAAACCAGAGCTAGTAATTGAAAAAATTCCCCATTTCCAAAAGACTTCTCCACCACTTGTAAAAAACAACTGCAAAAGTGATGTAAAAAAGATTAACCCCAATAAAGGCTTAATTCCATCCCAAAAGAATTTTAAACTTATCTTTGTAGCAACAATTGCTAATAAACTAGCTAATAGCAAAACTAAATAACTTTGCCAGTTATTGGCTAAAAAAATGATAAAGATAAAGAGAAATGTAAAAATCAATTTACCACGTGAATCCATCTTGTGAACTACGGAATCACCTGGAATAAAACGCCCAATTATTATTTTACTCATTATTTTCCTTTACTAATTTTTCTTCGATTTCATTTGCCAATTTATCAATGGTTAAAGGATTAACGTCAATACTTAAATCATTTTCAACTAATTTTTCAGCAAATAGATTAGCAGTTGGCATAGCTAGATGATGCTCAGAAAGCCACTGTGCATCAGAAAAAATATCTTCAGGAGTAGCATGCTTAAGCAATTTGCCTTTTTCTAAAACTAAAACATCATCTGCATATTCCGCAACGTCATCCATATTATGCGTAACTAAAATTACAGTATGTCCTTCTTTTTGATATTGCTTAAACAGAGCAAACATTTCTCTCTTGCCCTGGGGATCAAGACCAGCTGCCGGCTCATCAAGACACAAAATATCAGGCTCATACGCCATAACTCCAGCTATTGCAACGCGTCTCATTTGGCCACCTGACAGATCAAATGGTGATCTATCTCCTACTGAAGAAGGTAAACCAACTTTTTTTAGCCATTTTTTTGCTAATTCATTCGCTTCTACTTCTGAATAGCCAAAATTTTTAGGACCATATTCAATGTCTTTTAGTACAGTACTTTCAAATAATTGTGCTTCAGGAAATTGAAATACTAAACTTACCTTTTCTCGTAATCTCTTTAAATTTTTATTACTAGTTTGTGCATTCAAAGTAAAGCCTGCTATCTTAATTTGACCAGCACTTGGCTTCAATAACGCATTAAAATGCTGCATTAAAGTTGATTTACCGCTACCAGTATGTCCAATTATTGCAACAAAGCTATGCTCTTTCAACTCAAAACTTATATTATTCAGAGCCTTTTTTTCGAATGGTGTTTTAGGCGAATAAATATAATCTACTTTTTCAAATTTAATTGACATATCTCTTTCACCAACTTTTCTTGAGTATTGGCATTCTTAGAAATTAAAAAGCCCTTTTTTCTAAGTTTATCTGCAAGTTGATAACCAAAAGGAAGACCTAATCCTATTTTTTGGAGTAATTCTGCATGATTAAAAATAGCATCTGGATTATCCTGTAGAACTATCTTCCCGCTATCAAGCACTAAAACTTCATCTGATTTTTCAACTTCTTCTAAATCGTGTGTAATTGATATAACTGTTAAATTATATTGCTGCTTTATTTTCTTGATTAAATTAAGGATGCTCTTTTTTCCTTCTGGATCAAGCATTGATGTAGCTTCATCCAAAATAATGATTTTCGGTTTTACTGCTAAAATCCCCGCAATTGCAACCCGTTGCTTTTGTCCACCAGATAATTGTGCTGGTTCAGATTCTTTAAACTCTGCCATTCCAACTTGATTGAGGGCTTCGTTAACTAAAGCTAACATTTTTCCTCTTGAAATACCTTTATTTTCAAGTCCAAATGCAACGTCGTCCTCTACAGTACTTCCAACAAATTGGTTATCTGGATTCTGAAAAACAATCCCTATCTTATCTCTTATTTTCCAAATATTTTTTTCATTTAGCTCCATACCATCTATTTTTATAAAATAAGGATCTTTTTTATCCATTTCTGCAGCTAGTAATCCAATTAACAAGCGGGCAATTGTAGACTTACCACTTCCATTGTGGCCAATTAAAGTGGTCCAGGAATTTTCTTTTACAGAAAAAGAAAGATTATCCAAAATTAGGCTTTCTGTATTAGGATACTTAAAAGTTAAATTCTTTATTTCAATTATCTTGTTCATACCATCATCCTCATTTAACTTTCTTAATTGTAACAGAAAAGGATAAAAAAAATCATCCATGGAGAGGGATGATCTACATCTAAGCTAGACTAAGCAAAAGCCATCATCTTAACGCTTATTCTCACTTCCATGGATAATTCTTAATAGCTATTAAGTTTTGGTTTGGAATTAAACTAATTCTAAAATAACCATAGGTGCACCGTCACCACGACGAGCGGTAGCAAGTTTCATAATACGAGTGTAACCACCATTACGATCCTTGTAACGAGGTGCAATATCGCTAAATAATTTTTGTAAAGCTGACTTTACAACAACTGCATCGTTTTCTTGCTTAACGTCAGCGATTTCATTACGTACAAATGCAGCAGCTTGTCTTCTTGCACTAAGATCACCGCGCTTACCTAAAGTAATCATTCTTTCAGCAGTTTTACGGATTTCTTTAGCACGTGCTTCAGTAGTCACGATACGTTCGTTAATGATCAATTGAGTTGTCATTTCACGAAGCATTGCTTTTCTATGAGCACTGTCGCGACCTAATTTACGATATGCCATGAGTTTGCCTCCTTATATGCAGTAAACTTAATCTTCATGACGAAGAGAAAGTCCAAGATCTGCAAGTTTATTTTTAACTTCTTCTAATGATTTACGTCCTAAGTTTCTTACGCGCATCATATCAGATTCACTCTTATCAGTTAATTCTTGAAGAGTGTTGATACCTGCACGCTTTAAGCAGTTGTATGAACGAACAGAAAGGTCTAACTCTTCAATTGTCATTTCAAGTTGACGTTCTTTCTTATCGTCTTCTTTTTCAACCATTACTTCGCCACCAAAATCGGTTTGAGCATCTGAGAATTTAAATACTTTAAAGTGCTCAATCAAAATTTTAGAAGCAAAACTAAGAGCGTCACTAGGTGTGATTGAACCGTCGGTCCAAACTTCTAGCGTAAGTTTATCGTAGTCATCTTTCTTACCAACACGGGTACTTTCTACTTGGTAGTTTACCTTTTTAATTGGTGAAAAAAGTGAATCTACAGGAATAACCCCGATAGGCATGTCATCAGTTTTATTTTCACTTGCAGGTACATAACCACGGCCGTTTTTAACCGCAATTTGCATGTGTAAGTGTCCACCTTCAGCAACAGTACAAATATATTGATCAGGATTCAAAACTGTGACTTCAGAGTCAACCTTCAAATCACCAGCAGTGACAGTAGCTGGGCCTTCAACATCAAGCTCAACAATCTTTTCTTCATCTGCTATAGACTTAAGTTCAAGCTTCTTCAGATTAAGAACAATCTTGGTAACATCTTCTCGTACACCAGGAACTGTTGAGAATTCATGCAAAACGCCATCAATTTGGATGTAAGAAAGTGCCGTACCTGGAATTGAGGTAAGCAATACTCTACGCAATGAATTACCTAAAGTAGTACCAAATCCACGTTCTAATGGTTCGACAACAAACTTACCGTATGCATCCTCTTGGTCAACAACGGTAATATTTGGTTTTTCAAATTCAATCATTACTGGGCCCCTTTCAAAACGTAATGTCCTAAACTATGGACAGAATTAGACACGACGACGTTTTGGTGGTCTGGAACCATTGTGTGGTACAGGTGTAACATCACGAATTGCAGTAATTTCAAGACCAGTTGCTTGAAGTGAACGAATTGCAGCTTCACGACCGGCACCAGGACCTTTTACTGATACTTCGACATGTTTCATACCTTGATCCATTGAAGCTTTTGCAGCAGCTTCTGCAGCCATTTGAGCAGCAAATGGAGTAGACTTACGGCTACCCTTAAAGCCCAAAGCACCAGCAGATGACCATGCAACAGCGTTACCTTGAACATCAGTAATCATAACTAAAGTGTTGTTAAAAGTTGAATGAATGTGAGCTACACCAGATTCAACGTGCTTCTTCACACGACGCTTACGCGTGTTTTTCTTTGCAGGCATTAATAAACCTCCTCTTTACTTAGTTTTTATTAACGGCTTCTCTTAGAACCTTTACGAGTACGTGCGTTGTTCTTTGTGTTTTGACCACGAACAGGAAGGCCACGACGGTGACGAACACCTCTGTATGAACCAATATCAACAAGACGCTTAATGTTCATACTAATTTCACGACGTAAATCACCTTCAACACGGTATTTATCAACTTCAGCACGAAGCTTTTCTTGATCTTCTGGAGTTAAATCCTTAGAACGAATGTCTTCAGAAACACCAGCATCTGCACAAATCTTCTTAGCAGTTGGTTCACCAATACCGTAAATATATGTTAATGCGACTACGATTCTTTTTTCTCTAGGTAAGTCAACACCAGCAATACGTGCCATAAATTGCACCTCCTAATTTTTAAATATTAACCTTGACGTTGCTTGTGCTTTGGATTTGCAGGGCAAATAACCATAACACGACCATTTCTCTTAATTACTTTGCAATGTTCGCACATTGGCTTAACAGATGGTCTAACTTTCATGTTTACCTCCGTTATTACTTGATAAAACGATACGTAATCCTACCCTTAGTTAAATCATATGGGGATAATTCCACAGTAACTTTATCTCCAGGTAAAATACGAATATAATGCATTCTAATTTTACCAGAAACATGGGCCAAAATAGTGGCACCATTTTCTAGTTCTACCTTAAACATAGCATTAGGTAAGGTATCTACTACCTTACCTTCTACTTCAATGACATCATCTTTTGCCAAAGTTTTTCCTCCGGAATCAAATTGTCATACTTTGAAATTATATCACGGGAAATTAAATAAATAAACTTTACTTAATCTTTACCAAGAATTGCGTCAGTATCTTCGAATACCTTCTCTGGGGATTGCTCACCATTTACTACAGAGAGCAAACCCTTTTGTTGGTAAAAATCACGAAGTGGCGCATTCATTTTTTCATTAACTTGAAGACGATTTCTAACCACTTCTGGCTTGTCATCTTCTCTTTGATAGAATTCATGTCCACCACAGCGATCACAAGTACCTTCAACTTTTGGTTTCTTAGAGAACTTATTGTATGTAGCTCCACATGCTTTACACATGAAACGTGCTGACAATCTATCAACTAATACACTTTCTTCAACATCAAGTGCAATAACATTAGTTAAAGGCTTGTTAAGTCGCTTAGTAATATCTTCAAGCATTTCTGCTTGCGCTGTAGTTCTTGGAAATCCATCTAAAATAAAGCCATTATTAGTGTCAGGCTTTGCTAATCTTTCTTCAACAAGCTTAGCAGTTACCTCATCAGGAACAAGATTTCCTTTATCAATATAGCTCTTTGCTTCGAGACCTACAGGCGTTTCATTAGCCATAGCTTCTCTAAACATATCTCCTGTGGAGATGTGAGCTAATTTATATTTATCAACGATACGTTCAGAAACTGTACCCTTACCAGCACCTGGCAATCCTAAAAGAATTAAGTTAATCATTATCTAACTTCACCTATCTTATAAATCCTACATATTCTCTCTTCATTAGAAGTCCATTTACTTGTCTTGAAAGCTCAAGTACAACACCAATCACAATTAAAAGACTAGTACCACCAAGACCAATTGAACTTGGTAGACCCCAGATATTAGTTGCAAGCTGTGGTAAAAGAGCAACAAGCCCCAGATAAACAGATCCTACTGTTGAGAGTCTCATTAATAATTTAGAAACAAAATCTTGAGTATCTTTTCCAGGCCAAACACTTGGAATATAAGCACTTTGCTTTTGCAAATTCTCTGAGAGCTTTTCAGGATTTACCTGAACAAAAGCATAGAAGAAAGTGAAAAGCACAATTAACAATGTATAAATAACTGCTCCAGGTGTTGTTTGAAGACTAAAGATTTGTGTTAAGATTTGATACCATTGTTCACCTTGGTGACTTTGAAAGGCCATTAAAATGGTTGAAGGAGTGATAATAAAGGAACTAGCAAAGATAACAGGAATAACTCCAGATACGTTAACTTTTAGTGGTAAGAAACTTTCAGAACCACTGACAGCTGCCCGTCTTGTGTACTGAATAGGTACACGACGAATAGCTTGTTCAACCCAAGTAACTACTTTCGTAATTACTAAAATTGCAATAATAATTGCAACGAAGAACAATATGCCTTTCCAGCGATCACTACTACTTGCATTTGAAACATCTTCTTTGAAGATTTGCGCAATACCATTTGGCAATCGGGAAATGATACCTGCAAAAATAATTACAGATACCCCATTACCTAGCCCTTTATCAGTAATTTCATCACCAAGCCAAGTTAATAAAAATGTCCCAGCTGTCATGATAATCGCAATTTGAATATAAGTTTGTGGGGTTTGGCTTTTCACAAGACCCATTTGTGTTAACACATTAAAGCCTAGTGTAATACCAATACTTTGGATAAAAGCAACAACTAAGGTTAAGTATCTAGTTACCTGATTCGTCTTCCGACGACCAACTTCACCTTGTTTTCCCCATTCAACTAATTTTGGAACAATATCCATTTGAAGAAGTTGAATCACGATTTGAGCAGTGATATAAGGCGAAACACCTAATGAAAAAATTGAATAATTATCCAATCCACCACCACTTACCGTATCAAGCATAGGAACTAATCCAGTTTGTGCAACTTGGTTAATCGCTTTTGCGTTGACACCGGGGACAGCGATATTAGCACCGATCCGATACAACAAAAGAATAAAGAGCGTAAAGAAAATTTTATTTCTAATTTCCTTATCCTTAAAGGCGTTCTTCAAGGTCGAGAACATTAAATCACCTCAACTGATCCACCAGCGGCATTAACTGCTTCTTCAGCAGCCTTAGAAGCTTTGTTTACCTTAACAGTAACCTTAACTTTTAATTCACCGTTAGCAAGTAACTTAACACCTGATAATTCTTTCTTTACCAAGCCTTTTGCCTTAAGGTCAGCGATAGTTACTTCGCTACCATTTTCAAACTTGTTTAAATCATCCAAGTTAATTACAGCATATTCCTTACGGTTAATGTTCTTGAAACCACGCTTAGGCATAGTTCTGAACAATGGCATTTGACCACCTTCAAAACCTGGACGAGTATGTCCACCTTGACGTGCCAATTGACCCTTTTGTCCACGACCAGAGGTTTTACCATAACCACTAGAAGTACCACGGCCAACACGCTTTCTTGAACGACGTGAACCTTCTGCAGGTTTTAATTCATGAAGCTTCATTTATTCGGCACCTCCTTAAATCTTACTTGTTAACTTCTTCAACAGAAATTAAGTGGGCGATTTTCATTAATGCACCACGAGTAGCTGCGTTGTCTGGAAGGACAACTGAGCTATTAATTCTACCAAGACCAAGAGCCTTAACAACTTTACGTTGGTTAGGTAGACGGTGGGCAGCACTTCTAATTAAAGTAATCTTTAAATCAGTCATCTAGTCTCTCCTAATCTTGTAAGCTC
Source organism: Lactobacillus jensenii DSM 20557 (assembly GCF_001436455.1). Taxonomy (GTDB): domain Bacteria; phylum Bacillota; class Bacilli; order Lactobacillales; family Lactobacillaceae; genus Lactobacillus; species Lactobacillus jensenii. The sequence goes on from NZ_AYYU01000016.1 coordinate 9,776, forward strand.
TTTGCTGATTCACGAGGCTTTAATACATCTTCACGAGTCTTAAGCTTCTTCAAGCCATCGATAGTTGCTCTTACAACGTTGATTGGAGTGTTAGAGCCAAGTGACTTTGAAGTAATATCAGCAATACCAGCCATATCCATAACAATACGTACGGCACCACCAGCTGCAACACCGGAACCAGCTTCAGCAGGCTTAAGTAAAATGTTACCTGAACCGAAGTGACCGATAACTTCGTGAGGAATAGTAGTACCAACAGTTGGTACAGAAATCATATTCTTCTTACCTGCTTCAACAGCTTTGCGGATTGCTTCTGGAACTTCTTGAGCTTTACCAGTACCAAAGCCAACGTGGCCCTTCTTGTCGCCGACAACAACAAGTGCTGCAAATCTCATTCTACGACCACCCTTAACAACCTTGGTGATTCTATTTACAGCAACTAATTGATCTTCAATTTCGTCTTTAGGTCTGCGATCTTTACGAGAATCGTTGCGGTTTGCCATCAGTTAAATCTCCTTTCCTAGAATTCTAATCCGTTTTCACGAGCTGCATCTGCTAATGCTTGAATACGGCCGTGGTATAAGTAACCACTTCTATCGAAAACAACAGTAGTAATGTTGTTCTTCTTTGCAGCTTCCGCAATTGCTTTACCAACTGCTTGAGCTTGTTCAAGCTTAGTTCCCTCTGCAGAAACTGACTTATCTAAAGTTGAGGCACTTGCTAGCGTTACACCCGCTACGTCATCAATAATTTGAGCGTAGATGTTTTTGTTAGAACGGAAAATACTCAAGCGTGGGCGCTCAGCAGTACCAGAAATCTTGCCACGAATACGCTTGTGACGCTTTAAGCGCAATTTATTTTTATCTGGTTTAGAAATCACAATTTCACCTCAAAAATTTCTATTACTTACCTGTCTTACCTTCCTTACGACGAACGTATTCATCAACGTAACGAATACCCTTGCCCTTGTAAGGTTCTGGTGGACGAACTGCACGTACTTCAGCTGCAAATTGACCAACAACTTGCTTAGAAATACCTTCAATTTCAATATCAACTGCTGAAGGAGTCTTAACAGTAATGCCTTCAGGAGTTTCGAATTCAACTGGGTGTGAGTACCCAACGTTCAATACAAGCTTGTTTCCTTGAGCTTGTGCACGGTAACCAACACCGATAAGTTTCAAGTTCTTCTTGTAACCATCAACAACACCTTCAATCATAGATGCAAGGTTTGCTCTTGATGTACCGTGAAGAGCTTTATCATTTTCACTTGAACGAGAAACAGTAATTTCTCCGTCTTTTTGTTCAAAGGTGATTTTTGGACTAAATTCTCTACTTAATTCACCTTTTGGTCCTTTAACAGTGATGACATTACCTTCCTTGGTAACAGTGACACTGTCAGGAACATTAATAACTTTAAAACCAATACGGCTCATTAGTTGTTCTCCTTTCTGTCAGAATTACCAAACGTAGGCAAGAACTTCGCCACCAACATTCTTTTCTCTAGCTTCTTTATCGGTAATAACACCAGCAGAAGTTGAGACAATGGCGATACCAAGACCGTTTAATACCTTAGGTAAGTTTTCGGCACCAACGTAGTTTCTCAAACCTGGCTTAGAAATTCTCTTTAAACCAGAGATAACGCGTTCACCATTTGGACCGTACTTCAAGAAAATCTTGATCATACCTTGTTTGTTGTCATCAGTTACTTCGTAATCACGGATGAAACCTTCTTGCTTCAAGATTTCTGAAAGTGACTTTTTAATCGTAGATGCTGGAATTTCAACTGAATCGTGCTTTGCCATGTTAGCATTTCTGATTCTAGTTAAGTAATCAGCAATCGGATCAGTCATGACCATTATGCTTTCCTCCTTACTCTTTATTACCAACTAGCCTTTTTAAGACCAGGAATTTGACCTTTGTGAGCTAAGTCCTTTAAACAAATACGGCATAAACCGAATTTACGATATACAGAATGTGGACGACCACATCTTTCGCAGCGTGTGTATGCACGACTTGAGAACTTAGCAGGACGATGATTTCTAACTTTTAATGATGTTTTAGCCATTGATGTCCTCCAATTTATTTTGCAAATGGGAATCCAAATTGTTGCAAAAGTTCACGTGCTTCTTCGTCAGTTTGTGCAGTAGTAACAATTACTACATCTAATCCACGAGTACGGTTAACTTTATCAAAGTCGATTTCTGGGAAGATCAATTGTTCTTTAATACCCAAAGTGTAGTTACCACGTCCATCAAATGAACGAGTTGAAACACCACGGAAGTCACGAACACGTGGAAGAGAAACATTGATCAACTTATCTAAGAAGTCGTACATTCTATCACCTCTAAGAGTTACCTTAGCACCGATAGACATACCTTCACGTAAACGGAAGTTAGCGATTGACTTCTTTGCTTTAGTAATTAAAGGCTTTTGACCTGAAATTAAAGTTAATTCTTCAACAGCTTCATCTAAATTCTTAGCATTTGATACTGCATCACCAACACCCATGTTCAATACGATCTTTTCAATCTTTGGGATTTGCATGGTTGACTTGTAACCAAATTTTTCAGCTAATGCTGATGCAACTTCTTCTTTGTATTGTACAGCTAAATGATTTGCCATTAGGATCCTCCTCTCTATTTCTTATCGATTGCCTTACCGCTAACTTTAGCGATACGAACTTTCTTACCATCAACGATTTCGTGACCAATTCTTGTTGGCTTGCCTGATTCAGGATCAATAAGCATAACGTTTGAAACGTGAATTGAACCTTCTTTTTCAACAACACCACCATTTTGGTTGGTTTGTGATGGCTTTTCGTGCTTCTTAATCATGTTAAGACCTTTAACAACAACACGGTCGTTCTTACGGTCTACTCTGATTACAGTACCTTCTTTGCCCTTTTCTTTACCGGCGATAACCTTTACTTTGTCACCTGTTTTAACAAACATCAGTGCACCTCCCTAAAAATTTTATAATACTTCAGGAGCAAGAGAGACGATCTTCATGAAGTCGTGCTCACGTAGTTCACGGGCTACAGGCCCAAAAATACGAGTTCCACGAGGGCTCTTGTCGGCATTAATTACGACAGCAGCATTTTCGTCAAACTTGATGTATGAACCATCTTCGCGACGTGCACCTGATTTTGTTCTTACGATAACAGCCTTAACAACGTCGCCCTTTTTGACAACGCCACCTGGTGTTGCTTGCTTAACAGCACAAACAACGATATCACCAATATTACCGGTCTTACGCTTTGAGCCACCCATAACACGGATAACTAATAGTTCTCTGGCACCGGAGTTGTCAGCAACTTTTAAGCGGCTTTCGTTTTGAATCACTATGTAATCCTCCCCTCACTTAAATCCGCAAACTAAACGCGTCTCTTAACAATTTTAACTAAACGGTAGCGCTTTTGACGTGACAATGGACGGGTTTCCATGATACGTACAGTATCGCCAACTTTAGCATCATTATTTACGTCGTGAGCGTAGTACTTCTTTGAGTATTTAATACGCTTCTTGTAAACTGGGTGGTTCTTGTAAGTATCAACAACAACAGTAATAGTCTTGTCCATCTTGTCTGAAACCACACGGCCTTGGTAAACGTGACGACGATTTCTTTCGATTGTTTCGCTCAAGTTAATGACTCCCTTCCATTAATTAGTTTTGCTTTAACGCTTCTTCGCTCAGAACAGTTTTAATTCTGGCGATATTTTTACGGACTTGTCTCAAGCGGGCAGTGTTCTCTAATTGACCCGTTGCTTGTTGGAAACGCAAGTTAAAAAGTTCTTCTTTGTATTGCTTTTCCTTTTCTAACATTTGATCAGTGGTTAATGATCTGATATCTTTAGCCTTCATTAGATTCGCCACCTACTTCCGTACTCTTTGCAACAAACTTACACTTGATTGGCAACTTAGTAGAAGCAAGTCTTAAAGCTTCACGCGCAACTTCTTCTGAAACGCCACCAATTTCAAACATAATCTTTTCTCTTTTTACTACAGCTACCCAACCTGCTGGTGCACCTTTACCAGAACCCATACGTACACCTACACCTTTAGCAGTGTATGACTTGTGTGGGAAGATTCTGATCCAAACTTTACCGCCACGCTTCATGTAACGAGTCATCGCAACACGAGCTGCTTCGATTTGTCTGTTAGTGATCCAGTGAGATTCAAGAGCCATCAAACCGTATTCGCCAAATGCAATGGTCTTTCCACCCTTGGCAGCACCACGCATTTTACCACGGAATTCACGACGGTGTTTTACACGCTTTGGTACTAATGGCATTACTTGTTGCCTCCCTTCGAACGCTTAGAAGCTGGTCTGTTCTTACGACCAGGTAAGATTTCACCACGGTTAATCCAAACCTTAACACCAATTTGACCATAAGTAGTTAAAGCTTGTACCCATGCGTAATCAATATCTGCTCTCAAAGTATGAAGAGGTACACTACCTTCAGTATGCCATTCTCTTCTTGCCATGTCAGCACCATTCAAACGACCTGCAGTTTGAACCTTGATACCCTTAGCACCTGCACGCATAGCTCTTTGAGTAGCTTGACGAGTAGCACGTCTGAAAGCAATACGAGCTTCCAATTGACGAGCAACACTATCACCAACAAGTTCTGCATCAAGATCAGGCTTCTTAATTTCCACAATGTTGATGTGAACTTGCTTTTCAGTTAATGCATTTAATTGCTTTCTTAATGCTTCAACTTCTGAACCACCTTTACCAATTACCATACCTGGCTTAGCAGTGTGGATAGAAATGTTGATTCTGTTTGCTGCACGTTCGATTTCTACAGTTGAAACTGAGGCATCTTTTAATTTCTTAGCAACGAAATCTCTGATGCGTAAGTCTTCATTTAAAGTTTCCTTGTAGTCTTTGTCAGCAAACCATTTTGCTTCCCAGTCACGGTTAACACCGAGACGGAAACCAAGTGGGTTAATCTTTTGACCCATCGATATACCTCCCTTAATCGTTCATTTCAGAAACTACAACAACTACGTGACTGGTTCTCTTGTTGATTGGAGAAGCCATACCTTTAGCACGAGGGCGGAATCTCTTAAGGGTTGCACCTTCATTGACATAGGCTTCAGAAACGTAGAGGTTTGCACTTTCAAGATCGTAATTGTGTTCTGCGTTAGCGATTGCTGAACGTAAAACTTTTTCAACGATTGGGGAAGCAGCTCTTGGCGTAAATTGCAAAATTGCCAATGCTTCTGCAACGCTCTTACCACGGATTAAATCAATAACCAAACGTGCTTTTCTAGGAGCGATACGAACGGTTCTTGCTTCAGCTCTTGCTGAAGTGATTTGTTCTGCCATTTAGATTTTCTCCTTCCTCTTAACTATTTAGTAGCCTTGTCGTCAGCCTTGTGACCACGGAAAGTTCTAGTTGGAACAAATTCACCCAACTTGTGACCAACCATGTCTTCGGTAACGTACACAGGAACATGCTTTCTACCATCGTAAACAGCTATTGTCAAACCAACAAAAGAAGGGAAAATAGTTGAACGACGAGACCAAGTCTTGATAACTTGCTTCTTTTCGGCGTTTTCTTGTGCTGCGACCTTCTTTAATAAGTGTTCATCAGCAAATGGACCTTTTTTAATACTACGGCTCATTAATTAATACCCTCCTTCTAATTATTTGTTGCCCTTACGGTGACGAATAATCATCTTTTCACTAGCCTTCTTGGTATTTCTAGTCTTAATACCACGAGACTTCTTACCCCAAGGGGTCATAGGTTGTGGACGACCAACTGGTGCTTTACCTTCACCACCACCATGTGGGTGATCGTTAGGGTTCATAACAGAACCACGTGATTGAGGACGCTTGCCCAACCAACGCTTGCGGCCGGCCTTACCTAGTTGAATCAATGAGTGTTGTTCATTACCAACTACACCGATAGTTGCACGGCAAGTTGAAAGGATACGACGAACTTCACCACTTTGTAATCTTACTAAAGTGTAACGACCATCAGTACCAAGAACTTGACCTTCAGTACCAGCACTTCTTACTAATTGACCACCCTTACCAGGCTTTAATTCGATATTGTGAATTGAAGTACCAGTAGGAATGTTTGCAAGTGGAAGTGCATTACCTGGCTTGATATCAGCTTCTACGCCAGATTCAACGATGTCGCCAACTTTAAGACCTTTAGGTGCCAAGATGTAAGCCTTGATACCATCAGTGTAGTGAAGTAAAGCAATATTTGCAGTTCTGTTTGGATCGTATTCGATTGCCTTAACAACTGCTTTTACATCATCTTTGTTACGCTTGAAATCGATGATACGGTATTTTTGCTTGTGACCACCACCACGGTGTCTTACAGTAATATGACCATATGAGTTACGACCAGCAGTATGTGATTGTGATTCAAGTAAAGTCCGTTCAGGCTTTTTCTTGGTAATTTCTGCAAAGTCTGAAGAGGTCATATTGCGTCGACCATTAGTGGTTGGCTTGTACTTTCTAATCGCCAATTGACTAACCTCCTATTATTTATTGTCTTCGTCAGCGAAGATCTTAATATCATTTGAATCGTTAGTTAAAGTAACGATTGCTTTTCTACGACGAGCTGTCTTACCAGTGTAACGACCAACTCTCTTGTCCTTACCGCGAACGTTCATAATGTTAACGCTCTTAACCTTAACATCAAAAATTTCTTCAACTGCGTTACGAACTTGAGTCTTGGTAGCAGTTAAAAGCACATCAAAAGTGTACTTCTTGTTGTCCATTAAGTTAGTAGACTTTTCAGTAATGACAGGTCTTAAAATGATGTCATGTGCATTCATTATGCCAATACCTCCTCAATTCTCTTAACAGCGTCTTGAGTCAAGATAAGCTTGTCATAGTTAACTGCATCAACAACATTTAAGCCATTAACTGGAACAACCTTAACGTTTTCCAAGTTTCTTGCTGAAAGTTGAACGTTTTCATTGTCAGAAACAACTAAAACTTTGCTGTCAACATTCAAGTTACCTAAAACAGCCTTGAATTCTTTCGTCTTTGGTGCATCTAAACTTAATTGGTCTAATACGATTAAGTTATTGTCTTGCAACTTTTGTGAAAGAACTGACTTAATAGCTAAGCGACGAACCTTACGTGGCAAGCTGTATGCGTATGAACGTGGTGTAGGACCAAATACAGTACCACCACCGCGCCATTGAGGAGCTCTGATAGAACCTTGACGAGCACGACCAGTACCCTTTTGTCTCCAAGGCTTCTTACCACCACCACGAACAGCAGATCTATTCTTAGTTGCGTGAGTACCTTGACGCATACCAGCTCTTTGTCTAATAACAGCATCGAAAACTACGTTTTCGTTTGGTTCAATACCAAAAACGTTGTCATTTAAAGTAACTTCACCAGCATCTTTACCAGTTTGATCGATAAGTTTTAAATTAGCCATTCTAGTCCTCCTTCCTACTTGTCAGCTTTAGTAGCAGATTTTACAACGATTAATGAGTCTTTAGCACCAGGAACGTTACCCTTAACTAAAAGAACGTTCTTGTCAGCTACGACTTTTTCAATTACTAAGTTTTGAATAGTAACAGTCTTCACACCCATGTGACCTGGTAACTTCTTACCCTTTGGTACACGGTTAATGATTGAACCCATTGAACCAGGGATTCTGTGGTATCTTGAACCGTGTGTTTCAGGTCCTCTAGATTGACCGTGACGCTTAATGTTACCTTGGTAACCGTGACCTCTTGTAGTACCAGTAACGTCTACTACGTCACCTTCCTTAAATGTATCCACAGTAACTTCTGAGCCGACTTCGTAATCCTTAAGCTCAACACCGCGAATTTCTCGAATGAAGCGCTTAGGTGAAGTCTTTGCTTTATCAGCATGACCTTTTTCCGGTTTGTTGCTCAATACTTCACGCTTGTCTTGGTAACCTAATTGAACTGCTTCGTAACCGTCTGATTCAACAGTCTTAACTTGCATAACAACGTTAGGTGTTGCTTCGATAACAGTTACGGGAACAAGGACACCTTTATCAGTGAAGATTTGAGTCATACCGACTTTTCTTCCTAAGATTCCTTTGGTCATGATTACACCTCCATAAATCTATAAAAATTAAAGTTTGATTTCGATGTCTACACCGCTAGGTAAGTCTAATTTCATTAATGAATCAACAGTCTTTGGTGTTGGATTCAAAATATCAATTAAACGCTTGTGTGTACGCATTTCGAACTGTTCACGTGAGTCCTTGTTCTTGTGTGGTGAACGAAGAACAGTGAATAAAGTTCTTTCAGTTGGAAGAGGAACTGGACCTGAAATTTCTGCACCAGTTCTCTTTGCTGTTGCGACGATCTTAGCAGCAGATTCATCGAGAATACCGTGTTCGTAAGACTTAAGTCTAATACGGATTTGTTGACTTGCCATCAAATTACCTCCTTGCGTCTTCTTTAAAAGATGACTAGCTCTGCAAAAATTACCGGCACGCCACTGTGGCAATGCAGCCTGGTGTGCCGCAACCTTTTGCGTCAAAGCTACAACAAAAATGTGCACAAGAGCATACTTTCCCTTAAAATGCACAAAAACTAGTATACCTGCTATCAGCTTATTTATCAAGGCTTTTGCAAAACTTTTTTGCCTTTTTTTCATAACTTTTTTAGAGTTAAAAAAATGCAAATTTCAATTACGAAATTTGCATTTTAATTTTAGTAAACTAGTAGACCAAGACCTAAAAATACAAGGCAAAGAATAAATTCAATCACTAATAACTTCCAACACCATTTGAACCATTTATTAAAATCAATTCCAACCATCATCAGTCCCATTAAAATTAATCCGGTTGGTGCAATCAGCGAAATAAATCCTTGGCCTAAATTATATGCATCAATCACACTTGAGCGATCAATTCCAACTACATTTGCAAGTGGCGCCATAATAGGCATTGATAAAACGGCTAAACCTGAAGACGACTGAATGAAGAAGCCTAAAACAATATATACCAAGAATAATAGCCAAATAAAAATCAATGGCGGTAGTCCAGAAATTTGTTTACTAAAAAAGTTCATAATAGTATCGCTCGTATGACTATTTTCCATAATAATTGAAACTCCACGGGCAATCCCGATTGTTAGAGCTACACCGAGTAAATCACCTGCCCCATTTACAAAAGCACCAACTACTTTATGTTCATCCATACCAGAAAAGAGGGCCATTAAATAGCCTGCAGCTAGAAAGATTACAGAGATTTCTGTGAAATACCATCCTTGAGATTGTACTCCCCAGATCATGATAATAAAAGCGATTGCAAAAATTGAAAGGGTCAGCTTTTGTTGCCATGTAAACTTAGTCTCTTTAAAACTACTATCAGTCAAAAACTTTTTACGATCACTTTCATATTGATCATAAACATATGATGCTTCCGGATGCTTTCGAACTTTTTCAGCGTACACAACAACATAAATCATGCCGATAATTGTACAAATTGCCCACATTATAATTCTCAATGGTAAAGCATGTGAAAAATTAACACCTGCTGCATTTGACGCAATAATAGTTGAAAATGGATTAATTGTTGAAATCATTGTTCCAATACTATCGGCTAAAAAAATTGTCCCAATAACTGTCATTGTGTCATAACCAGCCATTAAAAAGACCGGTATCAAAATTGGATACATAGCCATAGTCTCTTCAGCCAACCCATATGTTGTCCCGCCAATAGAAATTAAAGCCATCACAACTATAATAAGCAACGCCTGCTTACCTTTAATCTTTTTTGACAAGGCTGCGATACCAGAGTTAATTGCACCATTAGTATTAACTATTCCAATGCAGCCTCCAAGAATTAGAACAAAAGTTATAATATCTATACTGTCACCAATTCCTTTTACTTGTGCAGTAAAGAAATTAATTACTGCCTGTAATAAATTTGGCTTTTTAGACTTAATTCTTTCATATGAATTAGGGATTGCAACAGGCTTATAAATAGTGCCATCTTTAAACTTACTAATTTCGATATTAACTTTATAGTTATCTAAAGTCTTCTGCGTTGCAGATTCCTTCTTGGTACTTCCATTTGGCTCAGTAATTACAAAATTATTGCTATCTGAATTATATGCTAAAGTTGCATAATTACCTGATGGAATAAAATTGGTCAAAATCTCAACCAATAATAAAACAATAATAATTACGGTATATGCGGTTGGAAATCTATGTTTTCTTCTTTTGCTCACCATATTCACCCCAATCTTTATATTAATAAACTATCTCCTCAAAACAATTATAGAACTTTGTTTCTCTTTGTGAAAGCGCTTCCTAGCATTGGAAACAAAAAAGGAACATTACTTTTTGTAATGTCCCTTTTTATAGAATCATATTAAATTATTCTGCGTTTCCGCCACGCTTCTTGATAATTTCTTCTTGAATTGACTTAGGTGTTGGTGAGTAGTGGTCAAATACCATAGTGAAAGTACCACGACCTTGAGTTGATGAACGCAAAGTAGTTGCGTAACCAAACATTTCTGAAAGTGGAACCATAGCATTCAATACCTTAGCACCTGAACGATCTTCCACACCGTCCATGTTACCACGACGAGCAGTGATTGAACCCATTACGTCACCTAAGTATTCTTCAGGGGTAATTACTTGAACTTTCATGATAGGTTCAAGAATTACAGCTCCGGCCTTAGGAGCAGCATTCTTCAATGCAAGAGAAGCAGCAACCTTGAAGGCAGCTTCACTTGAGTCGACTTCGTGGTAACTACCATCGTAAAGCTTAGCTTTAACGTCAATTAATGGGTAGCCAGCAAGAACACCGTTCTTCATAGCTTCTTGCAAACCAGCGTCAACTGAAGGAATGAATTCACGAGGAACTACACCACCGACAATAGCGTCTTCAAATTCGTAGCCTTCGCCTTCCTTAGTTGGAGTAAATTCGATCCATACGTCACCGTATTGACCCTTACCACCAGATTGACGAACGAACTTACCTTGTGCCTTAGTTGGCTTGGTGAAGGTTTCACGGTAAGCAACTTGTGGTTCACCAATAGTTGCTTCAACGTGGAATTCACGCTTCATACGTTCAACCATGATATCCAAGTGAAGTTCACCCATACCAGCAATCAAAGTTTGACCAGTTTCGGCATTAGTTTCAGCCTTGAAAGTTGGGTCTTCTTCAGTAAGCTTTTGAAGAGCAACATCAAGCTTATCACGGTCAGCCTTTGACTTAGGTTCAATAGAAACTTGGATAACTGGGTCTGGAACTTCAAGACTTTCAAGAATAAGTGGGTGATCAGGATCAGTTAATGAGTCACCAGTAGTAGTGTTCTTCAAACCGATAGCACCTGCAATATCACCTGAGAATACTTCGCTAATTTCAGTACGTGAGTTAGCGTGCATTTGAAGCAAACGACCAACACGTTCACGTGAGTTCTTTGAAGCGTTTAATACGTATGAACCTGATTGAAGTGAACCAGTGTAAACACGGATGAAAGTTAAACGACCAACAAATGGATCAGTAGCAATCTTAAATGCTAAAGCAGCAAATGGCTTGTTGTCATCAGCAAGAAGTTCAACTTCTTCATCAGTCTTAGGATCGTGAGCAACATAAGGTTTAACATCAAGTGGTGATGGTAAGTAGTCAACAACACCATCAAGCATCATTTGAACACCCTTGTTCTTGAATGCTGAACCAGCAAATACAGGGAAGAACTTAAGGTCCAAAGTAGCCTTACGGATAGCAGCCTTCAATTCTTCGTTAGTGATTTCTTCACCGCCGAGGTATTTTTCCATGATGTCATCATCAACATCAGCAACTGCTTCGATTAATTCGCCACGACGCTTTTCAGCTTCTGCCTTGTATTCATCAGGAACTGGAACAGTATCCCACTTAGAACCAAGCTTATCTTCATCGTAAACATCGGCAACCATGTTGATTAAGTCGATAACACCTTCGAATTGATCTTCAGCACCGATTGGCATTTGAACTGCGTGTGCGTTTGCGTTTAAACGTTCGTGCAAAGTCTTAACTGAGAAGTCAAAGTTTGCACCGATTTTATCCATCTTGTTAACAAAAACAATACGAGGAACACCGTATGTTTCAGCTTGACGCCAAACATTTTCAGTTTGAGGTTCAACACCAGATTGTGCGTCAAGAACTGTTACGGCACCATCTAAAACACGAAGTGAACGTTCTACTTCGATAGTAAAGTCAACGTGTCCTGGGGTATCGATAATGTTAACGCGGTAATCTTTCCATTGTGCAGTAGTAGCTGCAGAGGTAATAGTAATACCACGTTCCTTTTCTTCTTCCATCCAGTCCATTTGGCTATCACCTTCGTGGGTTTCACCAATCTTGTGGATCTTACCAGTGTAGTAAAGGATACGTTCAGTAGTGGTAGTCTTACCCGCATCGATGTGGGCCATGATACCAATGTTACGTGTCTTTTCTAAAGGAAATTCGCGTTTAGCCATGATATATTTTTCTCCTTAAATACTAACGACAACAAATTAGAAGCGGTAGTGTGCAAATGCACGGTTCGCTTCTGCCATACGGTGAACGTCTTCACGCTTCTTAACAGCTGAACCAGTGTTATTTGAAGCATCGATAATTTCGTTTGCTAAACGTTCATCCATAGTGTGTTCGTTACGTAAACGTGCGTAAGATACTAACCATCTTAAACCTAAAGTAGTTCTTCTTTCAGGACGAACTTCTACAGGGATTTGGTAGTTTGAACCACCGATACGACGAGCTCTAACTTCAAGAACAGGCATAACGTTGTTCATTGCTTCTTCAAAAACTTCAAGTGGTTCCTTACCAGTCTTGTCCTTAATAATTGAGAAAGCATCGTAAAGGATTGAAGAAGCCTTTGCTTTCTTACCATCAATCATCAAGTGGTTGATTAACTTGGTAACGAGTTTTGAGTTGTAAATTGGGTCTGCTAAAACAGTTCTCTTAGCTACATGTCCTTTTCTAGGCATTATTTAACTCCTCCTTAACCTTTCTTTGCACCGTACTTAGAACGACCTTGCTTTCTGCCGTCAACACCAGCAGTATCAAGGGCACCACGAACAATGTGGTAACGAACCCCAGGAAGGTCCTTTACACGACCACCACGAATTAAAACAACTGAGTGTTCTTGTAAGTTGTGGCCTTCACCTGGAATGTAAGCAGTAACTTCAGTTAAGTTAGATAAACGCACACGAGCGTACTTACGTAAAGCTGAGTTAGGCTTCTTAGGTGTCATAGTACCTACACGAGTTGCAACACCACGCATTTGAGGAGCAGGATTAAATACTTGTTCCTTCTTCATGCTGTTGTATCCGTAGTTTAAAGCTGGTGATTTAGATTTAGTCGTCTTTGAGTGACGGCCTTTTCTAACCAATTGGTTAATGGTTGGCATTAATTTTTCCTCCTAAAATTTGTTCACACATCCGGGAGTTTCTTTTTTAACCTCACGGAAATGATTTAAAAAATACACAATTGCTATTGTACTACCTTTTCAAAATAAAGCAAGTCAAAAAATTTTTCTCTTTCAAAAAAATTCTTATCTTTTTTGTGTATTTAATTATTGCGAGGTGAAAATATGGTATTACATATAATTAATTTTTATTTAGGAGCTTGTATAGCTTCATTTATTTCAGTAATCGTTCAAAAAGACGGCCTAAAGTGGCGTCGTAGTTATTGCTTGTCCTGCAAACAAACTTTAAGTTGGTATGAATTATTACCTATTTTTTCGTTTTTACTCCAAAAAGGCAGTTGCAGACATTGTAAAAACAAAATCCCATCTTTTTTGATTTTTATTGAATTAATTGGTGGTATTGCCTTTTTCAAAACAGATTGGTATTCAAAAAGTGGCTTAATTGAATTTTTCCTTTGTTTACTTTTATTAATGATGTCAATCTTCGATTATTACTACCAAGAAATATCCTTCTCAATTTTTATATTTTCATTTCTAATAGTAATTATTAAAGTGCTACTTTTTGAAAAAGTAGCAATAACGGCAATATCATTTTTTTCAATCTTCATCATGAGTAGTACATTAGGAATTTTAGTTCTACTAAAAAAGCTCGGATTGGCTGATTTATTCTTTTATCTAATAATTTCATTCTTTTATTCTGAATATTTTGCTAATCTCGTTTTTCTTTTCGCCTCGCTGGCAGTTCTAACTCTCTATCCTAAATTAAAAGCACAAAAACAAACACATTTATCTCTGCCATTTATACCATTTTTATTTTTTAGTTTGAGCTTTTTAAAATTACTAATCTAATTCATGACTGTATAAAAAGAACCATTAAGCATTATTTGCTTAATGATTCTTTTTTGTTTATGAATTAACTTAAATTATTTATTCTTATTCAAACTATTTAAGTCAATTTTGTTTTCTTCAGCTAATTGACGTTCAATATCAGCGATTGAATATACTGCTTGTGGCTTAGGTACATCAGCTTGAGGTTCCATTGAACGGTAAACTGGCATACCAGTACCTGCAGGAATAATTTTACCAATAATAACGTTTTCTTTAAGACCAAGAAGTGGGTCATTCTTGCTTCTGATTGAGGCATCAGTAAGAACACGTGTAGTTTCTTGGAATGAAGCAGCAGACAAGAAACTGTTAGTTTCAAGAGCGGCTTTAGTAATACCTAAGATTACACTTTGAGCAGTTGCTGGAATACCACCAGAAATGATAACTTCCTTGTTTCTGTCCTTAAATTCACCGATATCCATCAATTCACCTGGCAAGATGTCAGTTTCACCTGGATCAAGTACCCGAACCTTTTGAAGCATTTGACGTGCCATTACTTCGACGTGCTTGTCGGCAATTTCTACCCCTTGCATTCTGTAGGCTTTTTGGATTTCGCTTAGGATGTACTTTTCAGTAGTCAAAGCATCTCTAACTCTGATCAATTCCTTAGGGTCAATAGAACCAAGTGTTAACTTGTCACCACGAACCACTTCATCACCTTCCGCAACTGCAACACTAGCAGTGTAAGGGACAGAGTACGTTCTTGTATCAGTCTTACCTTCAACAGTAATTTCACGAGTATGTTCTGCCGGATTTTCTTCAATTGAAGCTACAACACCAGTTACTTCTGAGATAGTAGCACGCCCCTTAGGATTACGTGCTTCAAACAATTCTTGAACACGAGGAAGACCTTGAGTAATATCTTCAGCACCTGCAACCCCACCGTTGTGGAAGTTACGCATTGTAAGCTGAGTACCAGGTTCACCAATTGATTGAGCAGCTACAGTACCTACTGCTTCACCAACTTCAACTTCTTCACCAGTAGCTAGGTTCATACCATAACATTTTTGACAAACACCGTGTTGGGTGTTGCAAGTAAATACGGAACGAATTGTTACTTCCTTAACACCACGGTCAACAATTTCTTGAGCCAACTCTTCATCCATCATTATGCCCTTAGGTGCAATGACTTCATGTGTTTCTGGATCAAAGACGCTTCTTGCAGTGTAACGGCCAACCAAACGATCGAATAATGGTTCAATCATTTCGTCGCCTTCCTTAATAGCGTGAACAGTAATACCACGGTCGGTACCACAATCAGCTTCACGAATAATAACGTCTTGAGCCACATCAACCAAACGACGAGTAAGGTAACCTGAGTTGGCAGTCTTCAAGGCGGTATCAGTCATCCCTTTACGAGCACCGTGAGTTGACATGAACATTTCCAAAACAGTCAAACCTTCACGGAAGTTTGAAGTAACAGGGATTTCCATCATCCCACCGTTAGGAGCGGCCATCAAACCACGCATACCAGCAAGCTGAGTAAAGTTTGAAATGTTACCACGGGCACCTGAATCGGCCATGACTGAAATTGGATTACGAGGATCGAAGATTCCTGCTACTTCACTTTGAACTTCATCCTTACATGCATTCCAAATGCTGATTACACGGTCGTGACGTTCTTGTTCAGTAATTAAACCACGTCTAAATTGCTTAGAAACAACATCGACTTTCTTGTGAGCCTTGGCAACGATGTCATCTTTATCGCTAACCATAGGAATATCTGCCATACCAATAGTTAAACCTGAGGTGGTACATGCAGTATATCCAAGTTCTTTCATGTCATCTAAGAAGTCAGAAGTTCTTTGCACTCTGTATTCCTTGTAAACAGCTGCAATTGCATCTGACAAGAAGCCCTTCTTAAATGGAGTACCCAAATCCATGTTATCTAATTTTTCATGGATGTCTTCACCTGGTTGTAAGAAATACTTCACATCTAATGGATGAGTTAAGTTTTCTTGAGTTGGATCATTTACATAGAAAAAGTCCTTAGGGAAGATTTGGTTAAAGATCATCTTACCGTAAGTAGTTACAAACACACCATGTTCGTAACCCTTTGGCCAAGTCTTTTCAGGCATTGAATCAGCAGCTAAACCAATTCTAGTGTGGAAGTGAATGTCACCATTCGCATAAGCCATAGTTGCTTCTGCTGGTGAATTGAAGATCATACCTTCACCTTCACGGCCACGTTCTGCCTGCGTTAACCAGTAATTACCTAAAACGATATCCTGTCCAGGTGTTACGATTGGCTTACCATCCTTAGGAGCCAAAATGTGGTGAGCTGCAAGCATCAAAAGTCTTGATTCAGCAACAGCTTCATCTGAAAGTGGCACGTGGATGGCCATCTGGTCCCCGTCGAAGTCGGCGTTGTAGGCTTCACAAGCAAGTGGGTGAAGTCTAATTGACTTACCAGGTACTAAAACTGGTTCAAAAGCTTGAATACCTAAACGGTGCAAAGTAGGTGCACGGTTCAAAAGAACTGGACGTTCCTTAATTACATATTCAAGAATGTCCCAAATATCATCATCTTCACGGTCAATCTTGCGCTTAGCATTTCTAATATTAGTTGCTACGCCACGCTTAACAAGTTCATGCATTACAAATGGCTTGAATAATTCAAGAGCCATTGGACGGGGAACACCACATTGATAGAACTTCAATTTTGGTGAAACGTCAATAACTGAACGACCTGAGTAGTCAACACGCTTACCAAGCAAGTTTTGACGGAAACGACCTTGCTTACCTTTAAGCATGTGTGAAAGTGACTTAAGTGGACGGTTACCAGGACCAACAACAGGACGACCACGGCGACCGTTATCAATTAAAGCATCAACCGCTTCTTGAAGCATTCTCTTTTCATTTTGCACGATAATATTTGGTGCATGTAAATCAAGCAAACGCTTCAAACGGTTATTTCTGTTAATTACACGACGGTACAAATCGTTAAGGTCAGAAGTTGCAAAACGGCCACCTTCAAGTTGAACCATTGGACGTAAGTCTGGTGGAATAACTGGAACAGTATCCATTACCATCCATTCAGGCTTGTTGCCTGAATCTTTAAAGGCATTTAAGATGTCCAAACGACGAATTGCTCTTGTTCTCTTTTGACCAGTAGCAGTTTGTAATTCTGCTTTTAAGCTCTTAACTTCCTTATCAAGATCAACATTTTGAAGTAATTCTTTAATTGCTTCAGCACCCATTTTAGCAACAAAACGGTTACCAAATTTAGCCTTCTTTTCACGGTATTCTGCTTCAGTTAATAGTGATTTAGGCTCTAAATCTGTATCTCCTGCATCAATAACTATGTATGCAGCAAAGTAAATAACTTCTTCAAGTGCACGAGGTGATACATCTAGAACTAATCCCATTCTTGATGGAATGCCTTTAAAATACCAAATATGTGTTACAGGAGCAGCAAGTTCAATGTGACCCATGCGTTCTCTTCTAACTTTTGAAGAAGTTACTTCAACACCACAACGATCACAAACAATACCACGGTAACGAATACCCTTGTATTTACCACAAGCACAAGCCCAGTCCTTTGATGGACCAAAAATTCTTTCATCAAATAACCCATCTTTTTCTGGTTTCAAAGTACGGTAATTGATGGTTTCTGGCTTTTTAACTTCACCATAAGACCATGATCTAATCTTATTAGGTGAAGCAAGGCCAATTTGCATACTTTCAAATTTGTTTACGTCAATCAAAGTTTAACCTCCTACTTAGAAACTGTATCATCAGAAGCTTGATCTACAGAACTTGTTGCACTTTGTTCAGAAGTTGTTTCTTCAGATTTAGTAGCTTCTTCGGCCAACTTCTTCTTTTCTTGTTCTTCTGCTAAACGTGAAAGAGTGTCGATATTAAGATGTTCACTTGAGTCTTCATCCATGTCACGAAGTTCAATTTCTTTGTGATCCATATCAAGAACACGGATATCAAGACCTAATGATTGTAATTCCTTCACTAAAACACGGAATGATTCAGGTACACCTGGCTTAGGAATTCTTTCACCCTTAACAATTGCTTCGTATGCCTTTACACGGCCAACAACGTCATCTGACTTGTAAGTCAAGATTTCTTGTAAAGTGTAAGCAGCACCGTAAGCTTCAAGAGCCCAAACTTCCATTTCACCAAATCTCTGTCCACCGAATTGTGCTTTACCACCAAGTGGTTGTTGAGTAACAAGTGAGTAAGGTCCGATTGAACGTGCGTGAATCTTGTCATCAACCATGTGAGCAAGTTTCAAGTAGTTCATAATACCAACAGAAACACGGTTGTGGAATGGTTCACCGGTACGACCATCATAAATAACAGTCTTACCGTCTTTACTCATACCAGCTTCACGTAAGGTATTGTAAACTTCATCTTCATCAGCCCCGTCAAATACAGGAGTAGCAACGTGAATACCTAATTGGCGAGCAGCCATACCAAGGTGTAATTCAAGAACCTGTCCAATATTCATACGTGATGGCACACCCATTGGGTTCAAGCAGATATCTACTGGACGACCATCTGGTAAGAATGGCATATCTTCTTCTGGAACAACAACAGCAATAGTACCCTTGTTACCGTGACGACCAGCCATCTTGTCCCCAACTTGAATCTTTCTCTTTTGGCAAATGTAAACTCTAACCATGGTGTTAACACCTGGTGAAAGTTCATCTCCACCTTCACGAGTAAAGACTTCAACGTTTTGAACGATACCGCCACCACCATGTGGTACACGAAGTGAAGTGTCACGAACTTCACGAGCCTTTTCACCAAAGATGGCGTGAAGTAATCTTTCTTCAGCTGATAATTCAGTAACACCCTTTGGAGTTACCTTACCAACTAAAATATCGCCGTCTTTAACTTCAGCACCGATTCTAACGATACCTTGTTCGTCTAAATCTTTAAGTGCATCTTCACCAACATTAGGAATTTCACGAGTAATTTCTTCAGGTCCTAATTTAGTGTCACGCGCTTCTGATTCGTAATCTTCAATGTGGATAGAAGTATATACATCATCCTTAACCATTCTTTCACTAATCATGATGGCATCTTCATAGTTGTACATGTTCCAAGTCATGAATGCGATTAATGGGTTTTGACCTAAGGCTAATTCACCTTCAGCCATTGATGGACCATTAGCAATTACTTCGCCTTCAACAATCTTTTCACCCTTCTTAACGTTAGGAGTTTGATTGTAGTTCTTGTTTGCATTTGAGCGACGGTATTTTTCAAGTTCATATTTGTCTAAAGTACCATCTTCACGGCGAATTCTAATTTGATCAGCATCAACATATTCAACTACACCAGCTGCTTCAGCAACTAAAGCGTCTCCTGAGTCATGAGCAGCACGGTATTCCATACCAGTACCAACCAAAGCAGCATGTGGATTAATTAAAGGAACAGCTTGTCTTTGGTGGTTAGCCCCCATCAAAGCACGGTTAGAGTCGTCATTTTCAAGGAAAGGAATACATGCAGAAGTTACAGAAACTACTTGCTTAGGAATAACGTCCATGTAGTCAATCTTATCTGGTGTAACTTCGACATTATCATCTTTGTGACGAGCCAAGATAAGATTTTCTTTAAATGAACCATCTTCATTAAGTGGTGTGTTGGCACCGGCAATAATGTAGTTATCTTCTACATCTGCAGTTAAGTAGTCAATCTTATCAGTAACTTTATGAGTTTCCCAAGAAACACGACGATATGGAGTTTCAATGAAACCATACTTATTAATAATTGCGTATGTTGCCATTGAGTTAATCAACCCAATGTTAGGACCTTCTGGAGTTTCAATTGGACATAAACGACCATAGTGAGTATAGTGCACGTCACGAACTTCATAACCAGCACGATCTCTTGACAAACCACCAGGCCCTAAGGCAGACATTCTTCTCTTGTGAGTCAATTCACCCAATGGGTTGTTTTGATCCATAAACTGTGAAAGTTGTGATGAACCAAAGAATTCCTTGACACTAGCCACAATTGGACGAATGTTAATTAATTGTTGTGGAGTAACTGTATCAGGATCTTGAATTGACATTCTTTCACGTACAACACGTTCCATCCGTGCTAAACCAATTCTAAATTGATTTTGTAATAATTCACCAACACGACGAATACGTCTGTTACCCAAGTGGTCAATGTCATCAGTAGAACCAATTTCATCTTGTAAAGCGAAGAAATAGTTAATAGAAGCCAAAATATCTGCTGGAGTAATGCATTTTACATCAGCATTAATATGACCATTTGAAATTAACTTAACTTCTCTTTCAGGGTTAACTTTTGAAAAGACCTTAATTTCTTGAACAGTAATTGGATCTTGCATTACACCTTCATCAGATGGAGTGTATGTAACCATCTTAAAGTCATCACGATCAAGATACTTTTCAAGAGTTTCCATTACAGCATGAGTAACGATAGTTCCCTTCTTGGCAATAATTTCACCAGTATCTGGGTCCGCTAAAGTTTCTGCTAAAGTTTGATTAAGTAAGCGACTCTTTAAAGAAAGCTTCTTGTTAATCTTGTAACGACCAACTGGAGCCAAATCATACCGACGTGAGTCAAAGAAACGAGCAAACAAGAGTGAACGAGATGAATCAGTCGTCTTAGGTTCACCTGGACGAAGTCGTTCATAAATTTCTTTCAAAGCTTCAGCAACTCGACTATCAGCAGGATTATTGTGTACATCCTTTTCTAAAGTGAATTGCAAAGTATCATTTGTTCCGTAAATATCTTGAATTTCACTGTCTGAGCCAAAACCAAGTGCTCTAATTAAAACTGAAATAGGTAATTTTCTAGTACGGTCGATACGTACATAAGAAATATTCTTAGCATCAGTTTCATATTCAAGCCATGCACCACGGTTAGGGATAACAGTAGCGCCAAAGATTTGGCGTGCATTCTTATCAACATCACAGTTATAGTAAACACCAGGTGATCTAACAAGCTGAGAAACAATAACTCTTTCTGCACCATTAATAACAAATGAACCTGATCTAGTCATTAATGGTAAGTCACCAAAGAATACATCTTGTGTCTTAATTTCGCCAGTTTCGTGGTTAGTAAGTTTTAAAGTAACACGAAGTGGAGCAGCATAATTTGCATCATGATTACGAGCCTCATCAATAGTACTCTTAGCATCTTGAAGCTTGTAACCAACAAAGTCTAAAGATAACTTACCTGAGAAGTCATTAATAGGCATAATATCTTCAAATACTTCGCTAATACCTTCATTTAAAAACCACTTATATGATTCGGTTTGTACATCAGTCAAATTAGGTAATTTAACTACTTCTTTAATGTGAGAAAAACTACGTCTTGTCCGGTGTTGACCGTAATTCACTAAATGTCCGTCCAAGGAAAACATCCTTTCTTTTGCAAAAGAAACCAAATATTACATTTGTGTTACAAATTAAAAAACTGGTATTTTTGAGCATAAAAAAACAAAAACAACACGTTTTGTCGTTTTTGTTCTTATCAGCTTACTGGACAATAGATCAGTAAGCTACTGAATATCAGCCTTTTTGAAAATCAGAATTATTGTATCAAAAAATCGCTGTTTTTGTCAATAGCAAAACCTTGACTTTACTTGCTTAAAGCTGCTTTTTTAGTTTCAGAAACAGTAAATTTTAATTGCCCCTTGGCAGCGCCTATTTTTAGAGTTTGCCCAGAAACTAGCTCTGAACTAATGAGCATATCTGATAACTTATCTTCTACTAAGTTTTGGATTGCTCGTCTTAAAGGACGCGCACCATTTTCAGGATCAAAACCAGCCTTAGCAATGACATCGAGTGCTGCTGGTGAAAACTTAACAACAATTTGCTTTTTAGCCAATCGATCAACCAACTTTTGGGTTAAAAGAGTGACAATCTTTCGTAAATCATTCTTTTGTAATTGGTCGAAGACAATAGTTGCATCAATTCGGTTCAAAAATTCCGGTCTAAAGAAGTCCTTAGTTGCTGCTTGTACTTTAGAAATTCGTTCTTTTTCTTGGCTCACTTCGCTTGTAGTAAAACCTACAGTCTTATCACTAACTAATGAACGTGAACCTAAATTAGAGGTCATGATAATTACAGTATTTCTAAAGTCCACTTTTCTCCCCTTAGAATCTGTCAAAAAGCCATCATCTAACACTTGCAATAATAAATTAAAGACATCTGGGTGGGCCTTTTCAACTTCATCTAATAAAACCACGGAATATGGATGACGCCGAACTTGTTCACTTAATTGTCCGCCTTCTTCATATCCCACATAGCCTGGAGCTGAACCAATCAACTTGCTTGAAGCAATTGTATCCATATACTCTGACATATCAATTCGAACTAAATTATTTTCACTGCCAAACACTGCTGAAGCAACTGCCTTAGCTAACTCAGTTTTTCCAACACCAGTAGGCCCTAAAAATAAGAATGAACCTATTGGGCGACCTTCATCCTTTATACCACTTCTACTACGCTTAATTGCCTTGGCAACTGCCTGAATAGCCTTGTTTTGTCCAATTACTCGCTTATGTAAGGTTGCTTCTAAATTAATTAACTTCCTAGTATCATCTTTCTTCATTTGAGTAGCTGAGACTCCAGTCCACTCAGATACGACACGAGCAATATCTTCTTCGTTAACCACTGCTTTTCGATAAGCATTCACTTTTAACTTATTTAATAAAGCTTGTTTTTGTTTTTCTAGCTTGTCTTCATCCGCTTGTAAATTAGCAGCTTGAACAAAGTTTTGTTTTTCAACTTCTATTCTTTTTTGTTTAGTAACCTTCTTGAGTTCATTTTCAAGAGCCTGTAACTCTTTATTTGAGCCAACTGCATTATTAATTTTTACAGTTGCACTTGCTTCATCTACTAAATCAATTGCCTTATCTGGTAAAAAGCGATTACTCAAATATCTAGTAGATAAATCTACTGCTGCTTTTAAAGCAGCTTCACTAATTTGAACATGGTGAAAGCCTTCATATTTTGGCTTTAAGCCCTCCAAAATATGCAAAGTATCTTCTTTTGAAGGCTCAGTAATTCTTACTTGTTGAAAACGTCTAGCAAGAGCCTGATCTTTTTCAATATATTTTTGATATTCATCAAAAGTTGTTGCACCAATCATTTGAATATCGCCACGTGCAAGCGATGGCTTTAAAATATTTGAAGCATCAATTGCTCCTTCTGCACCACCAGCACCAATCAAGGTATGCATTTCGTCAACAAACAAAATAACCTTTCCATCAGTGCGAATCTCTTTCAAAATCTTTTTCATTCGATCTTCAAATTCGCCCCGATATTTAGTACCAGCTACCAAACTACCAATATCTAAGGCCATAACTCGCTTATCAAGCAAGTCTTCAGGAACTTGCTTTTTTACAATGCAAGTGGCAATTGCTTGTGCAACTGCAGTTTTACCAACTCCTGGTTCCCCGACTAAAACAGGATTATTTTTTGTACGACGTGATAAAATCTGGATAACTCTTTTAGTTTCTAAATCACGGCCAATAACTGGATCAATTTCGCCTTCACGTGCCTGCTTATTTAGATTAATTGAAACACTATCTAAAGTTGGAGTCTTAGAATTGCCTTTCCCTTTATTTTGGTTTAAACCTAAACCATCAAAGAATTCATTGCTCTCTTGACTTAAATCTCCGCTACCTTCTGATAAATCATCAAGAATATCTTGGCGCAAATGATCCAAATCAACATTTAAGTTTTTCAAAATCATCGCAGCTAATACTTGCTCTGTAGAAACTAATCCTAACAGAATATGCAAAGTTTTAACTTCTTTTGCACCAGCATCTTGTGCTGCTCTTCTAGCATAATTAAGTGTCATATTTAAACGAGGAGACATCTCCATATAAGAAGATTTAGGTGCAGAGCCATATCCCGTATAGCGCTCAACTTCGCGTCTAATATCACCACTAGTAATATTCCATTGTCGTAAAATCTTCCCTGCATCCCCACTTGATTCAATTACCAAGGCAAGTAAAACATGTTCTGTACCAATCATTCTGTGTTGAAAATTTTGTGCTTGTTCTTTTGCAATTGCTAAAACTTGATTAGCACTACTACTGTAAGAATATTCCATTATTAACCCGCCTTTCAAAAATCGACTAAAATATTGTACTTTTTCTTAATTCTAATGTAAATCAAATTACTTAATAAACAAAATTTTCTGTTTAAATTTATTGATTCTTTCTCTTATTTAATTCTTCTTCGATCATCTTATATTGAGCAAGATAGTTTTCATAAGTCTGCTTAGAGTTGGCTAAATTACGACGGGCAATCTTTTGCTGAGTCTTTAAGTCAGAATTAGAATAGCGTCCTAGTCTTGCTTGCATAATTTCAGTTGCTTCATAAGTCTTAGCGACCGATTCATAGGTTCTGCGTCCCATCGCTGATAAAAGTACTGTAACCTTATTTCTAGTATCAGGACGAGTTAAGTGATTAATAAATTCTACTAGTGGATCACTTATATGTTCATTCCACCAAGTAATCAATGGCCCAGTAAAGAAGGCTACAATAATCGTCGCAAAGCCAACTGGGCCACCAAATGCTAAAGCACCAGCCATAAATAATACGTCTTGGATAATTCTAGTTATCTTATATGAAGATTTGAATCTTTCAGAAAAAATTGGCGCAATTGCATCATAAGGAGCAACTCCTAATTTCGGTCCCATATAAAGAGAGGAGCCTAAAGTAAATAAAAGTAATCCAATAACTGTGTCAGCCACAATTACTAAGAAAGTAATCTTCTCAGGAAAAAGTTGATTATAGATTTGAGTAAAGAATTGAATTTCAAATCCTACCATAATCATATTAACAAAAGTTCCAATTCCAATTTTTTTGCGGTCAAGCCATAAAATCAGTAAGAAAATTACAAAATTAACTGATAACTGGAAAATCCCTAATCCTAAACCTAGCTTATTGGAAATTCCAGTGTTAATTGCAGTAAATGGATCAAGCCCAACATTACCACCACGTAAAAAAGTGGCTCCAATTGATAAAATTGTTACCCCTACAATTGACATTAAAGTTTTTAAAGCGAGATTACCGAAATTAAGTTTTTCTTTCAAAAAAAGACCTCCTTTGTTTAGATAATTATATCAAAGGAAGTCTAAAAAAATAATTAATATACTTTTTGAGTAAAATAAAAAGGATTCACTACTGTGAATCCTTATCTCGTGGAGCGGAAGACGGGATTCGAACCCGCGACCCCCACCATGGCAAGGTGATGTTCTACCACTGAACTACTTCCGCATAACAGAGTTTATTATAGCAAAGCTTTATCAATCTGCAAAGACTTTTTTGAATAATTATCGGGAAAACCGGATTTGAACCTGCGACCTCTACGTCCCGAACGTAGCGCTCTACCAAGCTGAGCTATTTCCCGAAGCTAACAAAAAAGGATTCACTACTGTGAATCCTCATCTCGTGAAGCGGAAGACGGGATTCGAACCCGCGACCCCCACCATGGCAAGGTGATGTTCTACCACTGAACTACTTCCGCATGAATATGAATGCCGATTATACGATTTGAACGTACGACCCCCTGTTTACAAGACAGATGCTCTACCAACTGAGCTAAATCGGCATATTGTCAATGTGTGGTTTAGCAAACCAATACGGGTGGTGGGACTTGAACCCACACGTCCGAAAACACTAGAACCTAAATCTAGCGCGTCTGCCAATTCCGCCACACCCGCGATATTAGGGCCAATGAGCTGTGAGGGACTTGAACCCTCGACCCACGGATTAAAAGTCCGTTGCTCTACCAACTGAGCTAACAACTCAGGATATGGAGGATACAGGGCTCGAACCTGTGACCTCCTGCTTGTAAGGCAGATGCTCTCCCAGCTGAGCTAATCCTCCATGTGCGCGGCGGCTACCTACCCTCGCAGGCAGTT
>NZ_AYYU01000017.1 GCF_001436455.1 Lactobacillus jensenii DSM 20557
TCTATTTACACAAAAAATTTGACAGTTTCGATAACTTATTTAATGAATTAAATAAATCATTTTTTAATGATGATAATGGTAATACTCGCTATTACTTTTCATCAAATTCTGCTAACCCTCAAACTGTGCAACAAATTGAAAAACCAAAACAAAAAGAAAATAAGATTGGCCGAGATTTAGTTAAAGAGGCTAAAGATAAAAAGTTTGATCCAGTAATTGGTCGTGATGACCAAATTAATGCTGTTATTGAGATTTTGAGTCGTAGAAAAAAGAATAATCCAGTTTTAATTGGGCCGGCTGGTGTTGGTAAGACTTCAATAGTTGAAGGCTTGGCACAAAGAATTGCTAGCGGTGATGTTCCAGACAAGTTACGCAAGATGCATATTTATGAGCTTAATATCAATGACATGGTAGCAGGATCTAGCTTACGTGGTTCTTTTGAAGAAAAAATCAAGAAGGTAATAGATTTAGCCCAAAAAGATCCAAATACAATCCTATTTATTGATGAATTGCACAATATTGTTGGCGCTGGCTCTACTGATTCAGAAAATAATTCTGGAGATGCAGCTAACATTTTGAAACCTGCTTTAGCTAGTGGGGATTTAAAGTTGATAGGTGCAACTACTACAAGTGAATATCGTCAAATTGAAAAGGATCCTGCTTTAGCAAGAAGATTTCAAGCTGTTGATGTTCCAGAACCAAGTGGAGAAGTAACCGTTAAAATTTTGCAAGGGTTGAAAAAGAAATACGAAGAATTTCACCATGTAAAATATAGCGATGATAGTTTGAAATTAGCTGTTGAGTTATCGCAGCGTTACATTCAAGGTCGTTATTTGCCAGATAAAGCAATAGATTTAATGGATGAAGCTGGAGCTAAAAAGAGTCTGGGAGTTGATTCTACTGATGAAGATAGCTTAAAACAAAGAATTCATGATTATCAGCTAATTAAAGATGAAGCTGCTAAGGCTGAGGATTATGATAAGGCAAGTGAATACAAGGATAAAATTAGTAAGCTTGAAGAGCAGCTTAAGCATACAGATAAAGCAAATGAACCAGAAGTAACGGCAAATGATATTTATGCTTTAATTGAACAAAAGACTAAGATTCCAATGAGTGAATTACATGCTGATGAAGCTAAGAAGAATTTAGATTTAGCTAAGAAGCTTAAGAATGTAGTAATTGATCAAGATAAGGCGATTGATATTATTACAGATGCAATTGCAAGAAAACAGGTCTTTAAAGATGCAAATCGTCCTACTGGTTCATTCTTACTAACGGGTCCTACTGGAGTAGGTAAGACGGAACTTGCTAAACAATTAGCTAAAGAATTATTTGGTGGCAGTGATCATCTGATTAGACTTGATATGAGTGAGTATCAAGATCAAATGGCTGTTAATAAGTTGATAGGATCAGCTCCTGGCTACGTTGGTTATGGAGAAGGTGGACAATTAACTGAAAAAGTTCGTCATGAACCATATAGCTTAATTTTGTTAGACGAAATTGAAAAGGCTAATCCACAAGTCTTCAATGCTTTGCTTCAAATCTTAGATGATGGACGGTTAACTGATGCTCAAGGCAGAACCGTCTCATTCAAAGATACAATTATCATAATGACTTCAAATGCAGGCTTTTCAGATAAAGTATTGAAAGATGGTGAAGTTGATAAAGATGCCTTAATTAAGGCTCTGGAACTTTACTTTAGACCAGAATTCTTGAACAGATTAGATGCAATTGTTCCATTTAACCACTTGAGTAGCAAGGATATGACCAAGATTTGTGAATTGTACTTACAAAAGATGGAAAATACATTAGCTAAACGCAACATTAAGATGACAATTAGTGATGAAGCTAAGAAAGTTTTAGCTAAGAGAGGTTATGATAAGAAGTTTGGTGCACGTCCACTTAGAAGAGTTATGGAGCAAGATTTACAAACTCCTGCAGCTAAGTTAATTATGACCGAACCTGATTTGAAGGCAGTTGACTTTACTGCTGATGAAAAACACCTTTACTTAAATGGAAAGCCAATTGTTGATTTAGTTGCTTAAGATAAATTTTGAGTCACTCCAAAAGGAGTGGCTTTTTCTTTTTAAAAAATTTAAAGAGGGGGTAGACTATTAGCAAGGAGGAAAAAACATGCAGATTGAAAACATTCAAGCATTTGCCCATAAATATTTAGATAATGATACAACAGGTCATGACTATTGGCATGGTAAAAGAGTCGCAAATTTGGCTCAAAAATTATTTTTGCAAGATTATCCTAGAGTATCAAAAAGGCAACTAGATTTATTATTAGTTATGGGCTATTGGCACGATACAATTGATGAAAAAATATGCTCAAATCCCGGAAAAGTTACTGATGAAATGAAGCAATTACTTGAAAAAGAAGAATTTAGACAAGATGAAATATCTAGTGTTTTATTTGTTTTAAATCATATGTCTTTTTCAAAAAATTTAGAACATTATTTTCAATTACCAATGATTGGGCAATACGTTCAAGATGCAGATCGAATTGAAGCACTTGGCGCTATCGGAATTGCTAGAGCATTTGCTTTTGGTGGCAGTCATAATCAAAAAATTTATGATCCAGCAATTAAACCACAAATATTAAAAAGTCATAAGCAGTATCGGAATCACGAAGCTACTACAGTTAATCATTTTTATGAAAAGTTATTTCATTTAGAGCAGACGATGAATACACCAGCGGGGAGAAAAATTGCTCATGAGAGAACTTTATATATGCATAAGTTTATTGACCAATTCTTAAAAGAATGGGAAGGAGAATAAGCTTTTTATTTGACAGAACTTAATTTTTTCCTATAATTAACAACAAACTGTGAACAAAAAGTAAGTGAGGAGGAGGACCATGGACAAGCCAATTATTGGTATCTCAGGTTCAGAAATTATTGATAATGGTGGAATATTTCCTGGCTATCGACGTAGTTATGTTAATGAGGACTATGTTGATTCTGTAGTAAAAAATGGTGGTATACCATTTATTATTCCTTTTACTGAAAGTGATGAAGTAATTAAGGAACAATTGAATCATGTACAAGGCTTGATTTTATCAGGTGGACATGACGTTGATCCACATTTATATAATGAAGAACCATTGCAAAAGCTAGGGGCAATTTGGCCAGAGCGGGATCATTTTGACATGTTATTACTTAAATTAGCAGAGGAAAAGGGAATACCTGTATTGGGAATTTGCCGTGGCTTTCAAATTATTAATGTTTTTCATGGTGGGTCTTTATATCAGGATGTATCTTATCGAAAAGAATTAACTTTAAAACACGATCAAGGATCTAAACCTGATTTACCTACTCATTCTGTTGATGTAATGTTTGATACACATTTAGCCCAAGTATTAGCTGAAGAGAAAATTTTAGTAAATTCATTTCATCACTTGTTAGTTAAAAATCCAGGTCCAGATTTGGTTGTTTCAGCTAAAGCTTCTGATGGAGTAATTGAAGGACTTGAAACTAAAGATGGACAAGTAATGGGCGTTCAATGGCATCCAGAAATGCTGCATAATAATGAACATGTTTCTTATCAAAATAATTTATTTAAGAATTTAATCATTAAAGCAAGTAAATAGGGAGAAAAGTTTGATGAATGATAGAAGAGAAAGTGACAAACTTGGCTTTTGGTCAATAGTTTTGTTAGCGATTAATTCAATTATTGGCTCAGGAATCTTTTTAACACCAGGTAGTGTTGTTTCAAGAGTAGGAAGTAAGGCTTTGCTAGTTTACCTAATCGCAGCAAGTTTTGCAGCAATTTTAGCAATCACTTTTGCAGCAGCGGCTAAATATGTAACTAAGTCTGGCGCAGCTTATGCTTATAGTAAGGCAGCTTTTGGCGAAAATGTTGGTTTTTATAGGGGGTACTACGTTACTTTTCCGCAAGTGTAGCCTGGGGGGTAATGGCTGTAGCCGTTATAAAATCAACAATTTCAATTTTTGGTGGAGATCCAAATAGCTTCCAGAATGTATCAATTGGTTTCGTTGTTTTAATGTTACTGATTTGGGTTATTAATTTATTTGGCCAAAGCACAGTTAAATATATTATGAATTTATCTACGATTGGTAAATTATTAGCTTTAGGGCTAGTAATTTTAGCAGGGGCATTTTTATTACTATCTACTGGTGAAAATCATTTTGGTGAAATAGATACTTTACAAGTAGCTGGTAAAAATGTTGTCCCAGCTGTAACAACAAGTAGCTTTGTAATGGCTATTGTGTCAGCTTTCTATGCCTTTACAGGATTTGAGGCAATTGCCTCTGGTTCAGAAGATATGAAGGAACCTTCTAAAAATTTACCTCGAGCTATTCCATTAGCTATTTTAATTATTGCATTAGTTTATATTGGCGTTGTCGCAGTAGCTATGGTACTTAATCCACGTGAATTGCTTGAAACTAAGCAAGTAGTTGCTGTTGCAGCAATTTTTTCAAGCCCTATTTTACGAGCAATTATTTTGGTTGGTGCCTTGGTATCTATGTTTGGTATTAATATTGCCTCAAGCTTTCATGCACCAAGAATCTTAGAAGCAATGGCTCGTGAAAATCAATTTCCTAAATGGCTTGCTAAGAGAACAAAAAGAAACTTTCCAGCAAGAACTTTTTTAATTACTTTAATTTTAGCAGTGCTTGTACCTATGGCATTTCATTATTCAACTGATAATCTAATTATTTTAAGTGCGACTGTGAGATTTTTAGGCTTTATTGTTGTACCTCTTGGAGTAATTAAATTCTATCTTGGAAGAAATGTCGAACCAGTCTTGACTACTAATAGAAATAAAATAACTGATTTGATTTTCCCAATCTTTTCAATTTTGATTACACTATTTTTACTTTATAAGTATGATTGGGCAGCTGAATTTAGTGTGACTATTAATGGAGTAACCAGTTTGAATTGGTTTGCTATTGGAGCACTAATTTTTGGAGCAGTTATTTTGCCAGCAATTTTATTTGTTTTAACTAAAAATGAACGTAAAAAAGCTGAAACAATGTTAGAAAAATAAACATTAAAAAAGAAGACACTTCATGAGTTTAAAATCCATGGAGTGTCTTTTTTGTCTTGCTTTTAAAAAATAAAACAGTTAAAATCTATCTAATTGCGTAAAAGGCATAATCATAGTGAGAGGGGTATTTTAATGAACCAAAAGGTAAAATGGTCTATTTTGGCGGCCGTAGCTTGTGTATTTTGGGGAATTTCTGGATTATTTGGTAAGAATCTGTTTAATTCTAATCCACTGATAACACCCATCTTTTTGACTAAGATTAGAATGGTTATTAGTGGGATAATTATTTTACTTTTTGCGGCAATTACCAAGCAAAAGCCCTTCGCTATTTGGAAGAATAAAAAAGATGCATTAAATGTAGCAGCCTATGGTTTATTAGGTCTGGTACCAGTTCAACTTTTTTACTTTATAGTTGTGAAAGAAGCAAATGCGTCGATTGCTACTATTTTACAATTTGTAGGTCCATTTTTTGTAATATTTTGGATGCTAATAACTAAGCAACAAGTTTATCGTAATTTAGATTTAATTTCTGCTACATTAGCTTTTTTAGGGGTTTTCTTGTTAGCTACACATGGAAATTTACAAACCCTTACTTTAAGCCCAGGAGCTTTACTTTTTGGAATGTTATCTGCTGTTGGTGTAGCAACTAATACTTTGATTCCTAGGAGACTGGTTAGTTTATATCCGACGGCAGTAATAACTGGTTGGGGTTTATTAATAGCTGGAATTGCTTTATTCATATTAAATCCAAGTGTACCTAAAATTTCAATTACTTTTGGGATGATAACTGATTTATCAGGAGTTATAGTGATTGGAACTTTGATACCATTTCAGTGGATGGCAGGAGCATTAAGATATATTAGCCCAAGCACGGCTAGCTTATTAGATGCTTTTGAACCTATTAGTGCGATGATTGGAAGCATTTTAGTATTTAATCTAGCATTAACTCCAATGGATATTATTGGTTCAGTTATAATTATTGGGGCTGTATTATTAGTAAGTTTGAATCCACCAAGATTAACAAAAAAAGCGCATCGTTGATGCGCTTTTTATTTTACGTTAAATATCACCGTTCATAATACTGCTTTTGACAATTACATAGTCAACTAAGCGAATAGATTGCAAGTTCTTACCACCAGCATAAGAAATGGATGATTGTAAGTCTTCTTGCATTTCCTTCAAAGTATCCTTGATTGAACCACGGTAAGGAACAAGTAATTGTTTACCTTCAACGTTATGGTGGCCACCTTTTTGGACTTCAGAAGCTGAGCCCCAGTATTGCTTGTAAACTTTGCCGTCAATTTTGATGACGTTACCTGGAGATTCTTCATGACCTGCAAGCATTGAACCAATCATTACCATACTTGCACCAAAGCGAACTGACTTAGCAATATCACCGTTATAGCGAATACCACCATCTGCAATAATTGGCTTGCTTGCAGCTTTTGAACACATTCTAAGAGCTGCTAATTGCCAGCCACCAGTACCAAAGCCAGTTTTTAGCTTAGTGATGCAGGCTCTACCAGGACCAACACCTACTTTAGTTGCATCAGCTCCAGCATTTTCAAGTTCACGAACTGCTTCAGGAGTGGCAACATTACCGGCTGTTAAGAAACTATCTGGCATCTTATCTTTGATGTACTTAATCATCTTGATGACATAATCAGAGTGACCGTGAGCAACATCGATTGTAATATATTCTGGAATTAAGTCTTGCTTTACTAATTCGTCAATAAAAGTGTATTCTTCATCCTTAATTCCAACAGAAATTGAAGCAAAGAGCTTTTTATCATGCATCATTTTGATAAAATCAGCTCTTTTTTCGGGCTGAAAACGGTGCATAACGTAGTAATAGTCGTTTTGTGCTAACCAAATTGCGAGTTGTTCGTTAATAACGCTTTGCATATTAGCTGGAACAACCGGTATTTTGAATGTTCGGTTTCCAAACTTAACAGAGGTATCAGCTTCTTTCCGACTTTTGATAATGCACTTATTAGGCACTAGTTGAATATCGTTATAATCAAAGGCTTCCATACTAAAATAGTTGCTCATAAAATAGCTCCTTTATTTTTAATCCGCTAGTAACTATACGGATAAAAAATCATTTTGTCAAACAAAAACCTAAACGAATTTGTTTTTATAAAATATAAAGTTCGTATTTTGATTGACAAAAAGTAATCGCTTTGCTAGACTGTGAAGGTAATTGTGTTAAAACGTATGAGGTGATTTTTTATGACAGTTGTAGCAGTTGTTGGTAGCCAATGGGGCGATGAAGGAAAGGGTAAGATTACTGACTTTTTGGGACAAGATGCAGATTTAACTGTACGTGCTAATGGTGGTAACAATGCAGGACATACAATTGTTTTTAGTGGCCATACTTTTAAGATGCGTTTAATTCCATCTGGAATTTTTGCGGCAAAAAAGGCTGCTGTAATTAGTAATGGGGTTGTTATTAATCCTGAAGTTTTACTAGGGGAGTTAACTTATTTACAAGAACATGGTGTTGACACTTCTAACTTAAAGATTTCTAACCGGGCACACATAATTATGCCTTATGATATTTTGCAAGATGTTTACCAAGAAGAAGCTAAGGGTGCAAATAAAGTTGGAACCACTAAAAATGGTATTGGGCCAACTTACATGGACAAGGCTTCAAGAATTGGTATCCGTGTTTGCGATTTATTAGAAAAAGATACTTTAGCTGAAAAGTTACGTTTTAACTTGGTCGAAAAAAATGCCATCTTTACCAAGATTTATGGCAAAGAGGCACTAGATTTTGATGAAATTTATAACAAGTATTTAGAATTTGGCCAAAAGATTAAGCAATATGTGGCTGATACTTCAGTAGTAGTAAATGATGCAATTGATAGTGGTAATCAAATCCTCTGCGAAGGTGCACAAGGGATAATGCTTGATATTGATGAAGGAACTTATCCATTTGTAACCTCATCTAATTCAATTGCTGGTGGTTTTGCTAGTGGAATTGGAATCGGACCTAACAAGATTGATACTGTTTTGGGAATTTGTAAGGCCTACACGACTCGCGTTGGGGCTGGTCCATTTCCAACTGAACTTGTAAATGAAACTGGTGATTATATTCGTGAAGCTGGTCATGAATATGGTACAGTTACTGGTCGTCCAAGAAGAGTAGGCTGGTTTGATACTGTTGCTTTACGTCATGCTAAGCGCGTCTCAGGAATTGACTGCTTGTCTCTTAACTTGCTTGATGTTTTAACTGGACTTAAGACGATTAAAATTGCGACAGCTTACGAATTAGATGGTGAAAAGATTGACTATTATCCAGCAAGTTTAGCTGAACTTGAACGCTGTAAGCCAGTTTATGAAGAAATGCCTGGCTGGGATGAAGATATCACTAAAGCTCAATCTTTAGCTGACTTGCCAGAAAATGCGCGTAAGTACTTAGAACGCTTAGAAGAGTTAACTGGCTTAAAACTAGCCACAGTTTCTGTTGGACCAGACCGTGAACAAACTATCGTAATTAAGAATCCATGGAATTTTAACTAATGATTGAAAGATATACTCGCCCTGAAATGGGGAAAATTTGGACAGATCAAAATAAATATCAAGCTTGGCTGGAAGTAGAAATTGCAGCAACTAATGCTTGGAGTGAAGTGGGCGAAGTCCCAGCAGAAGATGCTGAAAAAATCCGCCAAAATGCTAGTTTTACAGCAGAGCGTGTGGCTGAACTGGAAGCAGTAACTCATCATGATGTGGTTGCATTTACGAGAACAGTCTCAGAAAGCCTAGGGACAGAAAAAAAGTGGGTTCACTTTGGCTTAACTTCAACTGATGTTGTTGATACTGCTCAAGGATACTTGTTAAAACAGGCTGATGAGATTTTACGCCAAGATTTAGCTATGGTGAAAAATACAATTGCTAAAAGAGCACTTGAGCACAAAAACACCGTAATGATGGGGAGAACCCATGGTGTACAAGCAGAACCTACAACTTTTGGCTTGAAGCTTGCGCGCTGGTACGCTGAAATTAAGCGTAATATTGACCGTTTT
Organism: Lactobacillus jensenii DSM 20557; assembly: GCF_001436455.1. GTDB lineage: Bacteria > Bacillota > Bacilli > Lactobacillales > Lactobacillaceae > Lactobacillus > Lactobacillus jensenii. The sequence continues at coordinate 9,046 of NZ_AYYU01000017.1, forward strand.
GAACATGCAGCTAGCGGAGTTGAGTCTGGTAAAATTTCTGGGGCTGTTGGTAATTTTGCTAATGTGCCACCAGAAGTTGAAACTAGCGTGTTAAAGCAATTAGGACTTAACCAGCAAGAAATTACTAGCCAAATTTTACCTAGAGACTTACATGCGGAATATCTTGCAAGCTTAGCCTTACTAGCAACTAGTATTGAAAATTGGGCAACTGAGATTCGATCACTTCAGCGCTCTGAAATTCATGAAGTTGAAGAACACTTTAGAGCAGGCCAAAAAGGCTCAAGTGCCATGCCTCATAAGCGTAATCCAATTGGCTCAGAAAATTTATGTGGCTTAGCTCGGGTAGTGCGGGGACACATGATTACTGCCTATGAAAATGTCAGCTTATGGCATGAGCGCGATATTTCACATTCATCAGCTGAACGGATCATTTTACCGGATACGACAATTTTGCTTGATTATATGCTTAATCGCTTCAACCGCATCTTGGCAAACCTTGATGTTTTCCCAGAAACGATGCTGAAAAACATGAACAGAACTTATGGCTTAGTTTATTCACAAAGACTACTTTTGAAGTTAATTGATGGAACTTCTTTATCAAGAGAAGCTGCTTATGATATGGTACAAAAATTAACTGCCAAGTCCTGGGATGAACAAAAGCAGTTTAAAGATTTAGTCTTAAATAGCCCAGTTATGGACTATTTATCAAAAGCAGATGTTGAAGATGCCTTTGATTATCATTATTATTTAAAGCATGTTGACGATATCTTTAAAAAGGTTGGCTTAGAATAAAAAAAGACCGTTAATTCATTTAAGTGAGTTAACGGTTTTTTTATTTATTCAGTTACATTTTCTTGGTTTGCTAAGCGTTTTTGATGCCAGGTTAAAATCATTTCAACAATTGCATTAGCCACGTTAACATTTTTTAATAGAGGACCATGAGAGTATGAACCGATGAAGTTACGGTAGCGTAAACCTTCTGCTTTATCTTGAGGGTTGTTACCATAACCTTCAATCATTCTACCTAAAGGATGTAACTTATCAGTATTATCAAAGTAAGTTTGGCCGGAATGATTTTCAAAAGCCACCACTTCTCCCCATTCAGTCATATACTTTGTGTCGCCAATCATACGCTTGTCTGATTTAAAGACGGTATGAAGTGGGAAAATTCCTAATCCTTTAATAGTTACACCTGAATTAGTTTTGTAGTAGTCTCCCATGAATTGGTATCCACCACAAATGCAAAGCATTGGATGTCCAGCATTAATATATTTTTCTAAAGTATCTTTATGGCGAGGAATGTCTTTCGCAACAACTGTTTGCTCGAAGTCTTGACCTCCGCCGAAAAAGACGAAATCATAGTCAAAAGCATTAAATTCATCGCCTAAGGAAATATTGTCAACTTGTGTATCATAACCTTGACGTTTTAATAGGAAGCGTAAAATCTTAACATCGCCACTGTCGCCATAGGTATTCATCAAATCTTCGTATAAATATGCAATTTTGATTAATTTATCAGTCATTGTTACACTCTTTTCGCCAAAATTCTTCAATATATAAGTATAACCTAAAATGTTAATTTAGTTTATCTTCTGCTGCCCAATGATTAATTGGCCCCCATTTTGAACCAACGATAATTGGATGAGAAATAGCTTCATAAGTAAAGTCTTTTGCTATTTTAACTGCATCGATTAAATTAGTTCCCTTAGCTAATTCAGCAGTAATAACAGCAGAAAGTGTGTCACCAGTACCATTAACCCGTTCAGTTTCGTAATATGGCTTGGTAAATTTATGGACTTGGCCATCTTCTGTTAATAAAATATCGACGACTTCGCTACTGTCACCAGTATGTTTTCCTTTCATTAAGACATTTTTTGCACCTAAGTCTTGCAACTTTTTCGCACCAACTAAAATTTCTGCTTCAGAGTCTAAGGGAAGTTCAGTTAGTTTTTTTTGTTCATAATAATTAGGAGTAATGATGTCAGCTAATGGTAATAGACGATTTAAAAAGGTTTGATAAGCATCATCATCTAATAAGCTGTTACCATGTTTAGTAATAATAACGGGGTCAATAACAACCTTACCCATATCATATTTTTCTATATTATCAGCTACACAATTAATAATTTCTTTATTAGCGAGCATTCCTGTTTTTAAAGCTTTAATTGAAAAATCATCATTTAAAACATCAAATTGCTTTTGAATAAAATCAACAGGCATAATTTGAGCAGCATAAATCCCAGTTGTGTTACCAGCAACAGCTGCGGTCATTAAGCCCATTCCATAAACTTTTCGGGCATAAAAAGCGTGTAAATCTGCTGGCATCCCAGCACTACCATCACTATCGTTGCCTGCGATGGTTAAGGCGATAATTTCTTTTTTTGACATAGTAATATCCTTTCATTTAAATAGAGTATAACTTAAAATAAAGCCAGCTTCTATCATATTAACTTGTAAATTTACTAAAAAACTTTAAAATTCTAATAAGAGAAAACGCTTAAGTTTTAGGAGTGAAAATATGGTTGAATCATATATTATGGCGATTGACGAAGGTACTACTTCTACCAGAGCTATTATTTTTAATCATGCTGGAGATAAAGTTTATGTAGCACAAAAAGAATTCCCACAATTATTTCCTGAACCAGGTTGGGTAGAGCATGATCCTGAACAGATTTGGAATGCTGTACAAACCACAGTAGCTTCAGCTTTCATCAATTCACAAATTCGGCCAGATCAGATAGCAGCAATTGGTATTACTAATCAAAGAGAAACTACCGTAATTTGGGATAAGAAAACAGGTCGTCCTGTTTATAATGCTATTGTTTGGCAATCTCGCCAGACAACTTCTTTAGCCGAAGAACTAAAAAGCAAGGGTTATAGTGACTTAATCAAGGAAAAGACAGGTTTAATTATTGATCCATATTTTTCAGCTACTAAGATTCGTTGGATTTTAGATCATATTGAAAATGGCCAGAAAAGAGCAGAAAGTGGAGATTTATTATTTGGCACAATTGATACTTGGTTAGTTTGGAAATTAACTAATGGTGCAGTGCATGTGACGGATTATACCAATGCCTCCAGAACAATGCTTTTTAATATTCATGATTTAACATGGGATGAAGATATTTTAAGAATACTGAATATTCCTGAGCAGATGCTACCAGAAGTTAAGAGCAATTCAGAAGTTTATGGGCAAACGACACCTTTTGAATTCTTTGGTGGTAGAGTGCCAATTGCTGGAATGGCTGGTGACCAACAAGCTGCTTTATTTGGGCAATTAGCTTTAAAACCAGGAATGGTGAAAAACACTTATGGAACGGGTTCATTTATTGTGATGAATACCGGGACTAATCCTACTAGTTCCAACAATAATTTATTAACAACAATTGCTTATAAAGTTAATGGACAAGTAGTCTATGCTTTAGAAGGTTCTGTTTTTGTTGCGGGTAGTGCAATTCAGTGGTTGCGGGATTCAATTAAATTAATAAAAACTTCTCCTGAATCAGAACAAGCTGCTCGCAATTCTACCTCGGAAAACGAAGTTTATGTTGTACCGGCTTTTACGGGGTTAGGTGCGCCATATTGGGATGCGGAAGCACGTGGAGCAATTTTTGGGATAACGCGAGGCACAACAGATAATGATTTAATCAAGGCAACGCTACAATCATTAGCTTATCAAACAAGGGATGTTGTAGATACTATGCAACATGATAGTGGTATTGCCATTCCTGCTTTAAGAGTAGATGGTGGTGCTTCTAATAATGATTATTTAATGCAATTTCAATCTGATATCTTAGGAACAAAGATTGAACGTGCTGCAACGCTAGAAACAACTGGATTAGGAGCAGCTTTTTTAGCTGGTTTAAGTGTTGGATATTGGCAAGACATTGATGAATTAAAGAAAATTGCAAAAATTGGGCAAACATTTAGCAGTGAAATGACAAATAGTGAGAGAGATAAATTATATGCTGGTTGGCAAAAAGCAGTTAAAGCCACCCAATTTTTTGCTCATTAGGAGTTTTTAGCTTATGAAATTAATTAAATTGGAAGGTGCAACTAATTTTCGCGATTTGGGTGGATATGTAGGACTAGGTAATAAAAAAGTCCGCTATGGTAAAATTTATCGTGCTGATTCATTGAGTTCTTTGTCACGTGTTGATATTAAAAAGTTAAATGAATTAAATATCGTTTATGACTGCGACTTGAGATCCCATTATGAACAAGAAATGGCACCTGATAAAGCATGGAAAGCAGAATTTATAGATTGTCACTTATATGCTGAAAGCCCTGCAGAGCACGTAGATAAAGCAATTTTGACTAAATTAATAAAGAATATAAAGCCTATGGATAATTATTTAGGCCAAATTTATCAAAAGGTTCTATTAAGTACACATGGCCAGAAGATTTTTAAAACTGTTTTTGAGAAACTGCTTACTTTAGAAAATGATCAGGCTTTGGTTTTTCACTGTTCTGCTGGAAAAGATCGAACAGGGATGATAGCAGCGCTAATTTTAATGGGATTAGGAGTTAGCGATGATGATATAACTCGTGACTATTTGGTTACTAATCGTCTTTATCATTTCTCATATCAAAAAAATCAGCCAAGTGATGATGAGATGGCTAATTTAGTAGCAGAGATGAACTTAACCAAAGCTGATAGTGCAGGTATTAAAGGCATTACTGAAACTATCAGGATGGGCTGGGGAAGTTTTGATAACTTCTTTATTCATGTTCTTGGCTTTAGCAAAGATGATTTACAAGAAATAAGAACTAAATTCTTGGAGGCAAAATAATGGTAACTCTTTCTGACGTAGCTAAAGAAGCAAATGTTTCAAAAATGACGGTTTCACGGGCGATTAACCATCCTGAGCAAGTTACGCCAGAATTATTGGCCTTAGTTGAAAAGGCAATGGCTAAATTAGACTATCATCCTAATTCAATTGCTCGAGCGCTAGTTAATAATCGAACTAACGTTATTAAGTTTGTTACTTTAGAAGATATTGATACAACTGAGCCGTACTATATGAATTTGTTGTTTGGTGTTGCACGCGGCTTAAAGGCAGATAGTTATGCAATTCAGTTAGTAACTGATATTGATCAAATTCAAAAAGGTAACGCTGACGGATATATTATTACTGGCGCGCGTGAATACAATTATCCAATTTTTAATGAATTAAAGAAGCCATTTATCTTTTTTGGTGAAACTTCAAGCAATTTTGACTTTGTCGATACTGACAATCGTTATGGTACTTCAGTTGCGACTAAATATGCTTTAGAGCGCGGTTATCAAGATGCAGTCTTTATCGGGATTGACGTTAAAGAAGGTTTTGAGTATGCGCGTGAATATGGCTATTTGGCAAGTATGCAAGAACGCAATTTAGAACCCAAGATTTTTAGAACAGGGAATCACTCACATTTAGCTGAAAAGTTGATTGATGAGCAGATTGAAAATATTAAGCCGAATACCTGCTTTATTTGTGCTAGTGATCGCTTGGCAATTGGGGTATGTCGGGCTTTGTCACGTTTAAATAAGAAATTACCTGAAGATTATGGGGTAATTGGTTTTGATGGTGTGTTTTTAGATCAAGTTTCCAATCCACAATTAACCACAGTTAAGCAACAAATCTTTAAAATGGGCGATATGTTAGCACAATTGATTCTGGAGAAGATTAAGCAATCTGGTTCTGCGCAAGGGCAGACCTATGTGAAGCCGGAATTGGTTGTGCGTGGCACGACAAAGTAGGGATAAAAGGATAAGCTAAAAGATTTGATTAAAAAATCTAAAATAATACTCTTCAAAAGGGTGTCTAGTAAAAAAAACTAGGCACCCTTTTATTTTTGATACCGATAACAACTGTAAGCGGTTACTTTGATTTGTTACACTAGCAACAGGAGGACACGCTTATGAAAAAATGGTACGACGAAGCAATTATTTATCAAATTTATCCCAAGTCCTTTCAAGACAGTAATAACGATGGAATTGGGGACTTACAAGGAATTAAACAGCGAATTCCATACTTAAAAAGACTAGGAATTAACACCGTTTGGCTTAATCCGGTCTTTGTTTCGCCTCAAGTAGATAATGGCTATGATGTAGCTAATTATTTTGCAATTGATGAAAAGATGGGCACCATGGCTGATATGGAAGACTTAATTTCAGCCCTTCATCAAAATGGTATCCGCATCATCATGGACTTTGTATTAAATCACACTTCTGATCAGCACCCCTGGTTTAAGGATGCAATTGCTAATCCTAAGAGTATTTATCGCGATTATTATCTCTTTGCTGGAGAAAATGGCCATCGGCCTAACAACTGGGGCAGCTTTTTTGGTGGTAGTGTTTGGGAGCCGGATCCCAAAACTGGTCAATTTTACTTCCACTTGTTTGATAAACACATGCCTGACTTAAATTGGAAAAATCCGGGCGTTCGTAAAGCGATGCTTGATATCGCAGAATTTTGGCTTAAAAAAGGAATTGATGGGTTACGCTTAGATGCCTTTATCCATATTGCCAAGGCTGATTTTCGCCAAAATTATCCAGCCCCTGAAGGCCAAATACCTGTAGCTGAGCCATTTTTTGCTAACTTGCCAGAAGTAGTTCATTATTTGCGGCCATTTTGCCAGCAAATTAAGCAAGATTATCCAGATTGCTTATTATTAGGCGAAGCTGCTAGTGCCAATGTGAATTTAGCTGCTAATTATACTGATCCGGAAAATAATTTACTAGATGCTGCAATTACTTTCCGCTGCTTTACTGAGGATGACAGTCAACTTGATTCAGCTATTCCAGCCAATTATCAAGTTAAGCCCTTTGACTTTGAAGCATTTAAGTTAACCCAAATGATTTGGGAGCAGACTTTAGCAGGAATTTCAAAGCCAGTTCTTTACTGGAGCAATCATGATATGAGCCGTTTGCGGACGCGAATTGCTAAAAATGACCTGCAAGCTAAAAGTTTAGCCATGCTTCTATATTTAGAGCGAGGTATTCCAATTATTTATTATGGTGAAGAGTTAGGGCTTAAGAATTTAGCCTTCCAGCAATTGGACGACTTTAAAGATCAGACTGTTTTTGACTTTGCCAAAAAGGCAGAAAAGCAAGGATATAGTGAAGCTGAAATTTTAACGATGGTTTCGCAAACTCATAAAATGCCAGCTCGTGGAGTTATGCCTTGGAAAAAAGCAGAAAATTATGGCTTTAGTAAGCACCATCCTTGGCTAACTGGTAAAAAACAGGATGAGCATTTTGCGGAAGCTGAAATAGCTGATTCAGAGAGCTTTTTCAACTTTTATCGTCAGCTGATTGCGTTAAAGAAGACGCCATTATTTATGGAAGGTAGTTATTACCTTCACCCAACTAGCAGTAAGAGCTTTATTTATCAGCGTGATTTGGGCGATGAAAGTGCCTTAGTGGTAGTTAACTTAACTAATAAACCATTAAAAGTAAAAACCAAATATCAAAAAGTCATTTTGAGCAATGGCCAATATAGTTTAAATGACAATGAATTACAACTAGCACCATTTGCTGGTTTAGTTTTAGAAAGGAATTAAGATGCAAGAAGCAAGTTTACGACACCGACCAGAAAGTGAAGATTGTTTTTTAATTGATAAAAATCATCTTCGTCTGCGTTTTCATACTGCGAAAGATGATGTGCAAAAAGTAATTGTTCATTATTTAGATAGTTACTATGATTTAAAAACTGCCCAAAAACAAGAAATGACCAAAATCGGTAGTGGCCAAGTGGCAGATTATTATATGACAACGCTCGAGTTACCTTTACACCGCTGCCAATATACCTTTGAAGTAGTTGGCCAAGACGACAGTCACATTATTTATGGAGACCGAGGAATTCGTGAATACAATGACAGTAACTTATATGATTATGGTCAATTCTTTAAGGTACCATATTTCCACGAAATTGACATGGCCAAAACGCCAGCTTGGGTTAAAGAAACGGTTTGGTACCAAATTTTTCCTGAGCGCTTTAATAATGGCGATAAAAATAATGATCCAGTTGGGACTAAACCTTGGAATTCAGCCGATCACCCTGGTAGAGAAGATTACTATGGTGGTGACTTACAAGGGGTATTAGACAAGCTTGATTATTTACAAGAGCTAGGAATTAACGGCTTGTACTTCTGTCCAATTTTTAAGGCTAGTTCTAACCATAAATATGACACTATCGATTATTTAGAAATTGATCCTGATTTTGGTGATAAGAAGCTATTTAAGAAGTTAGTTGATGAAGCCCATAAGCGCGGGATGCATGTCATGCTTGATGCAGTCTTTAATCATTTAGGTGATCAATCTAAAGAATGGCAAGATGTGGTTAAACATGGTCGAGATTCTAAATACTTTGACTGGTTCCATATTAATTATTTGCCAGTTACTCCATTTAAAGATCCAAGTAAGGGTGAAGAGATGCCACCTTATGATACTTTTGCTTTTGAACCGCATATGCCAAAACTCAATACTGCTAATGAAGAAGTACAAAAGTATTTATTAAATATTGCAACATACTGGGCTAAAGAATTTCATATTGATGCATGGCGTTTAGATGTAGCTAATGAAGTAGATCATCATTTTTGGAAAAAGTTTCACGTGAAACTCATGGAGATAAATCCTAATTTTTACATTGTGGGTGAAGTTTGGCATTCAAGTCAGCCTTGGCTTAATGGGGATGAATTTACTGGAGTTATGAATTATCCATATACCCAACAAATCGAAGACCATTTCTTAACTGGCAAAATTAGTGCCAAAATGCTAACGCAAGTTTTATTTGACCAGCTGATGCTTTATCGTGACTGCGTCAACAGTGGCATGCTTAATATGCTAGATTCACATGATACTGCCAGACTTTTAACTTTAGCTGATGAAAACCAAGACAAAGCATTAAATGCTCTAGCCTTCGAACTCATGCAACCAGGTAGTCCATCTATTTACTATGGAACTGAAATGGCGATGACTGGTGGTAACGATCCAGATTGCCGTAAGCCAATGGATTGGACAAAAACAGGAAATGCATACTGGCAAAAAGTCCATGCATTAATCGTATTTAGACGTAAGTATGCATCAGTTTTAAGTCAAAGTGATATTAAACTTGCAGTTGAAGATGATTTGATTGTGGTTAAGCATGGCCGAATTACTGCATATTTCAATACTACTAATTATGAAATAAAAATTGATAAAAAAGCCAGTGTAAGTAATGGCTATCAAAATGGTGTTTTAAGTCCAAATGGCTATATTTTATGTGAATGATATCGGTAACAAGAACCTGATACCGGTAACAAAGCTTCAAGCTATTGTAAAGCGCTTACAAATAACACATAATATAGTTAGTTAAAATAAATCACCAGAAAGTGGTGGAGAATGATGAAGAGAATTTTTGAAATTAATCCCTGGAATATTACTAGTCACAATTTTCCAAAAGAAGATATGCGTCTAGCTGAAAGCATTACTTCTATTGGAAATGACTACATGGGGATGCGTGGAAATTTTGAAGAAGGTTATAGTGGAGATAGCCTATCTGGCACCTATCTAGCTGGGGTTTGGTTCCCAGATAAAACTAGAGTTGGCTGGTGGAAAAATGGTTATCCAGAATACTTTGGTAAAAGTCTTAACGCTCCTAGCTTTATCGGAATTCAAATTTTAGTTGATGGAGAAAAAGTTGATTTAGCAAAGTGTGACTTTTCTGACTACTACCAAAATTTGGATATGCATCAAGGCTTGCTTACTAGAAGTTATATTTACCATGGCAAAAGTAATATCAAGTTTACTTTTGAACGTTTTTTAAGTAATAAGATTCAAGAAGCAGCTTTAATTAAGGTTAAAGCACAAGTATTAAAGGGTAGTGCAAAGCTTGAATTCATTAGTACTTTAGATGGCAACGTTGTTAATGAAGATAGCAACTATGAAGAACATTTCTGGAAGCCAATACTTGAAGATGAAAAGGAAAAGTGCATCCAATTAATTACTAAAGAAAATCCTTTCCAAGTTCCGCAATTTACAGTTTTGCTTAAGCAAAGCTTACGAGTAAATGGTGAAAAGGTTCATGGCGAAGTTGAAACTAAAGCAGGCTATTTAGCAGAAAAAGTTACAACTATGCTTGATGCTGGTGAAAAATATGAACTTGAAAAAGATGTAATTGTCATTACTAGTCGTGATGTGGCTCCAGATGAACAAGCAGAGCGAGCAGATTTATTAATGCATGAGCTTTGTGAGCACACATTTTCAGAAAACTTAGCTGAACATGAAGCAATTTGGCAAAAGCGCTGGGAAAAGAGTGATGTCCAAATTAAAGGCTCAGACGAAGCGCAACAAGGTATTCGCTTTAATATTTTCCAATTATTCATGACTTATTATGGGCAAGATGCTCGACTCAATATTGGCCCTAAGGGCTTTACCGGTGAAAAGTATGGTGGTGCTACTTATTGGGATACAGAAGCTTATATTATTCCAATGTATTTAGCAGTTGCTCCCAAAGAAGTAACGCATGCCTTACTTGAATATCGTCATAAGCAACTTCCAGGTGCCTATCACAATGCTAAGCAACAAGGCTTAAAGGGTGCACTCTTCCCAATGGTAACTTTCAACGGGATAGAATGTCACAACGAATGGGAAATCACTTTTGAAGAAATTCACCGTAATGCCGATATTCCATTTGCGATTTATCAGTACACCGAATATACGGGAGACGAAAGTTACGTTCAAGATGAAGGGATGGACGTCTTAGTTGGAACTGCTAGATTTTGGGCTGATCGGGTACATTTTTCAAAGCGCAAGCACAAGTACATGATTCATGGCGTTACTGGACCAAATGAATATGAAAATAACGTTAATAATAACTGGTTCACTAACCAAATGGCTGCTTGGCTTTTATCCTACACCCTTGAAAGATTGCCTAAGGCAAAACTAGAGGCATTGAAGCGTTTAGCAGTAAGTGACGAAGAAAAGGCTCACTGGCAAGATATTGTTGACAATATGTACTTCCCAGAAGATAAAGAATTAGGCATTTTTGTTCAACATGATACTTTTCTTGATAAGGACATCCGACCAGTAAGTACGATTCCTGCAAGTGAACGTCCAATTAACCAGCATTGGTCATGGGATAAGATTTTACGTTCACCATTTATTAAACAAGCCGATGTTTTGCAAGGAATTTATTTCTTGAATAATCACTTCACAAAAGAACAAAAAGAAAAGAACTTTGACTTCTACGAACCACTAACAGTTCATGAAAGTTCACTCAGTGCATGTATTCACGCAATTTTAGCGGCAGAACTTGGTAAACAAGATAAGGCAGTTGAGCTTTATCAAAGAACTGCCAGATTAGACCTAGATAACTACAACAATGATACTAGTGATGGCTTACATATCACATCAATGTCAGGGAGCTGGCTAGCAATTGTACAAGGTTTTGCTGGGATGCGCTACTACAATGACGAGTTATGTTTTAAGCCATTTGTTCCAAGTCAGTGGCAAGGATATAGCTTTAAGATGAACTATCGCGGACGCTTATTAGAAGTTAATGTTAGCGATGAAATTAAATTAAGACTAATTTCTGGTCCAAGTCTCAAAGTTAAGGTTTATGACCAAGAAGTTTTGCTAGAAGAGGGGCAAGAAAAATGCTTAAAGGCTTAATTTTTGACCTAGATGGCGTAATCACTGATTCAGCTCGTTATCACTTGGCTGCTTGGAATGCCTTAGCTGAAGAGCTAGGAATTAAGTTACCAGCTAAAGCCAGCGATGAGTTGCGTGGACTAGCAAGAATGGATTCGCTTGAATTAATTTTGCGGTATGGCCACCAAGAAAATAAATATTCATTAGCAGAAAAAGAAGCTTTAGCAGCTAAAAAGAATATGGCTTATCAACAAGCAATTAAAAAGATGACCCAAGCTGATATTTTACCTGGAATTTCAGAATTGCTAGAGCAAGCCAAAACTAATGGTTTAAAGATGGCAATTGCTTCAGCTTCAATGAATGCACCTACTATTTTAAAGCAATTAGGATTGTTAAAAGAGTTTGATGCAGTTGTTGATCCTAAAACTTTAAGTCATGGTAAGCCGAATCCTGAAATTTACCAAAAAGCGCAAGCTTTACTAGACCTTGAAGCTGATGAAGTAATTAGCTTTGAAGATGCAGCAAGTGGTGTAGCAGCAATTAAAGCAGCTAAGCAATTTGCAGTAGGAATTGGTGATAGCCAGGTTTTAGGTCAAGCAGATTTAGTTGTTAGCGATACTAGTCAATTAGACCTGACAAAAATTGTGGCAACATTTAAAAGTAAGAAAGTAGGTTAATGCAAATGGTTGAAATCAATTTAAACCATATCTATAAAAAATATCCTGATGCAGAAAATTATTCAGTAACAGACTTTGACTTACATATCAAGAATCAAGAATTTATTGTTTTTGTTGGGCCTTCTGGTTGTGGGAAATCAACGACTTTAAGAATGATTGCCGGCCTTGAAGATATCAGTAAGGGCACCTTGGAAATTGGTGGCAAAGTCATGAACGATGTTGCACCAAAGGATCGTAACATTGCGATGGTTTTCCAAAACTATGCCTTATATCCCCATATGAGTGTCTATGACAATATGGCTTTTGGCTTGAAGTTGCGCCATTATTCAAAAGAAGAAATCGATAAAAAAGTCAAAAGTGCTGCAGAAGTCCTAGGCTTAGCGCACTTACTTGATAGAAAGCCAGCAGCTTTATCAGGTGGGCAGCGTCAGCGTGTTGCTTTAGGACGTGCTATCGTACGGGATGCGCCAATCTTTTTGATGGATGAACCTTTAAGTAACCTCGATGCAAAACTTAGAGTGTCAATGAGAGCAGAAATTGCTAAGCTCCATCAAAACTTAAAGACAACAACAATTTACGTAACGCACGACCAAACTGAAGCGATGACTTTGGCTGACCGCATCGTCATTATGTGTGATGGTAAAATTCAGCAAATTGGTACTCCACAAGAAGTTTATAATCACCCAGTTAACCAATTTGTTGCCGGCTTTATTGGTTCGCCACAGATGAACTTCTTTGAAGTTACTTATCAAGATGGCAAGATTAGTGATAATAAGGGACTAGTCTTAGAAGTGCCAGAAGGTCGCGCAAAGCAACTTGAACAAGCTGGCTACAATGGTAAGAAAATTATTTTCGGAATTCGTCCAGAAGATATTCATTCAGAAGGGGCCTTTCTTGAAACTTGGCCTAAGAGTGCAGTTAAGGCTAAAGTTGTTGTTTCGGAACTTTTAGGAGCAACTAGTCAACTTTATTTAAATGTCGATGGAACTGAGTTTGTCGGAATTGTGAATGCCAGAGACTTCCATTCACCAGGTCAAGAAGTAACCGTTGGTTTTGATGTTAACAAGGGTCACTTCTTTGATAGTGAAACTAAGAAAGCAATTTTTACCAATTAATGTAAGCGCTTGAAGGAGGTGCTGCGAAAATGACACCATGGTGGAAAAATGCGGTTGTTTATCAAATTTATCCTAAGTCATTTCAAGATAGTAATGGTGATGGGATAGGAGATTTGAAAGGAATCATTAGCCGCTTAGACTATTTAGAAAAATTGGGTGTAGATGCAATTTGGCTCTGCCCAATTTATAAATCCCCTGGCGCCGACAATGGATATGATATTGCAGACTATGAAGCGATTGATGAGCAGTTTGGTACAATGGCTGATTTAGATAAGTTAATCCAAAAAGCTCGCCAGCATCACATTCGGATTGTCATGGATTTGGTAGTAAATCACACATCTGATGAGCATAAATGGTTTATTGAATCACGTAAAAGTCGTGAAAACCCGTACCGCGATTTTTATGTTTGGCGAGATAAGCCGAATAAGTTAACTTCAGCTTTTTCAGGTAGTGCTTGGCAATATGATGAAGCAACTAAGCAATATTACTTACACTTATTTGCTAAGAAACAACCAGATTTAAACTGGAAAAATCCAAAACTCCGACAAAAGATTTATGACATGATGAATTTTTGGATTGATAAGGGAATCGCTGGTTTCCGAATGGATGTAATTGAATGTATTGGTAAAGAACCAGACCAAGAAATTACAGCCAACGGGCCACACTTACATGAGTATCTACAAGAAATGAATCGTGAAACTTTTGGTAAGAAAGATTTCTTAACTGTTGGTGAAACTTGGAGTGCTAGTTTAGCAGATGCTAAAAAGTATATTGACCCTAAGCGTCACGAGTTATCAATGGTCTTTCAATTTGAAGCCAATAGTTTAGATCAAGTAGGTGCAAGTAAGTGGGACTTAAAAAAGCCTGACTTAGCTGAATTAAAGGCTATTTTAACTAAATGGCAAGAAAATTTAGCTTGGAACAGCTTATTCTGGGAAAACCATGACATTCCCAGAGTAATTTCTCGCTTCGGCGATGATGGTAAATATCGCGTTGAAGCAGCCAAGATGTTTGCAATTATGCTTCATTTGTTAAAGGGAACGCCATATATTTTCAATGGTGAAGAAATTGGTATGACTAACTGTCCGGTTGAATCAATTGATGATGTTAACGATATTGAAAGTCGCAATATGTATTTTGCCGGATTAGAGAAAGGTAAGAGTAAAGAAGAATTATTACGTTCAATTAATGCTAAAGGGCGTGATAATGCTAGAACGCCAATGCAATGGGATGATACAGCTAATGCTGGATTTACTACTGGGAAACCTTGGCTACATCTAAATCCTAATTATCGAGAAATTAATGTAAAGGCTTGTCTAGCAGATAAAAATTCAATTTTTTACACTTACCAGCAATTGATAAAAATGCGTCACAACTATCCAATGCTAGTTGATGGCGACTTTAAAGCAGTTGCAACTAGTGACAATATCTTTGCCTATGAAAGAGTTTTGGGTGATGAAAAATGGTTAGTGGTATGTAATTTAACTAAGGAAGAAGCCACTTTCACATCAGAATACAAAATCCAGAACGCTTTAATTAGTAATTATCCAGCAAGAACTACCTTACAAGACATTACTTTGAAGCCATTTGAAGCTTTTGCTTGTCAGGTAACTTGTTAATGGACAGGAGGAAATGAATATGAAAATTTGGAAAAAGTTAGCTCTTGCTACAGCAGCTTTAGCAATGGTTGGTACATTATCAGCTTGCTCAAGCAATAAGAGTTCATCAACAAGTAGTAATAATAAAAATCAATTAACTTTATGGGTTGATACTGAACAAGTACCATACTACAAGACGATTGCTAAAGACTTTGAAAAGACTCACAAGGGGATTAAAGTTCGGGTTACTCAAAGTCCAAATGGATCAGCTAATGCTAAGACTGATGTAGGTAAAGACCCAAGCAAAGCTGCTGATGTCTTTGAAGTACCAAATGACCAATTAGGTCAAATGGCAGAAGCAGGTTACATTAACCCGCTTTCACCAACTGATACTAAGAACATCAAGACCAACTATATTGATGAAGCTTACAAGGGTGTTGCTTGGAATGGCAAGGTTTATGCATATCCTTACGCACAACAAGCTCAAACTATTTATTACAACAAGAGTAAATTGTCAGCAAGTGATGTTCAAGATTGGGATACTTTAACTAGCAAGGGTGTTGTTGCAACCGACTTTACTAATGCATATGTAATGTGGCCTGTATTCTTCAGTGCCGGCACTAAGTTATTTGGTGACAATGGTGAAGATTTAAAGGGTTCAACTTTTAACTCACAAGAAGGTGTTAACGCCTTAACTTGGTTTGCTGAACAAAAGAAGAACAAGAATGTTATGCAAACTTCTAACGCTTTGAACCAATTAAAGAAGGGTAAAGCTGCTGCTATTTTAGATGGCCCTTGGAACGCTGCAAACATTAAGAAGATTTTAGGTAAGAACTTTGCAGTTGCTAAATACCCAACTATTACTGTTGGTGGTAAGAAAGTACAAATGGAAGCATTCTTAGGTATTGAAGGCTTTGCTATTAACTCACACACTGCTAATGCAAAAGCTAGTGCTCAACTTGCTGCATTCATTACTAACAAGAAAGCTCAATTAATTGATCACGACAAGGCTGGTCAAATTCCTGTATTGAAGGCTGCTATCAACTCAAGCGATATTAAGAATGATAATGTTGCTGAAGCTGTAATTGAAATGGCTAAGTCAGGTAACAGTGTCTTGATGCCTAAGATGGCACAAATGGCTACCTTCTGGGATGGTTCTGCTCCATTAATCAGTGGTGCTTACGATGGCAAGATTAAGCCAGCACAATACAAGGCTCAACTTGATAAGTTAGCTAAAAAGATTGAAAAGAAATAGTAATTGCTAAGTGAGAAGATGGGTTAACAGCCATTTTTTACTTCAAAAGGAGAAAGCTATGTTTAAGAGAAAAAATCATCTACCTCCAAAAGCTACCTATAAAGAAGTGTGGTCTAAAGGAGATGCTATAACCAAATGTTCATTTTTCATTATGGGTCTAAATGCCTTGAAGCATGGTCAATGGGCTAAAGGGCTTTCTTTACTACTTAGTGAAATCGTCTTCTTTGCTTGGATTTGTTTAACTGGTTTTAGCTCAATCAAAGCTTTGTCAAATTTAGGACTAATTAAGAAAAAACAAGTTATTTATGATGCTAGTCAAGGAGTTTATGTTACTAAGCAACCTGACAGTTCAGTTTTAATTTTGTTGTTTGGATTATTAGCTTTAATGGTAGTAATTGGCTTTATTTGGCTTTATATTGTTAATCTTAAGAGTGTTAGAAAGAATTACGTCTTAGAACGTGATCATGAACATATTTTGACTAATAAAGAAGAACTTGCAAACTTATTTGATGAACGTTTGCATACTACCTTGATGACAATTCCAGTTTTAGGGATTTTTCTCTTTACGATTTTGCCAACGGTCTTTATGATATCGATGGCTTTTACCAACTATGATCGTCAACACTCAATTGGTTTTTCATGGACTGGCTTTAAGGCGTTTGGCAATGTTTTAAGTGGGGATTTAGCAGGAACATTCTTCCCAGTTCTTGGTTGGACCTTGATTTGGGCTGTAGCTGCTACTGCCACAACTTTCTTCTTTGGTGTTTTACTTGCTTTGTTAATTGAATCTAAAGGTATCAAGCATAAAGGCTTTTGGAGAACTATTTTTGTATTAGTATGGGCAGTTCCTCAATTCGTATCATTATTAATGATGGCCCAATTTTTAGACTATCAAGGTGCATTTAATGCAATTTTGATGAACTTGCACTTAATTTCTAGTCCAATTCACTTTATTGATAATCAAGCCGCTCCCTGGGTAGCAAGAATTACCGTTATCTTCGTTAACATGTGGATTGGGATTCCAGTTTCAATGCTGGTTTCAACTGCTATTATCCAAAACTTGCCACAAGATCAAGTTGAAGCTGCCAAAATTGATGGTGCTAATGCCATTCAAATCTTTAAATCAATTACATTCCCTCAAATTTTATTTGTAATGGCTCCATCATTGATTCAACAATTTATTGGTAACATCAACAACTTCAACGTAATTTACTTGTTAACTGGTGGTGCACCAATGAATAACAACTACAACGGTGCCGGTTCAACTGACCTTTTGGTAACTTGGTTATATAACTTAACCTTTGGACAAGAACAAAGATACAACGCTTCAGCTGTCTTGGGTATCTTAATCTTTATTTTGAGTGCGACTGTATCATTAATCGCATATCGTCGTACTAATGCATTTAAGGAGGGTTAAAAATGAAATCATACGCAGCACAAAGAAGACTTTCATTGATCTTCCGGTATGCATTATTAACGATTTTATCTATCCTTTGGATTTTACCAATTGTTTGGATTGTCTTAGCTAGTTTTTCTTATAATGATACCGGCTTTGTTTCAACTTTTTGGCCAGAAAAATTCACTTTGCAAAATTACATTGGGATTTTTACTAACCCACAATATCCATTTGGTAACTGGATTATCAATACTTTAATAATTTCAATTGCTTCCGCAATTATTTCTACCTTTATTACAATTTCAGTTGCTTATGTTTTATCACGCTTACGTTTCAAATTAAGAAAACCATTTTTACAAATTGCCTTAGTTTTGGGGATGTTCCCCGGCTTTATGGCTATGATTGCCCTATACTACATCTTAAAAGGTCTTAACATGTTAAACCTTGGTGGTTTGCTCTTAGTTTATGTTGGTGGATCAGGATTAGGTTTTTATGTTGCCAAAGGTTTCTTTGATACAATTCCGCGGGCAATTGATGAAGCTGCCGAAATTGATGGTGCAACTAAGTGGCAAGTATTCTGGAACATTGGTTTACCATTATCTAAACCAATGATTGTTTACACTGCCTTAACTGCCTTTATTGGTCCTTGGGTTGACTTCATTTTCTCAGGTATCATTCTTTCTACTTCAGGAAATGCCAAGACTTATACCATTGCCTATGGTTTATACAATATGGTTCACAACAGTAAAGGTGCCTCAACTACTTACTTTGCTCAATTTATCGCTGGTTGTGTTATCATAGCAATTCCTATTACTATTTTGTTTATCTTCATGCAGAGATTCTATGTTAACGGAATTACTGCAGGTGCAGATAAAGGATAAGCGAGAATACATTCAAATAAAAATGCTCTATCTAGTCGATAGGGCATTTTTTTCTTTATTTAATTTGGTTGAAGATGGTTAAAAAATAATGGGCTAGATGATTAGCGCCAATTTCTCTTAGGAAGGAAATAGTTTTGATGATCTTTTGCTCGTTAGGTTGATTATGATATTCAGCTAGTTGATTTAAGAAGTGGCGACCAATAATGAGCTGCATATCGCGTTCTTTAAAAGTTAAGGTGTTTAATTTATCCAAGATTTTTTGAGCGTACTTAAAGTTATTAGCCTTAAAAAGAGCAATGGCAGCTTCAAATAAAGTAGTAATTGCAAAATAAAAAGTGTCGTGTCCAGCAGCTTGAATAAAATCTAAATATTCAATTACTTGATAACTTACTTGGTAAATGATGCGAGGGCTAAGAACGTTAATAATTGTTCGAAAAAGTGAAAGGTTTTCTTGTCCCCAAACTGACAAATGTGAGAGTTCTTTGTTTAACAGATTCTGATTAGAAATCGACAAAAGATTTTTACGGCTTAAGTTGTAGTATAAGCTGGCGCAAATAGCAGCATAGTTTAAGTCAATGAGCTTTTGGCTAGTTTGAAATTTTGCTAGGGCAGTGGTAGTTAATTGTTGTAGTTTAGCTTGATCTTTTGTTAGCCAGGCTTTTTCTAAATCTTGAGAAAGGTCATCTGGTTGATTTAACCCTGATAATGCTAAAAATTCGGCTGGCGTTAGATTAATTCTCTCAAGTAATTCAACTACCTTTTCAAAATCCATCTTGCCTTGGCCATTTTCCCAGCGTGAGAGCATTGAGACTGAGCAGATGTTATTAGCAGCTTGGCTTAAGGTGATGTTTTGCATCTTTCGTAGTTTCTTAAAAGTAAAGTTCATTTTTTTCTCCTTGTTTTTATCATATATGCAAAAAGCAGAAAAAGCTAAGAATTGATTTTGTTTTAATGCAAATAAAGATATAAGGAGGAGTCAAAATGGCCAAACAATCTAAAAAGCAACTCCTATTAGCTGTTTCAAGTTTAGGAATGGGTAATTTAGCTAGTTCAATTTTTTCTTTTTGCCTGAGCCTTTATACTTTACAAAAAACTGGGTCAAGCTTAGTGTTTTCAACAATTTTGTTAATAAATCCCGTAATTAAGCTTTTATTTACACCATTAGTTGGTTACACAGTAGATAAATATCATCACAAGAAAATTGCTATTGGAGCGCAACTAGTAAGTATTGTTTTAGATGTGATTTTTCTAAGTTTAATTGAATTACTAAGTTTGAATGAGCAAATTTTATTAATTGCTTTAGCAGTAATTGGTTTATCTTTAGCCGATTGTTTTCAGGAAACAAGCTATAAGGCTTCAACTAAGTCATTTGTTGCTGAAGAATATTGTCAAAAATTAATTGGCTATGAACAAGTTGTTACAGCAGGGACGGCAATTTTAGCTCCAATTTTAGGTGGGGTAGTTTTTAGCTGGCTAGAGCTTAATTGGGTGACTATCATTGAATTAATTGGAGAAGTGGTTTCGCTACTATTAATTAGTATGATTGATTTTTATCTGGTTGAGCAGCGCCAAAGTAGTCACTTATCTTCAATAAAAGAATCATTTAAAGCTGGTATCAATTATATTAGACAAGATAAGAACTTGTTAGACCTATTACTTTTTGCGGTATTTGCTAATTTCTCCTTAGGCTCAATTGAAGTGGGGCTACCAGTAATTATGGTGAAACAGCTAAAATTAGGATCTGAATTATATGGAATGACTACAAGTTGTTTAGCAATGGGGATGCTAGTAGCTAGTTTATTTCTTAGTAAGCTTAACTTAAATGGAGCTTATTTAGGATTTACTGGAAGAAATGGCGTAGTGTTATCTATAATTTTTGCTATTTTTGCTTTTATTGAGCTGGTAGAGAACATCTATCTGATAACATTTATTTTGGGCTTGGGGATGTTTTTAATTGGCGGTATTTTAACAATGTCGAATCTTCCCTTTGCAATGTATTTAAGAACTCAAGTGGCAGAGGACTACCAAGGACGAGTTGGTTCAACTATGAGCAGTTTAGTTAGTTTGTTATCTCCAATTTCTTTTGCTATCTTTGGTTTATTATTTAACACTTTAGCTAGTTTATGGATTTTTAGTTTTTGCGGGATAATTTTACTAATTGATAGTCTTTTCTTACTAAAAAATAAACACACCTCTTAGCGGGGTGTGTTTTTCTTGCTAGCAAAAATTAGAATTATTAAGAAGTTAAGCAGTAAGGTAAAGCCTGTTACCCAAAAAACTGCTTCATAATTAGCAAAACCAGAAATTCCAGAACCTAAAAGTGATCCTAAGACCGCGCCGATAGCTTGGAAGGACTGGTTATAACTGAAGATTCTACCAAAGCTTTCACTTGGAGTATTCAAAGTTAAGACGGTTTGAGCAGCTGGCATCATTGCAGCACTCGCAATTCCAAGTAAAAAGCGTAAAGCTGCTAAGACCCAAGGCGAGTTAGTAACTGCCATGGGTGCAAATAAGATGGCGCCAATAATTAAGCCTAGCCGCAATACCTTCAATGGTCCAATTTCGTCCATTTTATGGCCAATCTTTGAAGCAGCAATCATTGTTCCCAGGCCTGGCGTTGCCGCCACAATTCCGGCAATTAGGGCGACATTTTTACTGCCAGGCATCATTGACTTAACATATAATGAAACAATTGGATCAATTGACATTGTGGCTGATTGTACTAGCATCGTTGTAATGAACATTGCCACAATTAACTGAATACTTGGTAAAGAAGCCATGATTTCTTTCATTGGCTTCATTTTTTCCCGAGAAACAGGAGTGAAGTTTTCTTTGGTAAAGAAAGTAGTTCCTAAAAAGACCAAGAACATTAATAAACCTGTAATGAAAAATGGAATACGATAGCCCCAAGCACCACCTAGTAAATTTCCAAAAAAGCTTGAAAGTGCTCCGCCAAGTAATGGTCCAACTAAGTTACCGGCAGTCCCAGCAGTCATCATCTGACTCATAACCCAGCCACTTTTTTCGTGTGGTGTTTCACCGGCCATCAGTGCAGTCGCATTGTTGATATAACCAGAAAAAGCCCCCTGAATAAAGCGCATAATAACAATATAAATTGCATTAGGAGCTAGTCCAGTTAAAGAAATAGTTAAAATGCCATTACACCACTGGCACGCATACACATTAACTTGCGCCCCTTTTGGTCAGCTAAACTTCCCCAAAAGGGTGAAACAATTGCTTGAGCTATAAAAGTCATAGCAAATGCTAAACCAGAGTAGAGGTTGATTTCTAATTTGTTGTAATTACCTAAATCTGAAATAAATAATGAAATAAAAGGCATAGTCATTGAATATCCCATTCCAGTGATGAAGCAGCCCAGCCACAGGGTATAGAATGAAAGATGCCAGTTTTTAGACAAACCTGAAGTATATTTTGACATGATTTAGCTCCTTAAAGTGTTTTATTTCAAGTTTAACACTACTATTTTATAAATAAATGAAGAAAGAGCTAAATTAGTACTTATCCCTTGAATTTTGTGCTAGCATATTTCAAAAGAAAGGGTGATTTGATGAGCGAGAAAATTACTAGAGAAGAATATCAAAGAGAAAAAGTTTATGGACAAAAATACAAACTAAATTTTTGGAATATTTGGACTGATCGTCCTTATATTTCTGTAGCAATTGTTGTTGCTCTGATAATTACTTTATTTACTAGATGGTATTTAGGTACAATTCTTATTTTGTTAATTACAGCAATTGGAATTTATATTATTGGACATAGTCATCACCCTAACCGCGTCTTAAGTATTGAATTTCGTTTGAAAGCTTCAAGACAGCTAAGTATGTTAAAGAGTTTGCAGATGGGTGCAAGTGTTTTAATGTTTTTAGCTACCTATATGAGAAAAGTAGTTAGTGTAGATTTTACTAGCGCCGGAACTCAAGATGGTCTGCAAACAATTCAAGGGATGTTATCAAACACAGGAAAATATGGACAACAAGGTTCATATATTCTAAGTTTATTGAATACTGTGACAGGTGGTTCTTTTTGGGGAACGTATCGTT
This sequence comes from Lactobacillus jensenii DSM 20557, assembly GCF_001436455.1. Classification (GTDB taxonomy): domain Bacteria; phylum Bacillota; class Bacilli; order Lactobacillales; family Lactobacillaceae; genus Lactobacillus; species Lactobacillus jensenii. The sequence continues at coordinate 31,646 of NZ_AYYU01000017.1, forward strand.
ATGCTTCAAATACTTCTCAATTTATGAATGATCCTGCTGGTTTAATGATTATTTTGTGGATTTTTTTGTTAATGGTTGCTCCAGCTATTTGTGTCTTATCCAATTTCTTTAAAGAACCATATTCAAGACGCGCTTCACTAGTTGGTGGAATTGTATCATTAGTTAGTTTTGTCATAACACCTAAAGTGATGGATTTTTTAATTACTCAGTATGCACAAGATCAAAATATTAGTGTACGAAATGCATTAAGTGTGGGAGAGATGGCTTATGTAGCAATCGGTTGTGCATTAATGGTTTTAGTAATTGCAATTTATAGAAACTACAAAAAAGATAATTTTGAATAGAAAAAGCCTTGAGTTTCGCTGATACTCAAGGCTTTTTAAGTATTTTAGATCTATATTTTTGAGAAAAAATAAAAAAAGTTTTTAGTCGATTC
>NZ_AYYU01000018.1 GCF_001436455.1 Lactobacillus jensenii DSM 20557
TCATCCTTACACAAACTATTTTACGGTCTCGTTTAATAGTTTCAATCACTTGTTTATATACTTCTTCTTTAGACATATTAGAAGTATCCAGAATCATCTTATTATTTATTTTTTCAAATTCACTCTCCAGAACCCTTTCTTGTTTGAATCTTGTAATTGGACTTGTCCAAATATTTAAAAGCTTATGTTTTCTATTCTTATTTCTCTCTTCAGAAATCTCTAAATCTGCTTTAAGTAAAATCGATAAATCAGGTTTTGCCAAATCAAATCTAGCTATCTTTTTTTCATATTCATGAAAAAATTTTTCTGCTATTTCATATGTCCCCTGTATTATGGATGATTGAAAAGCATTAGCCGTTGCAAGTATAGAAAATGCAGATTTATCGATTACTACATTTTCCCCTTTTTGTGCTAAAAAATTGGCATCATATAACTTTTCAAATTCAATATCAAATAATAGCTCTTGATTTAAAACTTCTTGATTAGAATTTTCGGGTACAAAAAGAATGTTATCTCCACAATCATTCAATCTATTTTCTAAATATCTAATGGCTTCTGGTATAATTTCGAAGTTGGCCTTATTTTTTAAACTATTACAAAGAGTTGTTTTCCCCGAATTTGATATCCCTTCTATGAGAATTATAATTCCACGACTCATTTTTATATCACTCCTTTAAAATAAATGTTATAATTTCATTATCTTTAAATATATTTTAATTTAAACTATAATTTTTTTATTTTTTATTGTCAATCTTTATTTCATAAAGGAGGACTAAAATGACAACAAAACTATCTCATACCGAAAAAATTAATACTGTTAAAGTTACTTCTAGTAATGTAATTTCTAAATTTGGTGATATATTATTTGACTACGTCAACTCTGTCTTCTTATCAAGTGTTGCTAATGGCGGTCTATGGCTTTCTTTATATCAGAGTAGTGAAGTATTTATTAGTGTAATTTTTAATTTCTTAGGTGGTGTATTATCTGATACAGGTAACCGGAAAAAAATCATCTGGCATTGTGATTTAATAAGTGGGCTTGTTTGTATTTTACTAGCAATTTTCATCCCTCATGTTTTTTTCATTTATGCAATCATTATTATTAACATCATATTAGCAATTATTTCCTCTTATCGAAGTCCTGCATATAAGGCTGTTTTTCGTGAAATTGTTCAAAAGGAACATCTTAATCAAGTTAATTCAGTCCTAGAAATTGCTAAACAAGTTATCCAAATTACTGGTCCAACTGGTGCATTAATCATTGCCCACTTTTTCGGTAATCGTTTTGCACTAATTTTTGATGGAATTTCTTTTATTATCTCAGGTCTCTTAATTCGTAAATTAACTATTTTATCTGCTCCAGTTAAGAAAAAAAGCTCAAAAAAGACTTTCAGTCAAATTCGTGAGGGTTTAAATTATATTTTTCATAATCGTGAAATATTAATTATTATTACTTTTTCAAGCATAGTAAACTTCGTTATTGCTGGATATAATTTAATTCTTCCTTTTTCAACATATGCTTTTTCAGATTCTCATTTAAAAGCATATGCGGTATTATTAACAGCTGAATCCATTGGTGGACTACTAGGAGCAACTGCATCAACCTTGATAAAAAAGACACCTACAACTAATAAACTACTATTTTTGATTTTCTTAGATGGCTTAGCTTTAATGCCTAGTGAAAGAATCTATCATTTATCACATTCAATTATTTTAGTTGCAATTTGTATAAGCCTTTTTAACTTCTTTCTTTCAATTTTTAATATTCAATTTATGACCTTTGTGCAAGTAAGAACAGATATGAATTATATTGGTCGTGTATTCGGAACTATTTTTTCTGTTGCCATTTTATTTATGCCGATAGGTACCTTTTTCTTCAAATTTGCTTTTAATTTGCAAAATCCTAATAATTACTTTGTTTTAGGTAGTTTACTAACTTTTATTTCAATTATTACCATTATCCTAAATACAATTTTTAAGTCAAAAAATTAACTAAAAAAGACGTAACTGAACGCTGTGTTCAATTANTTCTTACTCTTCAAACTTAGCTAATGTATCTTCAAGCCAATCTTTAGCTTGCTTTCCTTGTGCGTTAACCTCAACTACTCGCTTAGTTGAATCCCAAGAATCATCAACACGCTTTAAAGTTAACTGCAAATAATCGTCTGGCAAGTCATTCATAATAATTTCTGGCCATTCAATTACTACAATTCCCTGCTCATTTAAATAGCCATTTAAATCAATACTTGCCAAATCGTCATTTTCAAGACGATACATATCCATATGAAAAAGTGGTAAACGTCCCTCACGATACTCTCTTACAATCGTAAAAGTCGGACTTTTAGCTGGACGTCTAATTCCCAAACTGCGAGCTAAACCTTGTGTCATTGTGGTTTTACCGGCACCCAAATCACCATTTAACAAAAGTAAGCTACCAGGTTTGGCTACTTTTCCAAGACTAGCCCCTAATTTTTGCATTTCTTGAGCTGAATTAATTTCTAATTTCATTATTCTTCATCCAAACTTTGTGCTGCTGTTAAAATAGCTGCTTCATAAACATCTTGACTACTGCATCCCCGTGATAGGTCATTAACCGGTTTAGCCAAACCTGCCAAAACTGGTCCAATTGCAGTAAAATCACCTAATCTTTGTGCAATCTTATAGCCAATATTTCCAGATTGCAATTCTGGGAAAATAAAGACATTAGCATGACCAGCAACATTTGAATCGGGAGCCTTTTTGGCACCAACACTTGGGACAAAGGCTGCATCAAATTGCATTTCTCCATCAGCACTAATTTCAGGATACTTTTCTTTAAAACTTGCAGCTGCAGCTTGTACTTTACTTACCATTTCACCCTTAGCTGATCCCATCGTTGAAAAACTTAAAAATGCAAGTTTTGGCTCTAATCCAACCATTTTAGCTGTTTGGGCCGCTTGATATGCAATTTCTACTAAAGTATCTGCATCTGGGTCAATATTCATAGCACAATCACTAAAGATATATCTTTGGTCACCCTTTTCCATGATAAATTGACCACTTACTCGTTTCATGCCAGCTTTAGTTTTAATAATCTTAAGAGCTGGACGAACAGTGTCTGCAGTTGAGTGAGCTGCACCTGAAACACAACCATCTGCTAAGCCATTATAAACAAGCATATTTGCAAAATAATTTGGATCCAATACTTGGCTACTTGCTTGTTCTTCACTTTCTTTACCTTTACGAAGTTCAAAGTATTGTTTAGCAAATTCGCCTTTTCTAGTATCAGTTTTAGGATTAATAATTTCAATCCCAGTTAAATCAAGCTTGTGATCCTTAGCTGTTTCTTTTATTTGAGCTTCATCACCTAATACAAGTGGTTTAATAATTCCTTCGCTATTTAACTTAACTGCTGCAGATAAGACTCTTTCATCTTCGCCTTCAGGAAGAACAATTACTTTCTTATGTCCAACAATTTTTGCTTTTAATTCATCAAAAATACTCATACGTAAGCTCCTTTATTTTTCTACTTTAACTTCTACTGGTAATTGCCAATCAATTGCCCGTTTACCCCATTTTGCTAATGCCGCATTGCATCTTGAAAAGGGGCGTGAGCCAAAGAATCCATATCGAGCTGAAAAAGGACTCGGGTGGGCGGATTTGATAATAACGTTTTTGCTCTCATCAATTAAAGGGATTTTATTCTGAGCAAATTTCCCCCATAATATGAAAACTACTTCTCCACGTTCACTTAAAGCTTTAATTGCTTGATCTGTAACTTCTTCCCAACCTTTTCCTTGATGACCATTTGCGTGTCCATAAGGTACAGTTAACACGGCATTAAGAAGCAATACACCTTGATCTGCCCATTTCTTCAAATACCCATGCTTTACTGGAAGACAACCAACATCATCATATAATTCCTGATAAATATTTTTTAAAGATGGTGGTAACGCAATTCCTGGATTAACTGAAAAACTCATCCCTGTTGCTTGGCCTGGATTGTGATATGGATCCTGTCCTAAAATAACTACCTTAGTATCTTTAAAACTAGTCAATTTAAAAGCTGTAAAAATATGATACATATCTGGATAAATTTGTTTACTTGCATATTCTTCCTTCAAAAAATTATGCAATTTTTGATAAGATGCACTTGAAAAGACCGGTTCTAACACCTGATCCCAATCATTTCCAATAAGTTCTTTCATCGCAAAATCAACTCTTTCTTTACTTTATATGTTATCATGAAACTAATTAGGGAGTCTGTAGTTTTAATAATTTTTCAAAAGCAGGTTCAAAAATGAAATTAATTTTACTTTTTAATCAACAAAAAAATTATGGACAAATTCCTGTTGTTGATCAAACTGAGAAAATTCAGTTTTTTATTCAGGGAAAACTCCATAATTCAAATCACACACTTTTTCTAACTGATCTTAACCATAAAGAGATTGGTCGTTTATATCAAGATGGGCGAAATCTTTTAACCAGTTACACTATTGATATTATTGATTATGAATTAGTTCAAGTTAAGCAAGTAACTAATGTTGAATTACCTATGTTTTTAACTAAAAAAAATTATCTAATAACTGGAAGCACAAAAAAAGGCTCCTATCAATTTAGGAGCACTTTTAAGATAATGGCTAGTTGTGAAAGTATGGTTATCGATTCTGGTCTTGCCTTAGTTTGTGATATTAAGAGTTATCAAGATATTCCATATATCTTATTAATAACTGGCTTATTCAGTCAATGGTCAGCTACTCCTCTTGAACTACCTCAGTTTAAGTTCAATAACCAACTTTCAACCAATTGCAATTAAAATTTACATACGATATTTGCGACGTAATTCACGTTCTTGATCACGTTTCTTTATTGTTTCTCGCTTATCGTATTGCTTCTTTCCTTGCCCAATCCCCAGCAAAATTTTTGCAAAACCTTTCTTCAGGTAAACTTTCAGTGGAATGATAGCCATCCCCTGTTGCGCCTGAACTTCGGCTAATTTGCGAATCTCTTTTTTATGTAAAAGCAATTGGCGACGTCGTAAGGGATCATGGTTATAAATATTTCCTTGCTTATATTCACTAATGTGAACATTTTCCAAATAAGCATTACCATTATAAATTTGTACATAGCCATCACGTAATTGAATTCTTCTCGCTCGTACAGATTTAATTTCAGTCCCAGTTAGTGCAATCCCAGCCTCAATTGTTTCTTTAATGAAATAATCATGGCTGGCTTTTTTATTTTGCGCTAAAACATTATTTGCTTCTTTTTTCATATGACGCTCCTATTTATAACGTCTTCTACCTTTGTTATCTCTTGAATTACGAGATCTACGGCCTCGATTATTATCTCGATTACGACCTGCTCTACCAAAACGATTATCTCTACGTCTAGGACGTCCCATACCGCGATCATTATGTTCTTTCTTAGGCGCATTAGGATCATAAATTTCAAAGTCCAATTGATGTTGTTCTACATTGGCATTAATCAAAGTTACTTTGAGTGGCATACCAATCTTAAATTGGCGATGAGTTCCTCGTCCTGTCAAAGTCAAAGTCTTTTCATCAAAATTATAGAAATCATCTGTCAAGTTAGAAATATGAATTAGCCCTTCAACTGTATTTGGTAATTGGATGAACATCCCAAAACTAGTTACTGAAGAAATCACGGCATCGAAGTGTTCACCAACATGATCGGCCATAAATTCTGTCATCTTTAAATCATTTACTTCACGTTCAGTATCAATAGATTTTCTTTCTTGGGTAGATGTTTGTTCTGCAACATCTGGTAAAATTGGCCCAAAATGTTTTTGAGTATCTTCTGACAAGTTGGAGTCAGTATATTCATGAATCATACGGTGAACCATTAAATCAGAATATCTTCTAATAGGAGAAGTAAAGTGGGTATAAAATTCAGCGGCAATTCCGAAGTGTCCTAAAGGCTCGTCAGAATAATGGGCTTGCTTAAGAGAACGAAGCATAACCATTTGCACAACAGCTTCTTCAGGAGTTCCTAAAGTTTTAGTTACCACTTTTTGCAAATCAATTGGTTTAACATCATTTGGATCAGCCTTAATATTTAGACCCAATGCAGATACGAATTCAAAGAAGCTCTGAATTCTTTCAGCATCTGGAGTTTCGTGTACACGGTAAAGGAATGGAACATGCTTTTTAAAAAATGCTTCTGCGACTGTTTCATTAGCCAATAACATGAAGGACTCAATCATCTTTTCAGCTGTACCACGATTGTGAAGTACAATATCTACTGGCTTACCTTTATCATCGACAATAATTTTTGCTTCTGGTTCTTCAAAATCAATTGCCCCACGATTGTGTCGTTGATTATACAAGACTTCATGCAAGTTTGCCATCTCTTTCAACATAGGTTGCAGTTTTGCATACTTTTCATCTAATTCAGATGCTGGCTTGGTTAAAGCTTCATTTACCTTGTTATAGGTTAAACGACCATGTGAGCGCATTACTGAAGGGTGAATGTCATATGCAACTCGTTTGCCTTCTGGGGTTATCTCCATATCACAAGATAAGACCAAACGATCTACACCTTCATTAATTGAACAAATCCCATTTGAAAGTCTGAATGGCAGCATCGGAATAACACGATCTACCAAATAAGTTGAATTACCTCTTTGATAAGCTTCTTTATCTAGTGGAGAATTTTCTTTAACATAGTGTGCCACATCTGCAATATGAACACCTAAATGGTAATTTCCATTAGGTAACTTCCATAAAACTACTGCATCGTCAAAGTCTTTAGAATCATCACCATCAATAGTAACTGCAGGTTGATCTCTAATATCAACTCGATTAGTTAATTCAGCTTCTTCAATATGGTCCGGAATTTCATTGGCCTGCTTCATAGCATCTTCTGGCCATTCCGTTCTAATATCATGGGCCGCCACGATTGACATGATATCAACACCAGGGTCATTTTTATTACCAATAGTTTCTAAAATAGCCCCCTGCATATTTTCTGGCATATCCTCAGTTGGATACTGGCTAATTGAAACCTTAACCATATCCCCCATTTGTGGAGTAATTCCATCAACTGGTGTGTAAATTTTATAGTTTTTAAATTTCTTATTACTTGAAATTACATAACCACAAAAACCACTGAGTTTTACCTGAATATCAGTTAAAGGATGAAATTCACCAACAAGTGTTTCAACACCTCGTTCCAAAATTTCAACCACTTTACCTTCAGGACCCTTGCCATTCCAAGGATTACCATTAGCAATAATCTTTACTCTAACATGGTCACTATCTAAGGCAAGTAATGTGTTATCAGGTCCAACAAAAATATCATCAGCATTTTCTTCATCATCAATTCTGACAAAGCCAAAGCCTTTTTCATTGGCCCTAAAAACACCTGTAACCTCAGTATCAACGCTAGCTAATTGATATTCTCCATTACCATCTGTCACAATTTGCTTTTCTTGTTCTAGAAAAGTTAATGCCTTAACTAATTCCGCAAATTTAACATGATCTCTGCTAGCCATTCTTTCCAGCTGATTTACTCTAAATTTTCTTTGCGGATTATGCCGAAAAATTTCCAATATTGTGGCTAAAACTCTTTCATCTTGAGCCATTAATCTACCTCTATTCAATCATAAAAAACGCCTCCCCAAATAAGATCGGGAGGCTAAAAATTACTTAGTTGATAAATATGCAAGGACAAAAGCTAATAAGAAGAAAAGGACTAATAATACAGAAGTTACCTTTTCCATAAATGCTTCAAAACCCCGCTTTTTAGTTTGACCACTAAATACTGCCCCACCTGACAAGGCATTTAGGGCATCTTGTTGCTTTTGCGGTTGCATCATCGTCGCAATAACAATCAAAACAGAAACGATGATGAGAAGCGTCATAATTATATTGTACAATATGCTGCCTCCATTAATAAAAAAATAATAATCACTGTTACAAGTGTACCATAGTCACGAAAAGATTGCGATATTATGATTGAAAAAAGGTAAAGAGAAAAGCCTGCATTAAGCAGACTTTTTTCTTCTAATTAATAATTAAATTAGAATTGCTTGTGTAAGTTGTAGAATGAGTGAATACCCTTGAATTCAGCAGCTGAATCAAGTTCTTCTTCAATTCTCATTAATTGGTTGTACTTAGCGATACGGTCAGTTCTTGACATTGAACCAGTCTTGATTTGACCTGCGTTAGTTGCAACAACCAAGTCAGCAATAGTAGTATCTTCAGTTTCACCTGAACGGTGTGAAACGATTGCAGTGTAGCCAGCTTCCTTAGCCATTTCAATAGCTTCGAAAGTTTCAGTCAAGGTACCGATTTGGTTAACCTTGATTAAGATAGCGTTAGCTACGCCCATTTGGATACCCTTCTTAAGGTAGCTAGTGTTAGTTACGAATAAGTCGTCACCAACGATTTGAACCTTCTTGCTCAAACGATCAGTGAAGCCCTTCCAGTCGTCCCATTCGTTTTCGTCCAATGGGTCTTCGATTGAGATGATTGGGTACTTTTCAACTAAGCTTTCAAGTAATGAAGTCCATTCTTCAGCAGTGTATTCACGACCATCAGCAACAGTTACGTACTTGTGGGTTTCCTTGTTGTAGAATTCTGAAGCAGCACAGTCCATAGCGATTGCAATGTCATCACCTGGCTTGTAGCCTGCACGTTGGATAGCTTCAACTAAAACTTCAAATGGTTCTTCGTTGTTAGCAAGGTTAGGTGCGAAACCACCTTCGTCACCAACAGCAGTTGAGTCTCCGCGTTCCTTAAGTAAAGCCTTTAATGCGTGGAAAGTTTCTGCACCCATTCTTACAGCTTCGTGCATTGACTTAGCACCTACAGGCATAATCATAAATTCTTGGATATCAACGTTGTTGTCAGCGTGCTTACCACCGTTGATAACGTTCATCATAGGAGTTGGTAATACGTGAGCGTTAGGACCACCAAGGTATTCGTAAAGTGGCATACCTAATTCGTCAGCAGCTGCACGAGCAGCACCCAAAGATACACCTAAAATAGCGTTAGCACCAAGACGCCCCTTGTTTGGAGTACCATCAAGGTCAATCATAGTTTGGTCGATTAAACGTTGGTCAGTAACGTCTAAACCGATAACTGCCTTAGCAATTTCAGTGTTAACGTTCTTAACAGCAGTTAAAACACCAGTACCGTTGAAACGTGACTTATCACCATCACGTAATTCAACAGCTTCGTGTTCACCAGTTGAAGCACCTGATGGAACAATAGCACGGCCGAAGCCACCTAATTCAGTGTAAACTTCAACTTCAACAGTAGGGTTACCACGTGAGTCAAGGACTTCGCGTGCGTGAATATCAGTAATTACAGACATTGGAAATCTCCTTTATGTATTTTTGTAAAAATTACTTTACTTAATTATTATACCAAACTTTAGTCTTGGTAATTAACTAAACTTAAGAATGATTCAACTTCAAGTGAAGCACCACCAACTAAACCACCATCAATGTTTGGCTTAGCCATTAATTCCTTAACGTTTGCAGGCTTTACAGAACCACCGTATTGAATTCTAACATTTTCAGCAGTTTCTTCATTGTAAAGCTTAGCAATGCTTTCACGAATAGTTTTACACATTTCTTCAGCTTGATCGCTTGTAGCAGTCTTACCAGTACCAATTGCCCAGATTGGTTCATAAGCAATAACAAGTGATGAAACTTGTTCACTAGTTAAACCATCAAGAGCCTTCTTGATTTGTGCTACTACAAATTCTTCTTCTTTACCTGCTTCACGGGTTTCAAGAGATTCACCACAGCAGATTATTGGTAATAAACCGTTTCTAAAGATTGCTTTAGCTTTCTTGTTAATATCTTCGTCAGTTTCGTGGAAGTAGTCTCTACGTTCACTGTGACCAATGATGCAGTACTTAACGCCCATTTCCTTCAAAACCTTAGGTGAAGTTTCACCAGTGAAGGCACCTTCATCTTCAAAGTAGCAGTTTTCAGCAGCTACTGACAAGTTTGAACCTTCGCTAGCCTTGATAAGTGCATCAAGGTCAACTGCAGGTGCAGCAATAACTGATTCAACTTTATTTGAGTCAGGAAGCTTGTCTTTAACATTTTTAACAAATTCTGCAGTTTGTGCAGGATTCATATGTAACTTCCAGTTACCAGCAATAATTGGAGTACGCATTAATAATGCCCTTTCTATTTATCAGAAATACATTCAATACCAGGTAATTCCTTACCTTCAAGGTATTCAAGTGATGCACCACCACCGGTAGAAATGTGGGTAATCTTAGGTGCAATACCTAATTGCTTAGCAGCAGCAGTTGAGTCCCCACCACCAATGATAGTAGTTGCATCTGGTAAGTCAGCCATTGCACGACCAACTTCTAATGTACCTTCGGCAAAGTTTGGCATTTCGAAACAACCCATAGGTCCATTCCAAACAACAGTCTTTGCGCCTTGTAAAGTCTTTCTGAATAATTCAACAGTCTTAGGACCAATGTCAAGCCCCATTTCGTTGTCAGGAATGTCATCACCAACAACTTCACGACTTGCATCATTAGAAAATTCAGTAGCAGCAACGTTATCAACTGGTAAAACAATCTTACCGTTAGCCTTTTCTAACAATTCTTTAGCAAGTTCTACCTTATCAGCTTCAAATAATGATTTACCAATCTTGTGGCCTTGTGCAGCTAAGAATGTGTAAGCCATACCACCACCGATTAAGATGTGGTCTGATTTAGGAATTAAGTTAGTAATAACGCTAATCTTGTCTGAAACCTTTGCACCACCAAGAATAGTTACAAATGGGTGTACAGGGTTAGCAATTGCGTTACCTAAGAACTTAATTTCTTTTTCCATTAAGAAACCAGCTGCAACCTTCTTGCCTTCTGCCTTCATAGCAGTTGCAATACCTACGTTTGATGCATGGCTTCTGTGAGCAGTACCAAATGCATCATTTACGTAAAGGTCACCTAAGCTTGCCCAGTATTCGCCAAGCTTTGGATCGTTCTTTGATTCACGCTTACCAAAGTCGTTGTCGATGTCTTGGAATCTAGTGTTTTCCATTACTAAAACATCGCCATCGTTCATTTTGGCAATTGCATCTTCTACTTCTTTACCTTCGTTTGAAGGAACAAATTCAACATCTTTTTCAACTAATTCGCCTAAACGCTTTGCAACTGGTGCAAGTGACAATTCTTTCTTGTCAGCGTCTGACTTGATACGACCTAAGTGGCTAAGTAAAATTGCCTTACCACCGTTGTCGATGATGTATTTAATAGTTGGCAATGCAGCAACGATTCTGTTGTCGTCACCAATAACGCCATCTTTAATTGGGACATTAAAGTCAACACGAACTAAAACTTTCTTACCCTTAACATCAAGGTCAGAAATAATTAATTTAGCCATTAAAAATTACCTCCAATGGTTATTAATCGAAAAAAGACGAAGGGGAGTAATCCCCTCCGCCTTCTCACACAACAAAATAATCAGTTACTAAATATTAGCTATTGATTAAAGAGTTGCAAACTTCAATAAAGTACGAACCATTTGGCAAGTGAATGAGTATTCGTTGTCGTACCAAGCAACAGTCTTAACTAATTGCTTGTCGCCAGCAGTAGTTACTTCAGTTTGAGTTGGGTCAAAGATTGAACCAGCAGTCATACCAAGAATGTCGCTTGAAACGATTTGGTCATCGTTGTATGCGAATGAAGCACTTTCGTATTTCTTCATTGCTGCGTTAACTTCGTCTGCAGTAACCTTCTTGCTCAATACTGATACTAATTCAGTTTCTGAACCGTCAACAACTGGAACACGTTGTGCGTGACCTTGTAACTTACCGTTCAATTCAGGAATTACAAGACCGATAGCCTTTGCAGCACCAGTTGAGTGAGGAATGATGTTAGCTGATGAAGTACGAGCAGCACGGAAGTTACCGCCACGAACTGGACCATCTAATACCATTTGAGTTGAAGTGAATGCGTGGATAGTAGTCATAGTACCAACTTCAATACCGAATTCCTTGTTCAATGCTGAAGCCATTGGTGCTAATGAGTTAGTAGTACATGAACCAGCTGAAACAATCTTGTCATCAGCAGTTAAAGTATCATCGTTTACGCTGTAAACGATAGTCTTAAGGTCGTTACCTGCAGGTGCAGAAATTAAGACTCTCTTTGCACCAGCATCAAGGTGAGCTTGTGACTTAGCCTTGCTAGTGTAGAAACCAGTACATTCAAGAACGAAGTCAACGCCATCGTTCTTAACCCATGGAAGGTTTTGTGCTTGTGGTTCAGCGTATACACGGTACTTCTTACCATCAACTACGATTGAGTCTTCAGTTGCTGAAACTTCGTGGTTGAAAGTACCATGAGTTGAGTCATACTTAAGAAGGTGAGCCAAAAGAGCTGGAGTTGTTAAGTCGTTAATTGCAACAACTTCAATATCTGATGACTTTTCGCCTAAATCCATAATACGACGGAAAGCTAAACGACCAATACGACCGAAACCGTTAATACCAATTTTAACTGTCATGTCCAAAAGTCCTCCTTAGGAACTAGTAATAACATTATTTTTATTTTAAAGAGAGCCTTGTTGCCCCTTTAAAATCAGATCTGAGGCACCTTCGTCTGTAATCAGCCATGTTTGACTCGGTGCATTATGCATATAAGAGCTAATTGCTTTAGCCTTAGAGTGGCCTCCAGCAAATGCAAATATATGAGGTATTTTGCTGAGATCTTCGAATTGCAGGCCAATTCGAGGGATCCGCTCAATCATCTTACCATTCTCATCGAAAAAACACCCAAAACATTCGGAGACGGCACCAGTTGCTCTAATCCTCGATAAAGCAACTGAATCATAGCCACGGCGCTTGGCCATATCCTCTGCCAAGCCAATACCGTGAATTGCAACGTCACATTGTGATATATCTTGAAGTACATCACTAATAGCGGGATCACGAATTAAAGAGCGATAAGCATCTTTAGATACATTCTCAGGTAAGTATAATGTCTTATATTTACCTCCGGTAGCTTTTGCCATTTCTTGAACGATAGTGCTACTTTGTGTTTCCACGCTTTCACCTAACGCACCACGACCCGGAACAAACTCCAATTCGCGATTTTTACTAAGTGAACTTGACAAGACCTTTGATGCCTTAGCCAAGGTTGCACCACCCAAAACAGTAATAATGCTACTTCCTAATGGTAATAATAAATCGAGAGCTGAGTTGAGCTTCTCTCCCATTAGGATTGATACCCGTTCTTGTAAATCAGCATCACCTGGAACAATAATTGCTCTGGCGATTTTCAACTTCTTAGCCAATTTAATTTCGGCTTGACTAGCATTGAATAACCGATTTATAAGACTAGTTGCATCTTTCAGCGTTTCCTCACCTTTTTCTGTGAGGTACATTCCAAATGGCTTAATTTCAATTAAGCCTAATTTCTTTAAATATTCCGTCTCAGTTCTAACTGTTCGCTCGCTCATACCGAGTTGCTGTGCAACAGCTCTTCGTCCAACAGGATATCTTAAAGAAATTTGTTCAAGAACTTGATAACGCTGTCGAAAAATTTTTAAGACGTCCGGAACCAGGTTTTGTAGCAAGGTAAAATCCGTGTCCATGACCTGCCTCCTTCTCGTGGGACATTATCTGACCATATTGTTGTCATCTTTTGACCCAATATACTTAAAAATATAAGAGAAACGTGACTTTTGTTCAATTCCAACATTTCCCTTTCGACGATTTAAGTATAACAATGACAAAAATTAATTTCAAGTATTTTAGAAAAAATAAATATTTCCGCTTACAAAACTTTTATTTCCTATTCTGACTTTTTTTGCTATACTAATTGTTGATGTGATTCGGGCCCTTAGTGTAATGGATCGCACGTGAGATTCCGGTTCTTAAAATCCGGGTTCGACTCCCGGGGGGCCCATAATTCAGAGCAATAAGCTAATAGGCTTATTGCTTTTTTTATTACCAATTTCAAATAAAAAAACTAGCCAAACGGCTAGTCTTAATTAATCATCAACTTTAACATCTTTATTTACTTTCTCGGCATCTTTCAAGTCTTCTCCATCATAACTTGATTTTACTCCCCAAATATAGAAAAGAATTGAAGCAATGATAACAATCACAAAATCCCATGGATATTTAAAAGTATTATTTCCTCCGAAGGCATTACTTCCCATATATGAAATTACCGAAATAAAAGCTAAGTAAGTTAATAACCATATACTTGATTTAAATTGTTGCACAAAATTTTTAGTTTTCTTCTTAAATTGATAGTAAAAATAAATTGGCAAGCCAAGCAATACAACAAAAATAACTTCAATAGTAGTTGGCCACATTGCCCAATATATTACTAATCCAGTTAAAACAAATGAAACAGGAGCAACCCATTTCAAGTGAACTGATTTAAATGGTCGGTTAAAGTTAGGACGTAATTTTCGTAAACTAATAGCCGCAACAGGACCTGTAGCATAGGCTACAAAAGTTGAAACTGAAACCACTGTGGCCAACTCGCTCCAATTTCTGAAAAAGAAAACTAAAGCCATAGCTAAAACCAAATCCCAAACCATTGCATAACGTGGGGTCTTGTACTTTTTATTAACTCGTCCTAAAAATGCAGGAACATTACCTGACTTAGTCATAGCCATTAAAGTTCTAGCACTTGTTGCAACAAAAGTTACCCCTGTACCAAATGGTGAAATAAAGGCATCCATATAAAGTAAAACAGAAAGCCAAGTCAACCCTAATAAAATTGCAATATCTGCAAATGGCGATGCAAAATCAACTCCATGCCAACCTGCTTTAGCTAACATGCTTGGCTCAACTGCACCTATAAAAGCTACTTCAAGTAACACATAAATAATTGCAGTAACTGAGAGTGAAATCCATACTCCACGAAAAATATTTTTATGAGGCTTTTCAATTTCACCAGCTAAATTAATCACTGTTTGAAAAGCATCATAGGACAAAATAATCCCGGAAACAGTAACAGCTTGAAAAATCCCTTTTGTGCCGTATGGCATAAAAGTCGCAGCACTGCTTCCAAAATTACTTGGATGAAAACCGGCTAAAATCAAGAAAATAATTGTTAAAGAAGGAATCAAAAGCTTAAAGACAGCAATTAAACTTGTAAAGCGAGTCAATAGCTTAACAGAGCCAAAGTTAATTAAGCTGAAAACAAACATAAATAAATAAACTGCCCATAAGCCTTCATTAGTAATGGTTCCATTATGGAAAAAGCCTCTAGTCCAGTTAGCCCAACTCCATGGCCAACTACTCATATACTGGACGCAAGCAACAGCTTCAATTGGAATTAAAGTAATTAAAGATACCCAGTTAGCCCAAGCACTCAAAAAGCCAAGTAGCTGCCCATGGCTATATTCAGCAAAACGACTCATTCCCCCACTTTCGGGGAACATAGTACCCAATTCAACATAATTAAAGGCAATCAGCATCATAATTGCTGCACCAATAATCCATGAAATGATTGAACTAGGACCTGCCACTTGTGCAGCACTACCAGCTCCAAAAAGCCAGCCAGAACCAATTAATGAGCTTAACGCCAGCATAACGCCAGAAAATAAGCTAATCTGGTTTTTCTTCATAAAAATTCTCCTCATTATTTCGTATCCTTGTAGAATACAATATTTTTCATATAATTTAAAGTAATTAGTTATCAAAAAATAGCGTAATTTTGATAAAAAGTCTTTTTTGCTAAGCCCTATTTCTTACAATTAGTCAATTTTATGCTAAACTATTTTTAGAAAAATGGAGGTGGAAAAGTTGTCAGAAGAAAAGATTGCTGATAAAGCTGCAAAAATTATCCGAGCTCATGGCTTAAAGAGAACCCCGCAACGCTTAAAGATTTTAATTTACCTGATGACCCACCATAATCATCCAACCGCTGAAATGATTTTTAATGACATTTCTCTATCTGATGAAAAAACGGGTATTGCAACAGTTTATAATACTCTTAACACTTTTGTTGATTTAGGATTTGTAATCGAAATCAATAATGGTAGCGATGGATCAACTCATTATGACTTCTTTGCTAAACCACATTTTCATGTCATCTGTACTAATTGTGGCAAGATTGCAGATGTTGAATATACAAATTTTGATAAAATAGAAAGCAAAATGCGACAAGAAACTGAAAAACAAACAGGCTATATCACCCGCAGTTCGCACATTAAGATTTATGGTTTATGTCCCGATTGTCAAAAATTAAAAAAATAACTTAAAAAAGCACCTTTATTGACTAAATTTAATAAAGGTGCTTTAATTAGCACTGTATTCAAATGAGTGCTAATTTTTATTAGGAGGTTAACTAATGTTAGTACCTACAGTTATTGAACAAACTGCACGTGGTGAACGTGCATATGATATTTACTCACGTTTATTAAAAGATCGTATTATCATGCTTAGCGGTGAAATTAATGACCAAATGGCTAACTCAATCATCGCACAATTGCTTTTCTTAGATGCGCAAGATAATACTAAGGATATTTCCCTATACATTAATTCACCAGGTGGTGTAATTACTTCTGGTTTAGCAATTATGGATACCATGAACTTTATCAAGTCTGACGTATCAACTATTGCAATCGGTATGGCAGCTTCAATGGCTTCCATTCTTTTAACTAGTGGTACAAAGGGTAAGCGTTTTGCCTTACCTAACTCTACTGTGCTCATTCACCAACCACTTGGTGGAGCTCAAGGTCAACAAACTGATATTCAAATTGCTGCTGAAGAAATTTTAAAGAGCAGAAAGAAATTAAACGAAATCTTACATGAAACAACTGGGCAACCAATTGAAAAGATTTTGAAAGATACTGAACGTGATAACTACTTAACTGCTCAAGAAGCTAAGGACTACGGCTTGATTGATGAAATCATGACAAACATGAAGTAGTAATAAATTTTTAATAATCAAAAAGACAGTTCGCAATGCGAACTGTCTTTTTTTATTCAATCTACCGACTTACCACAAAATGAGCTCTTTCTCCATTAGCAAGTGCAATCGTATCTCTCAAGCTAATCTCAATCATATTTCTAACTGAAGTTTTAGTAAAGTATGCTGAGTGTGGTGTCACAATCACATTTGGCATAGCTGCTAATTTCTTATAGTCAGCCGGAATTTGAGCATCATCAACTTTCTTAAAGAAATAGCTTGATTCATGAGCTAATGTATCAAGTCCTGCTGCAGCAATTTCATGTTTTTCAAGTGCTTCAATCAAAGCAGCTGTATCAACTAATTCACCTCTCGCAGCATTAATTAAAATTGCATCATTCTTCATTTCCGCAAATTGTTTTTTACCAATCATATTCTCAGTACTCTTAAGTAATGGCGTATGAAGTGAAATAATATCTGCTTCTTTCAAAACAGTATCAAAATCAGCATAAGTTAAATATGGTTCAACTTCTGGATTATAAATTACATCGTAAGCTAATACTTTAGCTCCCATGGCACTAAAGATTTGAGCAACTGCACTACCAATATGTCCAACTCCAATAAGTCCAATAGTCTTATTATAAATTTCATTACTAATTAAACTATCAGGATTGGTAAAGTCACCTTTATCCATATTAGCCTTAAATTCGCCAATCTTGCGGTTTAAATACATTGCTTGAGTTACAGCCATTTCAGCAATTGCCCGTGGTGAATATACTGGCACATTGGTAACTGTTAAGTGATATTTTTTTGCTAAATCAAAATCAATTGTATTAGTTCCCACAATTCGAAGGCCAATTGATTTGATACCATAATCAGCTAGTTTCTTATAAACAATTTCATCATCTAAGTTGCCAAGAGGTTTAAGCAAAACCCCATCACAATCTGCAACTTGATCAACATTTTCTGCAGAAAGTGACTCATCAATCAATTTTAATTCGCAGCCGAACTTCTTTTCCGTAGCTGCAACTAATTTTCTTTCACTTTCACTTGGACTAAAAACTGCAATTTTCACTATAATTACCTGCTTTCAAAAAAGAAAATACTTGTTTATATATTTACTTAAATAATAATACTTTAGTTAGAAATTACTAGTTATCTTGCTTATTTTTCTTTTAAAAGCTAGCAGTAATACTTCTTCTACCAATATGTAAATTCCAACTGCAAGGAAAAATGCTAATACAGCTTTAGAATCAGTTAATGGTAAAACAAACATTAAAACTAATTGGATAAATACTAAACCCAATTTACTTATTCCTTTTTCAAGCCTCAGCAAAATCGTTGCTATAAAGGTTAAAAGTACAAAAATAAATAGTCTATAGTTTACAATAACTGTCCCTTGTAATGCTAAAATGCCAATAAATGCACATGATAAAAGTGAAAAATACATCTTGGGTAAGGGCTGTGAATAAGTTTTCAAAACTAACTTCAATAGTTCTAAAACTAAAATTGCAATTGCAAATATTGTGCTATTTATTTTTAAAATTAATAAAAGCGTGATTACTAAACTAAAATCAAAATAAATAAACTTATCTTTTGCTCTCGCCATGAACACACTGTATAAAATCCAAATTCCACTAACACCACTAACATAATTAAGGTTAGTTGCAAAGAGCCCCAATAAACCAATCAAAAAGGTTAATACAAATGAACTCCATTGAATTACATTAGCATCAAAAGTAACATGTTTCTGCTTTAACCAAGCTAAAGAATATAACAACAACTGATCTAAATGTAGCCATAGCGCAATTACTAAAAAGTATAATACTGCTGTTGTTACCCCTTGTGTCATACCAATTAAGAACCTAGTTACCAAGCTTAAAATTGCTCCTAAAAGTAAAAACACCATACTTTTTTCTTTAGGTAAAAATAAAACTACACCAAAACCAATTATGAAAAGTCCAGCAACTATGCTCGCATTAAATATATTAAGTTTTGAATTAAGAAATATAATGCTCAAAGACATGATTACAAGAGTAATCAGTTGAAAATGAAAAGTAAATAAATTCTGCTTTTGGCGATTGATGATAATTAACAATAAAAGGAATACAATTTCACCAAGTTCATATTTCAAATTAGAATGTATTATGTGAATAAGTAACATAAGAGATAGCACATTCCAAATAGTGAAAGTTAAAATTCTTGAACTATTCTTAAGTAGCAAGTAAACAATACATCCTATAGATACAAGCGCAATAAAATAAAATGGCAATACCATTACTTGCTGAATTGCATAATCTAGTAGAAGACCATATATGATAAAAATTAAGCTATTTCTTATTGTTACTGTTTTCATAGTATAACCTCCAACAATCAAGATTGTTTTACTACAGGCTTTCATGCCCCACTTATATTATATAATGCTTCAGAATATTAAACTTGCAATAAACATTCTACAATCAAAAAAGTCATGAGAATTTCTTTTCTCATGACTTTTATCCTTCACGTAATTTATCCGCAATTTCTCTAATTTTCTGAAAGCGATGATTAACTCCAGATTTAGAAATTGGACCATCTGGAATTTGTTCAGCTACTTCTTTCAAAGTTAAATCGCTGTTTTCTAAGCGAAATCTTGCCAATGTTTCCAATTTTTCAGGAAGTTGTTCTAATCCTAACTTTTCATCAATTACCTGAATATCTTCTACTTGCCTTGCTGCAGCATTAGCAGTCTTTTTTAAGTTAGCAGTATCACAATTTACTAGTCGATTTACTGAATTTCTCATGTCACGCATTATTCGTAAATCCTCAAAAGCTAGCATTGCATTAAAAGCACCAACAATATGTAAAAAATCACCAATCTTTTCAGCTTCTTTAAGATAAGTTATATATCCACTTCTTCGTTTAGTCTTTTTACTATTTAAGTTAAAATAATGATTCATTAAATATGAAATGTCGTCATTATGAGCTTCATATACTGAATAAATTTCTAAATGATATCGACTAGTTTCAGGATTATTAACACTTCCACTAGCTAAAAAAGCACCTCGAAGATATGACATTGCTCGTTGCTCTTCTTCAAGCACCTTTTTAGGCACTCCAATTACAAAGCCTTTTTCCGGGTCAACAATTTCCAAATCAGCTAAGATTTCATTAACTTGCTTATTAAGTCGAACCAAATATTGATTATTCTTCTTTAATTTCATCTTTCGAGAAACAATTAATAATGGTTCGATATCGTATGCTACCTTGATTAACGTAAAAATCCGGCGAGCAATCGCTGGATTTTCAGTTGTGATATCTAAACTTAATTGGTGATCATGTAAGTTCAAAATTCCATTCATCCGTAAAAAAGCTGACAATTCAGCCTTGGCATGTTCCGGATGAACTTCTAAATTAGTTAATTCTTTTTTTACTTCACTTGCATAACTAACCATTATTTTCACCTCGCCGGCAATGTGCTTCAAAAGCGAGATCAATAATTTCTTTAGCTACTTTTTCGCCATCATGAAAAACTAATCCATGTCTTTGGTCAATAAAGTCATCAGTAATAACGCGGCAATTCTGTTCGCGTAGACCCGCAAAATCACTAGAAACTGGCTCAAGATACTCATCATAATCAGCAGGATTAAACTTACTCATATCGATTTTTGCTCCATTAACTAGAGCAGTATCAATATAGTTGCCACCTAAATGTTTATTAATTATTCGAACATGATCAGCATCTGAAAAGTGATCAGTTTCTCCCTTTTGAGTCATAATATTACAGATATAAATTACTTCCGCCTTAGTTTGCCGAACTGCTTCACCCAAATTACTAATCATTAAGTTAGGTAAAATTGAAGTGAACAAACTTCCCGGCCCTAAAACAACCGCATCAGCTTGCATAATTGAAGCTAAAACAGGTAAAACTGCTTCAGGTTCTTTATCATCATTAGTATCAGTTACCCAAATACGCTTAATTCTTTTATCTTTACTGGTAATTTCTGTTTCACCAGCCTCACGACTTCCATCGACGAATTCAGCATTTAAAGTTAAAGGTTCATTGGAAGCAGGAAAAACATGACCATCAACTTTCATCATTTTAGATAATGATTGTACAGCATCGAAAATATTCCCATGCATTTCATTCAATGCGGCAATAATCAAATTACCAATCGCATGACCAGCAAAGAAAGAATCTGAACTATCAAAACGATATTGGAAGATATCTTTTGATTCTTGAGGCAAGTCACTCAAGGCGGCCAATACATTTCGGATATCACCAGGTGGAACAACGTTAATATAATTTCTAATTGCTCCAGATGAACCACCATCATCTGCAACTGTAACAATTGCTGTTATTTCAGCATTTTTTTCTTTTAAGGCATTTAAAATAACTGGTAAGCCTGTTCCACCACCAATTACTACTACCTTAGGCCGGCGGCCCTTAATAACTCGGATAATCCGGCTTTCAGCATAAGCCAAATGCTCCACCTACTTTCTGATATAACGGCTTATTTCACGGTGTGAAATATCAACTGGATATTTCTTTGATAAATCACGTGCCAACTGTTGTGCAATTGAGACGCTTCGGTGTTGTCCACCTGTACAACCAATTGCAATCGTCAATTTTTCTTTTCCTTCTTTGATATAACCAGGAATTGTAGTTTCAATTAAATCTAGCAACTTTTTATAAAAGACCTTGGTTACATCTTTATCCATAACATAATCGAATACTCGTTTATCAAGCCCTGTAAAAGGCTTCAAATTAGGAATGTAAAACGGATTTGGCAAAAATCTGACATCCATTACAATATCAGCATCAATTGGCATCCCATACTTAAATCCAAAACTCATCACTTCAACTGTAAATGGCTTACGTCCATGTTCACTAAAGAGTTTTGTTAATTTCGTCTTTAAATCCTTAGGGGTCAAACTAGAAGTATCAATAATGATATTAGAGATATTTTTAATTGGTGATAAAATTGCTCGTTCCTTTTGAATACCATCAAGTAAACGTCCGCTTCTTGCTAATGGTGGTAAACGGCGCGTTTCTTTATAGCGAGCAACTAACACATCATCACTAGCGTCTAAGAATAAAATCGTTGCTTGCGTATTACCGTTATCTTCTAAAGAGTTAATCTCATTTTCTAAGTCCTTGTAAAAACTTTTGACTCTCAAGTCAATTAAAACTGCAACTTTATTGAAGTCATCAGAAGTATTCATTAAGTCCCAAAAACTTCCTAATAAAGTAGGCGGTAAATTATCAACAACGAAATAACCTAAATCTTCTAATGAATGGGCAGCCACAGTTTTTCCTGAACCACTCATCCCTGTAACAATTAACAATTGTCTTGTTTCACTAGCCATAATAACCCCTCCTTGTGAAAATTATAGCACACCGGGTGTTTCATTTAATACAAAAAAATTTACTACAGTAAAAGTAGCAAATTTTTTCTAACTTAATTTATTTTTTTGCTTGTAATGTTCGCTCTGTATCTCTTTTTAAAACTGGCTTTAAATACTTACCAGTCCATGATTTATCACATTCAACTACGTGTTCAGGTGTGCCAGTTACAACAACCTGACCTCCACCTTCACCACCTTCTGGACCCAAATCAATTAACCAGTCAGCTGTCTTGATCACATCTAAGTTATGTTCAATTACTAAAACAGTATTGCCTTGGTCAACTAAACGCTGCAAAACAACTAACAAACGCTTAATATCATCAACATGTAAACCAGTTGTTGGTTCATCCAAAATATAGAAGTTATTACCTGTTGATAACTTTTGAAGTTCACTTGCTAATTTCATTCTTTGAGCTTCACCACCAGAAAGAGTAGTTGCTGATTGCCCTAATTTAACGTAACCTAGCCCTACATCGACAATTGTCTGTAACTTCCGATGAATCTTAGGAATCTTTTCGAAGAATTCACATGCTTCTGAAATTGTCATATCAAGTACTTGAGCAATATTTTTATCATGGTATGTAACTTCAAGAGTTTCAGAGTTATAACGACGGCCATGACAAACTTCACAAGGGACATAGACATCAGGTAAGAAATTCATTTCAATCTTGATTATTCTATCCCCATGACAGGCCTCACAGCGACCTCCCTTAACGTTAAAGGAGAATCTAGCCTTGGTATATCCGCGAATCTTAGCTTCATTAGTTTGGGCAAATAAGGCTCTAATATCATCGAAAACGCTTGTATAAGTAGCTGGGTTAGATCTTGGGGTACGACCAATTGGGCTTTGATCAATATCAATGATTTTTTCGATTTCTTTATAGCCCGTAATCTTAGCAAATTTCCCTGGCTTAGCAGAATTATGGTTAAGCTTTTGCGCTAATGCCCGTTTTAAAATGGTATTAACTAAAGTTGACTTACCTGATCCAGAAACACCTGTAACCACAACAAATTTTCCTAATGGAAAATCAACGGTAATATCTTTTAAGTTATGTTCGCAAGCTCCAGAAACAGTAATTTTCTTACCATTTCCTTTTCTTCTTTCAGTTGGTACTGGAATAAACTTTTTACCAGAAAGATATTGACCAGTTAACGAATTAGGATTAGCCATCACTTCTTCAGGTGTTCCAGCTGCCATTACCTTCCCACCAAAACTACCAGCACCAGGTCCCATATCAATTAAATAATCTGCTTGCTTCATTGTTTCATCATCGTGTTCAACAACAATTAAGGAATTGCCCAAGTCCCGCATTTTCTTCAATGAAGCAATCAGGCGATCATTGTCTCTTTGATGTAAACCAATAGAAGGTTCATCTAAAATATACATTACTCCAGATAAGTTAGAACCAATCTGGGTAGCTAAACGAATTCTCTGAGCTTCACCACCTGATAGAGTTCCAGCTGAACGTGATAAGGTCAAATAGTCTAGTCCAACATTTACCAAAAACGTTAAGCGATCAATAACTTCTTTTAAAATTGGCTTAGCAATCATATTTTCCGCTTCAGTTAATTTAACAGATTTGAAGAAAGTCGATTCTTTACCAATTGGCAAATCGCTAACTTCACTAATATCTTGGCCCATCACTTTAACAGCTAAAGCTTTTTGATTAAGACGTTTACCATGACAAACTGCACAAGTTAATTCAGTCATGTATTTACCCATTACTTCTCGCATAAACTGACTCATTGGGTGATGGTAGCGGCGATCAATATTATTCATAACCCCTTCAAAGGCTTGAGTTGTATCATTAACCCCAAAATCGCCTTCCAAGTGGAACTTAATTTTCTTGTCTGAGCCATATAAAACAAGATTCTTTTGACGTTCAGTTAATTTTTTAAATGGCTTATCCATATTAATGCGTAAACTTTGGCAAGCTTGTGTCAGCATCATTTTATAGTAGTCACTATTAGCCCAAGGAGCAATTGCCCCCTCATTTAAGGTTTTATCTTTATCAGGGACAACTAAATCTTCATCGACAGCTAATTTCATCCCCAAGCCATCACAGGCTTCACAAGCTCCAAATGGCGCATTGAATGAAAAAAGTCTTGGTTCCATTTCGCCAACAGTAAATCCACACTTAGGGCAGGCATAATCTTCAGAGAAGTTCAAAACCTGATTGCCAATAACATCAACATCCATATATCCTTCAGAAAGTCTTAGGGCAGATTCAACAGAATCAGTTAACCGACTTTTAATTCCATCTTTAACAATCAATCGGTCAACAACAATTGAAATTGAATGTTTTTTATTTTTATCCAAGTTGAATTCATCACTAACTTCATGCATTTCACCATCAACAATTAAACGCACAAACCCGGCACGAGCAACCTTCTTAAAAACTTCTTGGTACATCCCACGCTTTTGGCGAATTACAGGTGCTAAAATTTGAATTTTACTGCGTTCAGGTAATTCTAGTACCCGCTTAACCATCTGATCAACTGACTGTCTCTCAATTAAAGTTCCATCATTAGGGCAAATTGGATGGCCTACTCTCGCCCATAAGAGTCGTAAGTAATCATTAATTTCAGTAACAGTTCCGACGGTTGATCGTGGATTATGTGATGTAGTTTTTTGATCGATTGAAATAGCAGGATTTAAGCCATCAATTGAGTCAACATCTGCCTTATCCATTTGCCCTAAAAATTGCCGTGCATATGAAGATAAAGACTCAACATAACGTCTACGTCCTTCAGCATATAAAGTATCAAAAGCAAGTGAACTCTTACCAGACCCCGATAATCCAGTTACTACCACTAATTTATCTTTAGGAATTGTTAAGTCAATATCTTTTAGGTTATGTTCACGCGCTCCATGAATTTCAATTTTATCTCTTACCATTAAAATCCTTCCCCTTATGCTTTTTCGGTGTATGAACTGAATTTTGTAATTCCATGATTGCATCACGCAAATTAGCAGCTGCTTCAAAGTCTAACTTCTTAGCAGCTTCTTGCATCTGCTCAGTCAAGTTCTTAATCATGGTTTGCTTTTGCTTCTTCGTTAACTCATCAAAGTTAAGCTCAGCAAAACTTTCTTTCTCTTTTTCTTCTTTAACTGGTTTAGTGATTGAAATAACATCACGGATTGGTTTAACAATTGTCTTAGGAACAATGCCATGTTCTTTATTAAAGGCAATCTGCTTTTCACGCCGACGGCGCGTTTCATCAATAGCTATCCGCATTGAATCAGTAATCTTGTCAGCATACATAATTACTGTTCCATCACTATTTCTAGCGGCACGCCCCATCGTCTGAATCAAAGGTCTGGTTGACCGTAAGAAACCTTCTTTATCAGCATCTAAAATCGCAACTAATGATACTTCAGGGACGTCAATCCCTTCACGCAAAAGGTTAATCCCAATTAAGACGTCAAAATCACCTTTTCGCAAATCATGCAGAATCTGCATTCGTTCAAGTGTTTTAATATCTGAGTGCAAGTAACGAACCTTAATTCCAAGATCTTTTAAGTAGTCAGTTAAATCTTCAGCCATTTTCTTGGTTAAAGTAGTCACAAAAACTCTTTCATCCCGATCAATTCGCTTATTTATTTCCCCAACTAAGTCATCAATCTGACCCTGAATTGGTCTTACTTCAATCTTAGGATCAAGTAATCCAGTTGGCCGAATAATTTGTTCAACGATTTTACCTGTGCGATTAAGTTCATAATCTCCAGGAGTTGCTGAAACATAAAGGATTTGATTTACATGCTTTTCAAATTCTTCAAGTTTAAGTGGACGGTTATCTAAAGCAGATGGTAAGCGAAAACCATAATCAATTAAAGTTTCTTTTCGTTTACGGTCACCATTATACATAGCCCGAATTTCCGGCATTGTTGCATGAGATTCGTCAATTAAAATCAAAAAATCGTCTGGGAAGAAATCAAGTAAAGTATGAGGTGGCTCTCCTGCCTTTCTACCTTCAATTGGGGCAGAATAGTTTTCAATTCCATTGGTATAACCTACTTCGCTCATCATTTCCATATCATAAGTAGTTCTTTGCTTAATTCTTTGAGCCTCTAATAACTTACCTTCTCCTTCAAATTTTTTAACTTGTAAGTCCATTTCCTGACTAATTCGCTTAAGTGCCTGCTTCATTTGTTCTTCATTAGTCATAAAGTGCGTGGCTGGGAAAAGAGATACTTGGTCACGTTCACCAATTACTTCACCTGTTAAAGAATCAACTTCAACGATGCGGTCAATTTCATCACCGAAAAATTCTACACGATAAGCATGATTACTATTTCCAGCTGGGAAAATTTCTACAATATCTCCTCTAACGCGAAAACGACCACGTTGAAAGTCGATATCATTGCGATCATACTGAATATTTACCAAATCACGCAATAAGACATTACGGTCATATTCTTGACCCTCATGTAAGCTTAAAACGCTGGCAGCATATTCTCTTGGATCCCCCAAACCATAAATACAAGAAACACTGGCAACAACTACAACGTCATTACGCTCCATCAAAGCACTAGTTGCTCGGTGCCGCAATTGGTCAATTTCATCGTTAATTGAAGAATCTTTTTCGATATAAGTATCTGAACTTGGAACATATGCTTCAGGTTGATAGTAGTCATAATATGAAACAAAGTATTCAACCGCATTATTGGGGAAAAATTCTTTAAATTCACCATATAGTTGTCCCACCAGAGTTTTATTGTGAGAAATAACTAATGTCGGCTTGTTTAACTTGGCAATAATATTAGCCATTGTAAAGGTCTTCCCTGTCCCAGTAGCCCCCTGCAAAATTTGTTCTTTAGCACCAGCTTTAAAACCAGCAGTTAATTTATCAATTGCTTGGCCTTGATCACCAGCTGGCTTATATTTAGAAACTAAATCAAACTTTCGATTGGTTTGTCTTTTAATCATGAATAATCCCTCGCAAAAAAAATTGGACCTTAACAGTCCAATTTTATCATTATTCTTATTTTACTACTTCGAACACGTTTTCGCAGGTAATAAGCTTACTATTTAGTAAATTTTGCAATTGCTTCATGGTAGGCCTTGCATTTTTCTTCAGCCTTAGCGTAAGTTTCCGCATTTGTACCAACATAAGCCTTGATTACTGGTTCAGTACCTGATGGACGAAGAGCAACCCAAGTTTCATCGTCTAAGAAGTACTTAAGTACGTTTGACTTAGGGAAACCTAGCATATCTTTTTCACCAGCAGGGGTAATTTCTTTAGCTAATTCAAAGTCTTCAATTTTAATTACCTTGTGACCATTAATTTCTTGAAGTTGTTCTTTACGTAAGTTTTCCATTACCTTAGCCATCCGCTTTTGACCGTCAAGTCCTGGCATTTCGATTGCCTTAGTAATTTCACAACTTGCACCATACTTGTTCCAGATTTCTTGTAAGCCATCAAAGACTGACATATTTCTTGAAGCGTAGTATGCAGCAACTTCAAAGAACATTAATGCACCTTGCATTGCATCTTTATCACGGTTAAAGGTCTTGAATAAGAAACCATAACTTTCTTCAAAGCCCATCAAGAATTGACCATCACCAGTCTTGTGTAAACGGTCAATTTCTTCACCAATATACTTAAAACCTGTTAAAACATACTTAGTTTGAATGCCAAATGATTTTGCAATCTTGAATGGTAAAGCACTTGAAACAACACTAGTGATAATTTCATATGAAGAATCAAGTTTGCCAGAATTCTTCAAATTAGTTAATAAGTAGTTAGAAATTAAAGTAGCAATTTGGTTACCAGTTAAAACTTGGAAATCACCATTTGGAGTTCTAACAGCTGCTCCCAAACGGTCAGCATCTGGGTCAGTTGCAACAATAATGTCTGCACCAACCTTATCAGCTACCTTAACACCTTCATCAAAGACTTGACGATATTCTGGGTTAGGCTTAATTGTAGTTGGAAATTCTGGATCAATAATTGCTTGACTTGGAACTACAGTAAAGTTCTTAAAACCACCTTGTCGGAAGGCACGGTCATAAATCACCTTACCTGTACCATGAACTGGTGTGTAAACAATCTTTAACTTATCAGCTGTTTCCTTAATTAAATCATGGTTTACATTAATTGTATCTAAAGCTTCAAGGTAAGCTTCATCAACATCTTCACCAACCAATTGTAAAATCTTCTTAGCTCTTAATTCTTCGATTGGGCTTACTGGAATTGCTAATTGGTTTTCAACTTCTAAAGCAGCCTTTTCAACAACAGCTGCATGTTCAGGTGGCATTTGTCCACCATCAGCACCATAAATCTTGTAACCATTGTATTGCTTAGCATTGTGTGAAGCAGTTACCATGATTCCGGCAAAAGTTCCCAAGTGGCGAATTGCAAATGACAATTCAGGTGTTGGTCTTAAACCATCAAATAAGTAAACCTTAATGCCATGGTGACCCAAGATTTGAGCTGAGAGCTTAGCAAAATCTTCTGAATGATAACGTGAGTCAAAAGAAATTACTACACCCTTTTCTTTAGCTTCTTGACCTTCTTTTTCAATTAATTGTGCTAATCCTTCAGTTACACGTCCAACAGTAACAACATTGATACGGTTAGTACCTGGTTCAAGTAAGCCACGCATTCCTGCTGTCCCAAAGTTAATATCTGTACCAAAGGCATCATCTACCCAAGCTGGATCTTGACCTAATTCCTTTAATTGTCTTTGTAAATAATCTGGTAATTTATCAGCTTTTAACCAATTTTCGTATGCTTGTCTAGCAGTCATAAGTAACTCCTATCGTTATATAATTTCTATAATTTATTAAATAAATTAGTCTATTTTATTATACCACTTTGTATTTAGCTAAAAATACCATAGAAAAAAAAGCCTGCTATTTACAGACTTTTTTACAATCTTATTCTAATCATTCAAACTTTGAAGATAATTATAAGCTTCTTGACCTGCAATACTGCCATCACCAACAGCATTTGCAATTTGTCGTAAGTCTTTTGCACGAACATCCCCAAGGGCAAATACACCATCTATTGCAGTCTGCATTTTTTCATTAGTAATAATCCAGCCATGCTCATCAGTAATTGCCAAATCTTTAAATAAATTAGTTTGTGGTTCAACACCCACATAAATAAAGATTCCGCTCGCACTAACTTCCTTATGCTCACCTGTTTTCTTATCAAGATACTTAACAGTAGTAACTTTTTGATCATCACCACTAATTTCTTCAGTTTGAGCATTCCAAATAAAGTTCATCTTCTTATTAGCAAAGGCTCTCTTTTGTAATACAGGCTGCGCACGCAAGCTATCACGTCTGTGAATAACAGTAACAGATTTAGCAATATTGGCTAAATATAGTCCTTCTTCAATTGCTGAATCACCACCGCCAA
>NZ_AYYU01000019.1 GCF_001436455.1 Lactobacillus jensenii DSM 20557
TAGAAGGTTGTTAAATCAGTAAGTTGAAAAAAGTAACAAAAACCAATTTAATTAATATGATCATATTTTAATTTGAGGAGAAAACTAAGTATGTGGACATTTCTTAAATTTTTTCAGACACCAGTAGGCTATTTAATTGGAATGGCTATTCTTGTCATATTGCAATACGTGTATGAATGGATAAGAGACGAGCGCTAAAATATTGTTTGGTTTATTGGCAATTAATATACTTTAGAAAGCTGCAAAACACTATAACTTATAGGAGATAAAAATGGAAGGTTTAGCATATGTTATTCTATTTATAGGAGCTTTTATATATTACTATTGTAAAAATAACCGTAAAAAATAATACGATTTTTAAAAGTTACTGAGGGGGCATAATATGGATGCAATTATTGATTTCTTTACTAACCCTATATGGATTACATTTATAACAATTTTATATTTTTCTATGGAGTTTATAGAAAATAAGCGAAAAAAATAGCGCTTTTTTATTGGTAAAGTAATAACAATTATGTCAGTTTTAAAAGCTTAATAGATTGAAAGGACTAAAAACATATGGATGAAATAAATAAAATAGCAATTGAAGTAGGTGCAGAAGATATGATTAATCGACCTTCTTTGGTAAAAGCGCAAGAACTTTTTCACGATAAAACTTTCACTATGCCTTTAATTGCTAAGTATACAGGTATTTCAATTAGTCGCTTGAAAAATCTATCCAGTGGTAGAACTCCTTTAGATCAATTACCTGAAGCTAATTTATTAAAACTAGCAAAATTTAGTGATACTTGCGAAATTTTTAGAAAACTAGCTGAAAAAATAGTATAAAACTTTTATATATGTAGAAAATTTGAAGTTAAAGAATAAAAAGATTATCAAACTATAGGTTATATAAGGAGTAACTATTGAAGTATTTCGCTATTTTACACAAAAATAAAAATAATCAATTTGAAGTAAGTTTTCCTGACTTGGCACCTGCAGCTGCAACTTTTGGAGATACATTAGAAGAAGCCATTGAAAGTGCTCATGATTCTTTGACTGGTTATTTGTTAACGGCTGAAGACTATAATGAAGTAGTAACAGCTCCAACAAATAACCCATCTATTTTTAAAATTCAAGGTTCTGATATCATTGTACCTGTTGAAGTAAATTTAGAATTTGAACGTATTAAAGAACAAAATAATTAGAATAATTTGTATATTTTTGTATATTATAGCAGTGCAATATCTATTGACTATAGATATTTAAAAAAGGTAATATAAAAAGGGGGTAAGCCTTAAGCCTAGCCCCTGAAAATCTATTACTTAGTCATTTTATAAATTATTAACAGTTGTGTAATTATAATTAGTAATTTAATAACAATGTCTAAGCAGTCTTTTATAACGGCTAAAACGGCTATTCTATAGCCGTTTTTATTTTTGCGCTTTTTGTTTTAAAAGATTGTTAAATCCATAATTTAACCAACTCCACTCTTTTTTAGAGCGGAGTTATTTTTTTCTCTCAACTTAATACAAATACCAAAAAACTTTGAAAATAATGCTAATTGGTCTATACATGAATATTGACTAATTAATAAAAAAATAGCAATATATAAGTGTAGTTAGAAAGCGGTTACATAGTAAAAAGAAAGATATTTCTTTTAGAGGATTTTTATGGACCAAAGAAAAAATGCAAACGTATTATGGTTTGATGAATTAAAGCGTGAAGATGTTGATTTAGTCGGGGGAAAATCATCTTCACTTGGTGAATTAACTTCAGGAACTAATGTACCAGTTCCTTATGGCTTTGCAACTACAGCTGCAGCATATCGCTATTTCATGAAAGTAACTGGATTAAATGAAAAAATTAATGCACTACTTAAAACTTTGAAGAATGTTGATGACTCAGATGAACTACATAAGATTTGTAGTCAAATTAGAAAATTAATTGTTGCTGCTAAGATGCCTGCCGATTTAGCTAAAGAAATTGGTGACAATTATGATAAGCTGGCAATGAAAATGAAGGTAAATGAACCATTCGTTGCTGTTCGTTCTAGCGCAACAGCTGAAGATTTACCTGATGCATCTTTTGCTGGACAACAAGATACATATTTGAATGTTCATGGACGTGATAATGTTATTCAAAAGGTTAAGGAATGTTACGCTTCAACCTTTACTGATCGGGCAACATATTACCGTGTAAAGCAGGGCTTCCCACATGAAAAAGTTGCTTTATCAGCAGCTGTTCAAATGATGGCCTTTTCTAAGGCTAGTGGTGTAATGTTTACAGTTAATGTTGCTACTGGCGATTATACTAAGGTTATGATTGAAGGCTCATGGGGTCTAGGTGAATACATCGTTCAAGGTACTGTAACGCCAGATAACTTTGTGGTAGATAAAGCAAGCGGTAAGATTAGCGATAAGACGATTAATAATAAGAATGTGGAACTTATCCGTTTACCTGATGGTGGGGTTGAAGATCGTAAAGTTCCAGAAGATATTGCCACTAAACCTTGCTTAAGTGATGAACAAGTTGAACAATTAGCAAGTTATGCTAAAGAGATTGAAAAGCACTATGGCTGTTACATGGATATGGAATGGTCATTAGATGAAAATGATAAGTTATGGCTAGTTCAAGCTCGTCCAGAAACTGTCTGGTCTCAAAGAAAAAAGGCCGGAAAAATGTCTAAGGATACTAGTGATGAAAAATTGACTACTGATCATAAAGTTTTGGTTAGTGGTTTACCAGCAAGTCCTGGTATTAAACATGGTATCGTCCACGTAATTGAAAATCCTGAAGATATTGATAAGTTTAAGGATGGCGAAGTATTAGTTACTTTGATGACGTCTCCTGACTGGGTACCTGCAATGAAGAAGGCTAGCGCTATCGTTACAAATAATGGTGGGATGACTTGTCACGCAGCAATTGTTTCTCGTGAAATGCAAATTCCATGTATTGTTGGTACTGCAAGTCGTGGTGCCAAGGCAACCGCTGTTTTGAAAGATGGGCAAGAAGTCACTGTTGATGCTAAAAATGGGGTTGTTTACCAGGGCGTTGTTGCTGATATGGTTAAAAAGCCAGAAAAGCAGGTTTCAGCTCCTGCAGCTGAATACTTTGCCCCAACTGCTACTGGCGTTATGATGAATTTAGGTGATCCTGATTTAGTCGACCGCTACAAAGATTTACCTTGTGATGGAATTGGCTTGATGAGAGAAGAATTCCTATGGACTACTTATATTCACCAACACCCATTATATTTGATTGAAACAGGCCATCCTGAACGAGTTGTAAATGAATTGGCAAATGGTATTAGTAAAGTTGCTCGTGCGATGAATCCAAGACCAGTAGTTCTACGTTTTAGCGATTTTAAGAGTGGTGAATACCGCAACTTAAAAGGTGGCGATAAATTTGAACCACATGAAAGTGCTGATTTGTTAGGCTGGCGTGGAGCATCCAGATATTATGATCCTAAGTATATTGAAGCCTTTAAGTTAGAGTTAGAAGCAGTCAAAAAGGTAAGAAATGAATATGGTTTGACCAATTTGAATGTAATGATTCCGTTTGTCAGAACTGTTGATGAATTGAAGAAAGTTACTGAAATTATGGCTGAAGCTGGCTTGAGGCGGAGTAATGACTTCAAGGTTTATATGATGGCTGAAATTCCTTCTAATATTATTTTGGCTGATCAATTTAACCAATATATCGATGGATACTCAATTGGTTCTAATGACTTAACGATGCTTTTACTTGGTTGTGATCGGAATAATGATACTGTATCAAGCTTATTTGATGAAAGAAACTTAGCAATTAAGAGAGCAATTCGTCACTTAATTAAGACAGCACATAAGGATGGAAAGACTGTTTCAATTTGTGGTCAAGCTCCATCAGAATATCCAGAATTTACTGAGTTTTTGGTAAAGAGTGGTATTGATTACGTTTCAGTAAATCCAGATATGGTTAAAGCTACTAAGCGTAATGTAGCTCGCTATGAACAAAGAATTATTCTTGACCATGCGACTGGATTAGGTAGAGCTGACACTGAGGATTATGACTGGTAATAATTAAATAGACAAAAAGGCGACCTGAATGGGTCGCTTTTTTTATGATAATATTATATGAATAAGAATTAATGGGATGGTGCTTTGATGATTAAAGAGATAGTTAAAGATGAAATGCTTTTAAAAAGAAAGTCTTTGCCAGCGACTAAGGCGGATTTACCGATTGGACAAGATTTAAGAGATACTTTACAAGCTAATAAAGAACGCTGTGTTGGTATGGCAGCTAACATGATTGGATATTCGAAAAGAGTAATTATTGTTAATATTGGCTTCCTTAATGTAGTAATGTTTAATTCGGTAATACTTGAACGTAAGGATCCATATCAAGTTAGTGAAGGTTGTTTATCATTATCTGGAAGTCGCAATACCCTTAGATTTAAAGAAGTGAAAGTTGCTTTTTTAGATGAAAAATGGGAAAATCAAGAGTTGACTTTGACAGGTTTTGCGGCAGAAATTTGTCAACATGAAATGGACCATCTAGAAGGAATATTAATTTAGCATTTTATAATTATTCGGGGTAGAATTATTGATAAAATGCTTTGGAGGTTAAAATGAAAAAGTTGAAAGAGAAATACTTCAGGGAATTATTACCGTATTCTCTGATTTTCTTGGTAATAATTGCAACTCTATATGTCCAAATTGCTGTGCATTCAACCAATATGGGTGCTGATAATTATTTCCATTTTGCGAGATTTTATGACATAAAAGCGCAACTAATGACGGGAAAGTTTAATTGGTTCCAGACTAACTTTACTTTCGAGCAAACTGGAAAAGTCATCAATGCGCTGTATGGTCCTTTATTTGCTTATCTCAATGGTATGTTGTTACTTGTAGCTAAGACTTGGTATCAATATGAAGTTATTACCAATATTTTGCTAAATTTCATTGCTGCTATTGGGATGTATAAACTTGCTCAAAAAGTTAAAGCACCAAAAAATGTATCTGTAATACTAGCTTTATTGTACATAAATACTGGTATGATTCCTTCCTGGATTGAAGGGATGAATTTCTCTGCTTGGGGTGGAGTTTTTATTCCTTATTTATTGATCCAGGTAGTAAATCTATTAGAGGATAAAGAAAAGCCAATTCACGTTGTTGGATTGATGACATGCATTAGTTTAATTGCTAATACTCATTTACTTTCAACATTATTGATAGTATTGGTTTTAGCACCAGTAGTATTAATTTCATTTATTAAAACTCAAGATAAAAAGTCTTTTATCATCGATTTACTTAAGGTGGCAGTTGGAACCATAATTTTAACTGCTAGCGTTTGGGGTGGATTATTAGTAATTTATTCTCAAAATACTATAGCGACTCCATATTCAGTTAACATGGGAATGTTTACAATTCATTTATCGCATTTCCAAGCCTTTAGACAGTTTATTTTTCCAAGTGCACTTCTACTTTTTACAGGTCAGTTTATTTATGCTGTATTACATTGTAAAAAGCAATTTAATAATTTTGTAGTTACTTTTATAGGATATTGCTTTTTATTAATTGGCTCTAAATGGTTCCTTGACTGGAATTGGATTCAAATGAAATTACCAATTATTTCTGGAATTTTCCAATTTCCTTTCCGTCTAACATCAGTAGCATATCCTTTAATTTTATTGGGATTGGCATATACCTTTGCGACAAATGCAAAGCAAAAGAAATCATATAAAGAATGGAATTATGCAGTAATATTTTCAATTTTTGTTATGGTTCAAGCCTGTTTTTCAACATATAAAGTTGTTCTTGATACAGCTCAAGGACAAAATGGTGAGAATTCAATTTCCTTAGTTACACAAATGAGATATAGTCCAGACTATGTAAAAAAATGGACACAATCACAAACTGGAATATTTGATTTATATGAAAATGCTCAACCTGATTATTTGCCACTAAATAAGAAGATGCCATCACGAGTTGTTGTTGAAAAATATAGAGCAATTCTTGCTGTGAGAAAGAAGTATCAGCATATCGTAAATAGAGATGGTAGTTTGACGTTACGCTGGAGAGCTAAGAAGCAAAAAAAGGTAACTTTACCACTAGTGATGTACAAGCAATCTAGATTGATTGTAAATGGAAAAAAGAAAAACAAGATTAATCAAAATGATATTGGAGCACCAATTATAGTCCAGAAAAAGGGCGAAAATACGGTTAATTTGAAATTCATGGTCCCACTTTGGTTTAATATTCTTTTGGCAATAAATATTTTGGGATGGATAGTATTAATTGGATATTATGCAAGGAAGAAGTATTTAATAGCCAAGAAATAATAAAAAGCTGGAAATAATGTCTTTATAGCATTACTTCCAGCTTTTTTATTTCATATCGTATTGTGATTTTCCTGAAACCTTACCATCAGTAAAAGTAATATTAAAGTTTGCACCAACGCTCCCTTTAATGCCTGAAGTATAATCCCATACTTCAGATTTGTAATTTGCTAAGTCAGTAATAGTGTAACCATTAGGTTCTCCAAATTTCTTTTTTATATCTTCTTGAGATTGTCCATCGGAGATTGCTTCAAAATCGCTTAAGGCTATTTTCTTAGAGCGGTTAACTTTTAAGCCACTGATACTTTTAACTACAGCATGGTCGTTGTCGAAATTAACTGTGATATTTGATGCAAAGCTGCCATTATTTACACTATCCCAAGTTAATAATTCAGTTTTGACATTTTCAACAGTAGAAGAACTAGTTGATGATTCCTTTTTACCAAATAATTTTCTGATAGCAGCTTTACTGTCACCATTTGATGATGATAAGTTAATTTTATTAAAGTTAGCCAAAGAAACTTTATTACTGCTATTTGAACTGCTTGATGAAGAATTAGTAGTTGATGAGTTATTGGAATTTGAATTTCCTTTACCAATTGTAGAGCTGGCGCCACCTACTAAAACAATTATTACTATCCAAAACCAAATTCTTTTATAAATTGGCTTTTTATTATCTTTTTCTTTCTTCATAAAAAGACCTCCTAATATTTAAAATCAACTATTTTGACTATAGCAAGGAGTCTTATAGGCAACAAGCAACTTATAGTTGCAGCCACGTAACTTATAAGTGCATTTTTGATATTATTTCCTGGGCAATAAAAAAGCCCTAACAAATGTTAGAGCTAATATGCCTCAAACAGGAGTCGAACCTGCACTCTGTTGCCAGAACAGCGACCTGAACGCTGCGCGTCTGCCTATTCCGCCATTGAGGCATTCAATTACGTTATTTATCATACCAAATTTTTGCTAAAATGTAAGTAGTTATAAAAGTTATGAGGCAAATTATGATAGAAATTTCTGATAAGGTAGTTAAATCAATAATTGTCGAAAGACCAAGTGATTCATATAAAGGAATGTTTGGCCGAGTCTTGTTAATTGGTGGGAGTTTGAATTTTGGTGGGGCAATCATTATGGCAACAGAAGCTGCAGTTAATTCTGGTGCAGGTTTGACTAGTGTAGCTACTAATATAAATAATTTGAGTTCGCTACATAGTCGAATTCCAGAAGCGATGTTTATAGATTGGCAAGAATCCAATTTAGTAAAAGTAATCAAAAATTCAAATATAATTGCGATTGGGCCAGGGCTTGGACTTGATGAGCACGCGCAAAGTTTATTGCAACTAGTAAAACGCACTGTAAAAAATACTCAAACAGTTATCTTAGATGCAAGTGCATTAGATTTGCTAGCGCAAGATCATACATTAATGCCCACTAATGCGGAAACGATTATCATGACTCCACATCAAAAAGAATGGGAACGAGTTAGTCAGATAAAAATACCATTTCAAGAAGACAAAGATAATTTTTCAGTTTTGAAATCACTATTTCCAGATAATAATGGTATTTTAGTTTTAAAATCTAACCATACCAAAATTTACGATTGTTTTGGAAATATTTATCAAAACCCTCTAGGTAACCCTGGAATGGCAACTGGAGGGATGGGAGATACATTAACTGGAATATTGGCTGGTTTTTGTGGGCAATTTTCTGCTAAGATAGAAACGATTGCAAGTGCTGTTTATTTGCATTCTTTAGCAGGGGATGAGCTATACAAGGAGCATTATGTGGTTTTGCCAACCCAACTTAGTGCAAAAATCCCCCAACTTATGAAGAAATTTTCATTAGAATAAGAGGTAAAAAAGTGAAACGATTCTTTAAAACTATTATTTGCTTGTTGAGCTTTTTATTAATTAGTTCCTTAGCTTTAACTGGTGGGACTGTCTTTGCAAGCACTAGTATTAACAATGTAAATGCAAATGAGGCTAAATTAAATGTTAAGGCTGCAATTACCATTGATCAAAAAACGGGTGAAGTTTTATATGCCAAAAATGCGGCGAAAGCGTTACCGATTGCATCAATGTCTAAATTAATTACAATTTATTTGACTTTACAAGCTATTAAAAATGGAAAGCTTAGTTGGAATCAAAAGCTGACTCCTACTAAGAACATAGTAAAATTAAGTAATAATTCGGATTATTCCAATGTTCCTTTACAAGAGAAACATCAATATACTGTTAAACAATTATATGAAGCATCTTTAATTGAGTCAGCTAATGGTGCGGTGATGATGTTAGCACAAGCCGTTTACGGAAGTCAGGAAAACGCGGTAAATCAAATGAGAACACTTCTAAAAAAATGGCAGATTAATGGTGCTCAGATTTATACCACTTGTGGTTTAAAAAATGGTGAAGTAGGTTCAGATGCTTATCCTGGTGCTGGTAAAAATGTTGAAAATGAAGTCCCAGCAGTTGGCGTTGCTAAAATAGTTGATCATTTATTGACAGATTATCCTGAAGTACTTTCAACTTCTAAATTAGCTGAACTTGATTTTAAAGACGGTTCAACTGTAACAAAAATGAAGAATTGGAACTGGATGCTTAAGGGATTGTCACAGTATGATAGTGAGTATCCTTTGGATGGGCTTAAGACTGGTACTAGTGAAAAGGCAGGAGCTTGCTTTGCTGGTACTTTAAAATACAAGGGTCGCAGATTGATTACAATTGTTATGGGGGCTAAGCATGTAGACGGCACTGATCCAAGCCGTTTTGTTCAAACTAAAAAGATGCTTGACTATGTATATAGCAATTACCAATTATATATTTATAAAAAAGGCACCCAATTAGCAAATCTTAAGGGGGTCAAAGTTGCTGATGGTAATCAAAAGATATCTAATTTAGTTGTTAAAAAGGATTCCGGAATTTGGCAAAAGACAAGTTCTACTGGTAAATTAACCTTCTCTAAGTCAGAAATTGAAGCACCAATTAAGAAGGGACAACTAGCAGGATATTATCTATTTACCAATAATCCAAGTATTTATTCAAGTAAAGGTACTAAGTTAGCCGCTACAGTTCGCGAAAATATTGACCAAGCTAATATCTTTGTTAGAATTTGGCATCTTTTCTTTAAGTAAAAAACTAGCTAAAAAAATAAAAGCCTGTTATAATGGCTCATGAACAAAATCAAAAGTAGTAGCCATGAAAGCTTTAAGCGAGTTTGTGTTGGTGGGAGACAGATAGTGGAAGTGGTGAAGGCGTGTTTGATTATCATTAATGTTAATAAACAAAGCGGATGTTATCATCAATTAGAGTGGTACCGCGGGTTAATACTCGTCTCTTTCTAGTTTTACTAGAAAGAGACTTTTTTATTTGTGAGGTGTAAATATGGACTTTAAACAAAAAGTAGTCGAATTAATTTCTTCTCAAGTTGAATTACCTAAGGAAAAAATCAATAGTTTGATTGAACGCCCTAAAAATCCAGAAATGGGGGACTATGCTTTTCCAGCATTTATTCTTGCTAAGACTTTGCACAAGAATCCAGCAGAAATCGCAAAAGATATAGTAGCTAATTTAGCTGATGATAATTTTGAAAAGATTCAAGCTGTGGGTCCTTATGTTAACTTTTCTATTAAGAAGTCTGCTTTAATTTCACAGACTTTAGAAGAAGTTTTAGTTAAGAAAAATAATTATGGTAACCAAAACCTCGGTAGTGGTAATGTGGCCATTGATATGTCTAGTCCTAACATTGCTAAGCCAATGTCAATGGGTCACCTTCGTTCAACTGTAATTGGTAATTCTATTGCTAAAATTTTAACTAAAGTGGGATATACTCCTATAAAAATTAACCACCTAGGCGATTATGGAACTCAGTTTGGTAAATTGATCACTGCATATAAGTTATGGGGCAATGAAGAAGATGTAAAGAAAGATCCAATTAATAGTTTGTTCCATTACTATGTAAAGTTCCACGAAGTTGCAGAAGAAAAGCCTGAACTTGAAGATGAAGGACGTGCATGGTTTAAGAAGCTTGAAGGTGGAGATCCTGAAGCAGTTAAACTTTGGAATTGGTTCAGAAAGGTTTCTTTACAAGAATTTAACCGGATTTATAAGAAGTTGAATGTAGAATTTGATTCATACCATGGTGAAGCTTTTTATAATGACAAGATGGATGTTATTGTTGATGAATTGCGTCAAAAAGACCTTCTTGTTGAATCACGTGGTGCTCAAGTTGTAGATTTAGGCCCAGATAAGAATCCAGCAATGATTTTGAAATCTGATGGAACAAGTATTTATACTACCCGTGATTTAACTGCAGCAGAATATCGTAAAAAGCATTATGACTTTGTACAAGCACTTTATGTTGTGGGAAATGAACAATCTGCTTATTTTGAACAACTTAAAGAAGTCTTGAAGAAGATGGGACACAATTGGGCAGATGACATTCACCATATTCCATTTGGGTTAATTACACAAGGTGGTAAGAAACTTTCGACTCGTAAAGGGAATGTTGTATTTTTAGACAAGGTGTTGGAAGATGCTGTTGAACTTGCTATGAAGCAAATTGAAACTAAGAATCCAGGCTTACCAAATAAAGAACAAGTGGCTAACGAAGTAGGGATTGGTGCCGTTGTATTCCACGATTTAAAGAATGATCGATTAGACGCCTTCGACTTCAATCTAGAAGAAGTTGTTCGTTTCGAAGGAGAAACAGGTCCATATGTCCAATATACTAATGCTCGTGCTCAAAGTATTTTGAGAAAGGCTAACCAAATTGTCACAATTGATGAACTTGATTTAAGTGATGAATGGGCATTTGCAGTAGCTAAAGATTTAGCAGACTTCCCAGCTGTTTTAGCAAAAGCAAGTGAAAAATATGAACCATCAATTATTGCTAAGTTTGCTTTAAAGCTTGCTAAGCACTTTAACAAATATTACGCAAATGTACGTATTCTTGATGAAGATGATCAATTAGCAGCACGTTTAGCCTTAGTTAAGGCAACTTCAATTGTTTTAACTGAAAGTTTGCATTTATTAGGTGTTGCTGCTCCAAAAGAAATGTAATAAAAGGGGAATCTCCCCTTGTTAAAATTATCACTTATGAGTTAAAATAATTAGTGTAAATTTCTAGGAGGTATATCAATGGCTTATTTTGACAATGGTAATGAAATTTTTAAAGAAGCTCGTAAGCACCACTACGCAGTTGGTGCCTACAACACTAACAACTTGGAATGGACTCGTGCAGAATTACGTGCTGCCGAAGAAACTAGAACTCCATTATTAATCCAAGTTTCTACTGGTGCTGCTAAGTACATGGGTGGCTATAAGTTTGTTAAGGACATGGTTGCTGACCAAATGGACGCAATGAACATCTCAGTTCCAGTTATTTTGAACTTGGACCACGGTGACTTTGAATCAGCTAAGGAATGTATTAAGCTTGGTTACTCATCAGTTATGTTTGATGGTCACGCACTTCCAACTGAAGAAAACTTAGCTAAGACTAAGGAAATTATCAAGTTAGCACACGAACGTGGTATTTCTGTTGAAGCTGAAATTGGTAAGATTGGTGAAAACCAAGGCGGTGGTGAATTAGCATCAGTTGAAGACGCTAAGGCATTCGTTGCTGCAGGTGTTGACAAGCTTGCTTGTGGTATTGGTAACATTCACGGTGTTTACCCAGCAGACTGGAAGGGCCTTAACTTCGATCGTTTAAAGGAAATCGCTGAAGCAGTTCCTGAAACTCCACTTGTACTTCACGGTGGTTCAGGTATTCCTCAAGATCAAATCAAGAAGGCTATCCAACTTGGTATTGCTAAGATTAACATCAACACTGAATTCCAATTAGCATTCCAAGAAGCTACTCGTGAATACATCATGGCTGAAAAGGACCTTGATAAGGATCACAAGGGTTACGACCCACGTAAGCTTTTATTACCAGGTACTGAAGCTATTACTGATAAGATGAAGGAAATGATTTCTTGGATGGGTACCAAGACTATTGATGATGAACTTAAGGATGCATCATTTGACCGTTCTTCATTAAACGAAGAATAATCTTATTATTACCTTATTTAAAAAGACTATCCGTTTGGATAGTCTTTTTTGTTTGGTAAAGTAACTGTTAATTTTTCAAAAGTAAAAGGTTTGATCAATGTCATCTCATATGCGATTAAAGCTAAAGGCTCTCCATTAAAATTAGGATTATATAGCGGATCGCCAATAATTGGTAGATTAATACTTGCTAGATGAACTCTAATTTGATGTGTTCTACCTGTTTCTAGTGTTAGCTTCAATACCATAGTATTTTTACTTAAGTCACGTCCAATTACTTCATAATGAGTAACTGCTTTTAGCCCATTATCAGCTATAATCCGTTTTCGTTGATCAGTTGGATCTTGGGCAATTGGTGAACTAATTGTACCTTTTTGGGCAATATCTTTTAGTTTAACAGTCGCATAATAATTTCTTTGCATTGTCTTAGTGGTTAACTGGCGATTTAAAATTGGAACAACAGCAGGATTTTTAGCAAATAGCAATAAACCATTGGTAAGCATATCTAAACGATGAATGATATAAGGGGTATAACCTAAGTAAGTTGTTACATCGTTCATTGCAGTATTAGTTTCGAATAAATTAGGATGTGTTTTTTGTTTGCTAGGTTTATTAATTACAAGTATATTTTTGTCTTCATAAATAATTTGGGGCAAATGACCACTTGGCAGTATTGGGTGTTGCTGATTTTCAACATGAGTAAGAGAAATTGAATAGAGATCATTAGGATATACTAGTTCATTAAAGTTACGATATTGTCCGTTAATCAAAATATTTTTCTCAATACGTAAAAAATGACGCCATTTTCTGGGAATTAAAAGCTTTCTAAGCATGTCATTAACTGAAATCGGCGATTTATCTGGATATTTATTGATAAAATTATAAGTTGGCATAATATTTATAAAAAATCTTCAGCTTTCTGGTTTAATTTGGCGAATGTGCTAAAATCAAACTGATTACCTAAAAGGAGAATGTAGATGAGGGAATACTCACGAAATAAAAAGGCAAATCCGGTTTGGCTTTTTATCAAGAACATTAATCATCGCTTTCAAGTGATTAGATGGTTAGTTTTAGCACTTTTAACCGTGATTTTAATCACATCATCTTATTATACAATTAAGGTTAAAACTTCCAATATAGCAAATTTAAAGGCTTCTTTAGCAACAACTACGCAGATATATGATGCTAGCGGACAAAAAGCGGGGAATCTGTATTCACAAAAAGGTACTTTTGTTGAGTTAGACAAAATATCGCCTTATATGCAAGAAGCAGTTATTTCAACTGAAGATCGGACATTTTATACAAATCCTGGCTTTAGTATTAAAGGAATGGCACGGGCCTTTGTAAGTTTGCTTATTCACCACGGTAATATTGCTGGTGGGGGATCGACTTTAACACAACAATTAGCTAAAAATGCTATCTTGACACAGCAACAAACTTTTTCTCGGAAACTTGAAGAACTATTTTTTGCAATAGAGATTAATCACGTATATTCCAAAAAAGATATTTTGACGATGTATCTTAATAATGCCTACTTTGGTAATGGTGTTTGGGGTGTACAAGATGCATCACATAAATATTTTGGAAAAGATGCTAGTGATTTAACAGTAGGTGAAGCTGCCACTTTAGCAGGGATGTTGAGAAATCCGTCATATTACAACCCGATTGATCATATGACTAATGCTTTATCACGAAGAAATGTAGTTCTGGGCTTAATGGTCCAAAATAAAAAATTATCAGCTTCTTCTTGTAAAATTGCTCAATCAGAGAGCTTAAGTCTTAAAGATAATTATACTCAGGATGATGGCTATAAATATCCATATTTCTTTGATGCAGTAGTAGATGAGGCAATTAGTAAATATGGCTTAACTGAAGAAGATGTTATGAATAAGGGGCTTAAGATTTATACTACTTTGAATACTGATTATCAGTCTGCCATGCAAGACTCATTTGACTCTTCAGCTAATTTCCCAGCTTCTGCTAGTGATGGTACCAAGGTGCAAGGAGCTAGCGTAGCTGTTGATCCTAAATCTGGAGCTGTAAGAGCAATCGTTGGTGGTCGTGGGGAACACGTTTTTAGAGGATACAATCGTGCAACTCAAATGAAAAGACAGCCAGGATCTTCAATAAAACCATTAGCTGTGTATACACCAGCTTTGCAAAATGGATATCACTATGACTCTGAATTATCTGATAAATTGCAAACATTTGGCTCTAATAAATATGAGCCACATAATGTTGATAATCAATATTCAAATTCAATTCCAATGTATCAAGCTATTGCGCAAAGTAAAAATGTAGCAGCGGTTTGGCTTTTAGATAAAATAGGAGTTGCCAAAGGTGTTCAGGCCATGCAAAATTTTGGCATTAAAGTAGCTAAAAGAGATCAGAATTTAGCCTTAGCTTTGGGAGGATTATCAACTGGAGTTTCACCTCTTCAAATGGCCAAGGCGTATAGTGCTTTTGCTAATAATGGAAATCTCCCTAATAATGCTTACTTTATTACTAAAATTGAAGATGCAAGTGGTAATGTTATTGCTCAAAATTCTAATACAGGTAGTCATAGAATTATGAGTCAAAGTGTTGCAAA
This sequence comes from Lactobacillus jensenii DSM 20557, assembly GCF_001436455.1. Classification (GTDB taxonomy): domain Bacteria; phylum Bacillota; class Bacilli; order Lactobacillales; family Lactobacillaceae; genus Lactobacillus; species Lactobacillus jensenii. The sequence goes on from NZ_AYYU01000019.1 coordinate 14,936, forward strand.
AGAAATGACATCGATGCTATTAGGCGTCTTTACTAGTGGAACTGCCCAATCAGCTCAACCATCTGGTTATCAAGTGGCAGGTAAGACTGGTTCAACAGAAGTGTCATGGGCTTATGGAACTAAAGATCAATGGATTGTTGGATATACACCAGATGTTGTAGTTGCAACATGGGTTGGTTTTGATAAAACAGACCAAAACCATTATATGCAAGGAATTTCAGAAACTGGTATAACCAGATTATATAAGGCTGAAATGGAGGGCATTTTACCGTATACTAAGGGTACAGCCTTTAGTGAAAAGCCTGCTCAAAGTATGGCTAATTCGACTGGCTCTGATTCAGATTGGTTGTCTCAGGCTGGACAAAATTTACAAAATGGCTTGAATCAAGCAGGCAAGAATATTCAAGCATGGTACAATAATATAAAAGGCCTATTTGGTAAATAAGGAGAGAAGTATGATTAACATTTATGATACAGCTAATAAGCTAGCATCTGAATTTCAAGAAACAGATCAATTTGCAACTTTGAAGAAAGCAATTGCAGGTGTAAAGGAAAATGAAACTAGTCTAGCTCTTTACCGTGAAATGGAAGAATTTCAAAAGGGAATTTTGCAAAAGCAACAAAATGGTCAAGAAATGACTGATGATGAAAAAGCAAAATATCAAGAACTAGATCAAAAGATTCAAAATGATCCACATGTTAAGCAAGTAATTATGGCTGAACAAGGTATTTATATGTTACTTGATGATATTCAAAAAACAATTGCTAAGCCGATTACTGATCTTTATGAAGATATTAGCATTCATTCTGGTAAATAAAAATGAAGTTTATTCACTTAGCAGATGCGCATTTAGATAGTCCATTTCGTGGGCTATCTTTTTTGCCTTATAAGACCTATGAAGAAATAAAAAATGCGGCTGAAAAATCTTTTCAGAGAATTTGTGATATAGCATTAAAGCAAGAGGTTGATTTAGTATTAATAGCTGGAGATACTTTTGATTCGAATAAGCCTAGTCCTAAGAGTCAGTTGTTTTTTGCTAACCAAATAAAAAGATTGACTGATGCTAAAATCGAAGTAGTTATGATTTTTGGTAACCATGATTATATGGATTTGAATAGTTTATTTGTTAATTCAAGCCCATATTTTCACTTGCTGGGAAATGAACAAAAAATAGAAAAATTATCTTTAAAAACTAAACAAGGCTTTGAATATAATGTGGTAGGATTTTCATATAAAAATAACCATATAACTGAAAATATGGTTAATAATTTTCCTACTAAAGATAGTACTTATACAATCGGTATGATGCACGCAGGCATTAAAACTACTGAACAAAGCCAAAACATTTATGCACCTTTTGAAATGGCTGAATTAAGAAATTTAAATTATGATTATTTTGCTTTAGGTCATATTCATGTTAGAGAAATTTTATCTCAAAAGCCTTTGATTGTTTATCCAGGTAATATTCAAGGGCGCCATATTAATGAATTAGGGGCAAAGGGATGCTATCTTGGAGTAGTTGATGAAGAAAGAAAAGAAACTAAGATTTCTTTTGAAAAAACGGCCCCAATTCTTTGGCAGAAGCTAGACCTCACATTATCAAAGCAGGTCTCAAAGACAGAGCTACAAAATTGGCTTATAAGTGAATTGAACAAGGCTAATACAGAATTAACATTCTTTTATGTTGTAATTAATGAAGCTCAATATTTAAGTGAAGCGGAAGTTGAATTAATTACAGACAGTGATTTTTGGAATAATTTAAGTCAAAATTTAGCATATTCAAGTCAGGTAGTAGATTTACGCTTAAAAAGTAATTTACAAATAAAATTAGGTGCAAAGGAACAAAAGGCATTTTCCGAAGCAAAACTAGAAAGTACAAGTAAGTCTAATTTTGTAAAATTAGCCCAAGAACTAATCAAAAAGGATCAATATTTAGCTGATTTATGTCAAAATGATGATTTTCAGCAAGAAACTGTTGAAAGAGCATTAGTGATTCTAGCTCAAAGCATGAAGGGAATTGATGATGAAACTAACGAAAATTAAGATTATACATTTTGGTAAGTTATCTAATCTTACTTTTTCCCTCCCAAGTAAAGAGATTGACGTCTTTTTTGGTGAAAATGAAGCCGGAAAAAGTACCACGGTTGCGTTTATTAAGCAAATATTATTTGGATTTTATTTGAGAAGTAATAAAGCTCCCTTTTTTGAAGAATATGAACCATTAGCAGCCGTTAGTCCAATGGGTGGAAGCTTATTTTTTGAATTAGGTGGCAGTGAATTTGAGTTAGAGAGATTATGGACTAAGGGTGATAAGAGTAAAAAAGGCACCTTAACTGTAAAAAAAGATGGTCATATTGTACCTGAGAGCTTATTTTTTGATAATATTCAAAATATTGATGGTAGTTTTTATGCTGACAGTTTTATCTTTAATCAAGATACACTAGCTCAAATAATGAAATTGACTGAAAATGACTTAGTTGAGCAAATTTATTATTTAGGTGCTGCAAAGTCAACCGAGTTTTTAAGTCTGCGAGATAAATTTGATAAAGAAGCAGGAACTCTTTTTAAAAAATTAGGGAAAAAGCCTGAAGTTAATCAATTGCTTAATAAGAGGACTGATGAATTAGCTGATTTAAGTCAAAAGCAAGTAGAATTTTCAGACTATAAAGTTTTAGAAGATGACTTAAATAAGCAACGCACCGAATATCTTAAAGTTCAAAGTGAATATAAAGAAAACAATGAAAAGCTTATTGCAGCAAAAGATTTAGAGCAAAAACTGGCTTCATATAAAAAATATCAAGCTCTGAAAAAAGAGTTTAAGGAAGTTAACTTTTCTGAAAAAGATTTTGATTTATGTCAAAGTTTAGTAGTTGAAAGAAAAAATTTATTAGCTAGTTTGGAAGAAAGTAACTCTCAATTAAAGAGTTTACAAGAAAGTGATTTTGATCAAAAACAAGCTGAAAAACTATTATTAGAGCGAAGCTCGTTTGTTGAATGGAAAAATCAACTTGAAAATAAAAAATATGAGCTTGATAAGAAAAAGAAGCAACGTGAACAGCTAGTTGCTTTGTATCCTTTCTTAAAAAAATTAGAACAGCTTGATGCTAATGAGTTGCAGCGTGCAACTCAAAAAATTAGCTCAAAAGGCAATTCGAATAAATCTCAATTTATGCCTTGGATAATTGGTTTAGTAGTTATGGGTGCTTTTTCTTGGATGATATCCCCCATCTTAACTCTTTTATTATTTATACTTGTAGGATATTTAGGAATTAAAGAAGCAAAAAGAAAAGCAAGTATTAGAGAAGATAAGGCAAATTTAGCCAGTTTTGTTAATAAATATGGCTTTGACCCAAATAAGCAGAACTTTAACTTAGTAATTGAAAAATTAAATCAACTGAAAGAAATTGAACTTGATATTAATAACTTTAGAAGTGATATAGAAAATTTACAGTCCAAGTTACAAAATTATACTGTGAATTTAGGTAGGTACTTACAACAGTCGCTTTCTTTAGAAGATGTAAATGAAGCCTTAAATAACTTAGAACTTACTTTAAGACAACAAAACGTACTTGTAGCTAATAAGGCTAGTTTAATTGCGAATATCGAAAGTTTAAAAAATAAACTTGAAGTAATTAATAATCAAATTAATGACTTCTTCTTAAATGCAAAAGTTAAAACTTGGGATGAATACTTAAAGTTGCGAGAAGCTTACTTTATTAACCAAGAACAAGAAAATCGTTTAAATGCTTTGTCTGAAAACTTTAAGGAGGATCAAGAAAAACTCCATGAAATTTTACTTGATGAAAATAAATGGCAACAAGAGATTGCAGATTTAAAAAAGCAAAATCATCAGTTAGAAGTTGATTTAACCAAGTTAAATCAAAATACTGCAGAAATTAAGGTTAAGATGGAAAATTTCGCAAATTCTGATGAGATTGAACGACAAAAACAAGAAATTGAAACAACTAATACTCAGCTGAATACTGCAACTAGCAAGTATTTGGCCTATGTTTTGGCTAGTCAAATTATTACTAGAGCACTTGATATTGCTTCTGGTGAAAGACTTCCAAAGATGTTAGTTGCTAGTCAAGAATATTTCACTTTGCTGACTAATGGTAATTATCAGGCAATTAACTTTGGAAAAACTATTAAGGTTACAGACCGCAATAGTAAAAAGATAGAAATTAAGTATTTATCTAGAGCAACGAAAGAGCAGTTATACTTTGCCTTAAAATTGTCCTTTGCGAAGCAAATCCAAGATGAAATTAATTTACCGATTTTAATTGATGATTCTTTTGTTAATTTTGATCATGGTCGAACAGAAAATATTATGAAATTGCTAGAGCAATTATCACAAGAAAATCAAATTATTATTTTTACAGCAAGAAAAGCCTTAGCTGATGCTTTAACTAAACATGTATTAACTTTTGAAAGGTAGGGGTGAATAATGTTAAAAAACTTAATGGACTATAATTTAGGTGAAGAATTTGATCAAGTATTATTAATCAAGCAAGCTCAATTATTCCATACTAAAAAAGGAACAACATATTTGATGTTTGAACTAGCAGATAAATCTGGAAGTATGCGGGCCAACTTGTGGGATGCTAATGAAGATGATTTAGCCAAGTATCCAACAGGAAATTTAGTGGCAGTTAATGGGGTAATTGATGAATACCAAAATCGGCCTCAAATTAAAATCTTCTCGATTAGACCTGTAACTGAATCAGATGGTTATGACTTATCAAGTTTTGTAAAGAAAGCACCAGAAGCTTCGGCAAGTATGAAAGAAGAAATTAATGATTATGTGTTTAAAATTCTAAATCCAACTTGGAACCGAATAGTTCGCTATCTTTTAGAAAAATGGAGTAATAAATTTTATACCTATCCCGCTGCTAAAACTAATCATCATGCTACTCAAGCTGGCTTAGCATATCATACACTTTCAATGCTGAGGGATGCAGATGCAATTAGTAAAAATTACCCTCAAGTAAATCAATCGTTACTTTTTGCAGGATGTATTCTACATGATTTAGGTAAAGTTATTGAATTTACTGGCCCAGTTGCTACTAGGTATACTATGACTGGAAATTTATTAGGGCATTTAGTAATTGGTGATGAAGAGATTGTCTTAGCTGCAAATGAATTAAAAATTGACATAGAGAATGAAGATGTAGTTCTTTTACGTCATATGGTTATTTCACATCATGGTTTACCTGAATATGGTGCAGCTAAAAGACCAGCTTTACTTGAAGCGGAATTATTACATAGAATTGATGATTTAGATGCAAGTATTTATGAAATTACTAAGGCATTACAAGAAACAAAACCAGGGGAATTTTCTAGTCCAATTTTTGCACAAGATGGACGTAAATTTTATCGACCTAAAAATAGCGAGTTAGGTAAGATTGATAAGTTAAATTAGAGTAAACAAAAACCACTTCATTTGAAGTGGTTTTTCTTATTAATATACTTGTTAACTAGTTAGAACTAGTTGCTGAATTAGTTGTAGCTGTAGTTGACATGTATGATGATAGAACGTTGCTTAAGTCCTTATCTTTAATTGAAATATCAGACTTCTTCAAAACAGTTCTGATAACACTTTGCATAGTAGTGGTGTCTTGTTCCATTGATTGGTAAATTTGTTCATCAATTTCCTTCTTGTGGTCACTAAACTTACCTTTTGAAGGGTGCTTAATCATCTTGATGATTTCATATCCAGATTGAGTCTTAACTGGAGTAGTAGTGTATTCACCATTCTTAAGCTTGAAAGCAGCAGTCTTGAAGTCTGAATCTAAAGTAGTATCAGTTGAGTCAAATGCAGTAAGCTTGCCACCCTTATTTTTAGTAGCTGAATCAATTGAATACTTCTTTGCTAAAGTTGCAAAGCTAGTACCACTCTTCAATTGCTTAATAACATCTTCAGCAGTTGATTTCTTTGATACTAAGATATGTTGAACTGTAACTTTTGGTTGGTAACTCTTCCAAGCCTTTTGTTCTTGCTTAGAAGTAATCTTCTTAATATCCTTTAAAGCAGCAACAGTTAACAAGTTAGTTTCAATGTTTTTCTTAAAACTTGAAGTTGTGTAACCATTTTGCTCCAATGCGGATTCAAATGAAGAACCATATTGCTTCTTGTAAGCATTGTATTCTTTATCTACTTGCTTTTGAGTAACTTTTTTACCATATTGTTGCTTTAAAGCACGGTAAATAATCATGTTAGCAAGGGTACTTTTACCTGCTTGTGATGATTTTAATTCTTTATAATATTCATCTTGGGTAATTTTACCACCCTTGTAGCTAACTAAAGTTGCACTACTTGAACAAGCAGTAGCAGACAAAGCAATACCTGCAACAGCGACAATAGCTGCAGCTTTTTTCCAATATTTATTCATAGAAATAAATCTCCACATCCTTATAAACATTACTGCCTTATAATATAGCATACTTTAGTGAATCTTGTTTCAAAATTATTCAAATTCACAAAAAAGTCATAGTTTCTTAAACACTACTTTAGCTAAATTTTATGCCTATAATTAGTAATTCTTAAAATAAAACCAGCTACTATAAAAGTAACTGGCTTAACGTTCTAGTTTCTTTCTTTTAAATCAGCATTCAAAGAAATTATTTTTGCATTTAAATCAGAAATTTTGTCTTTTAAGTCATCTGTTTTTTCGTTCATAATATTTTGAAATTTTTCAGTCTTAGATTGTAATGATGAAAGAGTTTCAGTAGCAATAGGAGCTTTTTGGTTAAAGTTATTTAAACTATCTTGAAAGGTAGCCAAATTATCTGAAAAAGTAGCACTGTCATTTATACTACCATCAATATAATCTTTAACATCATCTTTTAAACATCTATCTTTATCGTCTGTTGGTAAAAATGCAGCAGCTATACCTACACCTGCACCTAAAATAAAACCTAAACTAAATGATTTAAACATATAATATCCTTCTTTCTGTGATTATAATTGTTAAAATTCTTTGCGAATTTCACTAGCAATTTCTTCATATTTTTCAGGAGTATATTGATCAGCATTATTTCTAGTGGCCATTTTAAAACCATCGCCTTTATAGCGGGGAATGAAGTGAATATGCGAGTGCATTACAACCTGATCGGCACTAGCTCCATTATTAGCCGCAATATTCATTCCGCTAATCTTAGGATTGAATTTTTTGATGGCATTCGCAATCATTGGGATATACTGCAAATATTTAGCCGCATCTTCTTGACTATAGTCAAATAAATTAACAATATGTTTCTTGGGTACCATGAGAGTATGTCCGGGATTTACCTGAGAAATATCAAGAAATGCATAAACATCATCATTTTCGAAAATCTTGTAACTTGGAATTTCTCCTTTTATAATTTTACAGAATAAACAATTGTCATCTAAATGGCTCATTGTTGCACTCGCTCCTTTAATCTTTAGTTTCTTTCATTGTTCATGTTATCATAATTACGATTGTAGTTAATAAGGAAAAAGATTATGACATTAAAAATTAAAAATTTAAGTGGAGGCTACCATGGCGTAGCCGTAATTAAAAATTTAAATTTAGAAATAAAGCCTGGCGAAGCCGTAGGCTTAATTGGCTTAAATGGTGCAGGAAAATCTACCACTATTAAGCATATTTTAGGGTTGTTGAGGCCTCAAAAAGGTTTAATTAGCTTAAACGGACTTGAATTAACAAAAAATCCCGATAAGTTTAAACAGCAATTAGCATATATTCCAGAAGTTCCGGTTTTATATCCTGAACTCACATTAAAAGAACATATTGATTTAACTATCTTGGCTTATGAACTTAATTCAGATAAAGCTTGGAAAAAAGCAGATGAGCTTTTGAAGATTTTCCGACTTGATAATAAATTGGATTGGTTGCCAATTCATTTCTCTAAAGGGATGAAGCAAAAAGTTATGTTGGTTTGCGCCTTTATAACTGATGCAGAACTTTTAGTTATTGATGAACCTTTTACTGGGCTTGATCCACTATCGGCAGTTAGTTTGACTAAGTTAATTAATGAAGCAACTCAAGATGGGAAAATGGTCTTAATGACTAGTCATGTTTTAAGTGAAGTACAAACAACAATTTCTAAGTTTGCCGTTTTAAATAATGGATGTATCGAAGTTAGTGGCTCATTAGATGAAATTAAGCGTTATTATGGCTTATCAAGTTCTGATTCTTTTGACAAGATTTATGAAATTCTTTCAAGAGAGCAGGTGCAAAATGGATAATTTAGCTAAAAGGCGTCTTGCAGAAAATACTAAAAGAAATCTTCGTTATTTACGTTTGGTATTTAATGACTTTTTTGTTTTGGCCTTAATTTTCTTATTTGGTGGTTTTATGTATTGGTATGCTCAGAGTTTGCCAAAGATTCCTAATAATCTTTGGTTTTACAAACCAATACTTGCAATGGCTTTTACTGTTGGCCTAATTCCAGGTGAGTTAGTTACACTGATTAAAAAAGCAGATTTACAATTTTTATTTGTAAAAGATTCTGAGATGACTGTATATTTACAAAATTTGAAAAAATATAGTTTAGTCTTGCCATATATCATATTGACACTATTAATTGGGATTGCTTTCCCTTTTGCAGGAATAAAATTAGGTATGCAATTTTGGGAATACCTAATTATTGCTGTTTTACTTTATTTGTTAAAAGCAATATATTTGCAACTAGAATATTTATCCTTGTCTTTTCAATATCATTACTCTAAAGTTTTATTTTATTTGATTGCTTTTTTAGGTATTTATGCTAGTTTATTAGATTTTGCGGCTTCAGTAGCATTGCTAATTGCCCTTATTGGTTTTACTATTTATATTTTTAGCCAAAAGCTTGAAAGTTTTGACTGGACAAAAGCATATGAGAAAGAACGTATAAGGCAAAACAGAGTTTTTATTTTCTATAGTATGTTTACAGATGTTTCTGAGAAGGCAATTGTAATTAAGCGAAGAAAGTATTTGGATTTTTGGCTTAATTTTCAAAAAGCAAAGAATGCTAATCAGTTTTTGTTACAAAGAAACTTACTTCGAAATCCTGACTATATTTCATTACTTGTTAGAATGACTATATTTGCTATCTTACTATCATTTATGGTAACGGATATGAATATGGTGTTAATATTATCAGCTTTAGTAGTCTTTTTAACAGCATATCAATTATTGCCAATAAAAAGACTATATCAGCGCCATATTATGTATCATGTTATGCCAATAAAAAGAGATAATATTCGAGAAGTAAAATCAGTAGTTACTTGGGCTTTACTTCTTCAGGTTATAATGATTGTAATCTTTTGGATAGTAATTTTTAAAATATCAGTATTGTTAAATGCAGCTATTTTGCTTATTTTTATGCTGTTAATAGCTAATATATATTTACCGCTTAAATTAAAAAAGAAAAATTAGGAGAACTGAATATGAGATTAAGAAATAAACCATGGGCTGTTAAGTTAGTTGATGAACATCCTGAAAGTGTTTTACAAGATCCTAATCCAGAAGTTAAGATTGATTGGGAAAATCGTTTTGCAGATTTTTCACGTCCATTAGAAGTGGAAATTGGATCTGGAAAGGGACAATTTATAACTACATTAGCTCAGCAACATCCTGATAGAAATTATGTAGCAATTGAGTTACAAACTACAGCTGCAGGAATTATTTTGCGGACAAAATTAGAAAAGAAGTTGGATAATTTGCAAATTCTTCGAGGGGATGCGATTAGTATTGCTAGCTTCTTTGCTGAAAATAGTGTTGATGTATTATATTTAAACTTTAGTGATCCATGGCCTAAAACACGTCACGAAAAGCGTAGATTAACATATAAGGACTTTTTGAAAAATTATCAGACAATTTTAAAGCCAACAGGTCATTTGGAGTTTAAGACTGATAATAGTGGTTTATTTAGTTATAGCTTAATGAGTTTGAATAACTTCGGGATGGTGTTTGATTTTGTTAGTGTAGATCTACATCATGAAAATGAAGAAATTGTTACCAAAAATGTGGAAACAGAATATGAACATAAATTTGCTTCGAAGGGAAATCCTATTTATGCATTACATGCTCATTTTAAATAATTTACTTTTATGAATTTTTGATATATCATACTTATAAAAAGTAAGCACGAGGAGGTACACTATGAAAAAAATAGATGCACTAACTAAAGAAAAATTAATTGAATTAACTAAAAATGGCCGAACTGTTTTAGAGTTTTCTGCTGATTGGTGCCCAGATTGTCGCTTCTTAGACCCATTTATGCCAGAAATTGAAAAGGATTTTGCTGATAGTGAGTTTTACCAGATTAATAGGGATAACTCTATTGAAGTAGCTAAAGATTTGGCAATTTTAGGAATTCCTAGCTTTGTTGTCTACCAAGATGGCCAAGAAATTGGTAGACTAGTTAATAAGGATCGCAAAACTAAAGATGAAGTCGAGAGTTTTTTGCGTTCACTTGATTAACAGAAGTGAGGATTATCAATGATTGCAAGTACAAATAAACATGCATATCCAAATACTTTAATTGTTATTTTGGGTCAAGATAAGGGTAGAAGTCACTACGAAGAAAAAGATCAAGTTACAAGAGTTTTAGACGAAGATAACAATGTTATCGGTTTTAACTTTTTTGATGTTGATCAATATCTAAATTATGATGCATTAGCTAATGGTGAAGTCGAATTAACTGCTGAGGATCTTACTAAGCTTAACCAAATTCTTAAAGATAACGGCTTTGCTGATCAATTAGTTCCTTCAAAGCCAACTTTAGTGTACGGTTATGTAAAAACATGTGAAGCACATCCTGATTCTGATCACTTGCATGTAACAACAGTTGATGTGGGTTCAGAAAGTGATGTAAAGATTGTTTGTGGTGCTCCAAATATTGAAGCAGGCCAGAAAGTTGTTGTTGCATTGCCTGGAACATTAATGCCTAATGGTGCCCAGATTTGGCCAGGCGAATTACGTGGTGTACCATCATATGGTATGATTTGTTCAGCGCGTGAATTAGGTTTACCTCATGCCCCACAAAAAAGAGGAATTATGGTAGTCCCTGATAGTTTTAAAGTTGGACAAAAATTTGAACCAACAAAATGTGATGAGTTATTAGCTAGTGGTGCTATTACATTATAAAAATAGAAAAAAGCGAAGAAACTGTTATTATATGCAGCTTTTTCGCTTTTTTTATTTTTTTTGAATAAAAAGCTTGACAAAATTTATAAATCTGATAAATTACATTCTTATTAATTTTAAATTTTATTTTTTGAAATTTAAAATTAAATGTCTAGCATGAAGTGATTTTTTGATATGTGGAGGGTGGATGAATCTAAAACATCTAGAAGAAGTTTTGTACAAAAATTTAAGTACAGAAAGAATAAAGAATTTTCAAGTAAAAACTTTATGTGAGGTAGCAAAAGTCTCACGAGGTAGCTTTTATTATCATTTTAAAGGAATTGAAGATTTTTACGAGGCAATTTTTATAAAAGATTTGAACAGGATTTTGCTTTCAAATCGATATGATAATTTTTCCAGTCGAATGCTACAATTACTAAAAGCTTTAAAAGATGACCAAACTTTTTATATTAATTTGGTTCATTTGGGCAATACAAAGGCTTTTGGTAAAAATGTGGAAAAAGCTTTGTTTGAAATTTTAAGATATTATGCACGAAGTCGAGGATGCTATTCAGAACCAACACTGATTAGAATATCGAAAGCAATGTATCATACGATCTACTATTGGATAATGCATGATTGCGAAGATCAGATCCACCAAATTCATACTTGTCTTTTTTTACAATTTCAAGAATTAGATCGACAAAAAGAATTGCATGATATTATTGGAATATAAGAATAAAGAAAGAGGACACAGATTCTGTGTCCTTTTTTCTTAAAAAGTATTGCCAAAAGCCAAAAAATAGTGTAAATTAATTAAGTCATCGCGATTATTGTGATCGGATACAGATTCTTTTGAAAAAAGCAAAAAACACTTGCCAAAAAGAAAATAATCCT